>NZ_JBFATL010000006.1:0-14310 GCF_040678315.1 Streptomyces sp. NPDC052721 | reverse complement strand
GAGGTGGTGGGGGAGCCTGGCGGTGACGGCGGGCCGGGAGTCGGCGGCAGTCTGTCGGTCAGGGCGTGGGCCCGGGCCGGTCGCCGGACGTGGTCAGGCTTGGGCTCGGGTCGGTGTCGGAGGGCCGGCCGGGGCGCGCGCCGGAGACGCTCGTCGGGGTCGCGCGGGGCGGCGCGGCCGGAGGTGGCGGGTGAGCCAGACGGTGAGGGCGACCGCCAGGCCGAGGCCCAGCAGTAGCCAGCCGGCCGTGCGCAGGGTGCCGGTCAGGGCGTCGTAGACGGCGCCCGCCGCCGGGTGGGACACACCGGCGGGCAGGTCGGCCAGGGTCAGGTCGCGGCCGACGGTCAGCGCGACGACGAGCAGGGCGCCGCCCAGGGCCGTGCCCAGGGCGGTCGCGGCGACGGCCCGGCGCCGGTGGACGGCGAGCGCGATCCCGCCGACGGCGAAGGCGACGGCCGCCACCGGCAGCCAGAAGCCGGCGACTTCGAGCACGTGGTACCCCTTCCGGAGCGTGGTCAGCCGGTCCGCCGGGAGCACGGGGACCTCGGTGTGCTCCACCGGGATGCGCGCGGCGAGCGGCACGTGATCACGGGTGAGCTGGCGTTTGACCTGGGCGGTGACAGGGGCCAGGTCGACGGTGACGGCGCGCTCGTCCTCCCCGCGCAGTGCGCGCAGGACGGCGTCGTGGGTGATCCGGTTGCCGGTGTCCCAGGCCAGCCGGAAGGCGCGGGTCTGGGTGAAGGAGCGCACCGCGTCGTGCACGAACGGCCGGACCGAGCCGCGCACCGGGCGCACGTCCAGATGCTCGTCCACCGCGTGCAGGATGCCGTCGCCGACCGTTTCCACGACGGCCTCCCGCACGGCGGGGTCGGTGGCGAGCGGCGCCATCGTGGTGACGTACCGGCCTGTGTCGGCGAGCCCGTACGCCGCCCAGGCCGCCAGCGCGCCGAACGGCACGAGGAGGCAGGACAGGGTGATCAGTACGGCCGACAGGGCGCTCCTGAGGCGTGGGGGCACGCTTCCAGGCAAGGGCCACCGGGGCCGGGGCGCGAGCGGGAGGACTGCGTTCGGGCGTTCTCCGGTGGAGGGTTCACCCGAACGGGTGTTTCCTGGTGCTAGGGAGAAAGAAGTGGCTGATGTGGGCCACTGGGGACACAGGGGAGTGCGTGGGCCTCGGCCGACCGGCCGGGGCTCACGCGCGCCCGCTCCGGGACAGGGCGTCCTCAGCGGATCCGGCGTCCGAACGCGTCCTCCCGCGTGTAGTAGCGGTAGAAGAAGGTGGCGAAGGTGGCCGCCGACACCAGCAGGGACATCAGCACCGACCGCCACACGTCGCCGCCCTGGCTGCCGCTCTGGGTGGGGAAGAGGCTGCCGCTCTGGTTGTAGAGGAAGCCGAACGCACAGCCGACGAACGCCGTCCACAGCAGCGCGTGCACCTCCCGCGGCATCCGGGGGGCCAGCATCAGCAGGGCCGCGCACAGCACCGCGAACACCAGCGCGCTGACGAAGCCGAGCAGTACGTTCCAGCCGGTGATCGGGCCGCCGAAGCGGTTGTTGGCCGCCACCCAGTAGCCGTAGATCAGCCCCAGCACGACCGGGACGGCCAGCCGGCCGATCGCGTGGGTGCGCGTGTCGAAGACGTCGGGTGAACGCCGGACCACGTCGGACGACCGGCGCTCCGCCTCGGGCGTGCGGCCGGGCCGGGACATTCCGCCGGGCGCGGGTGCCGCTTGAGCCATGAGAGCACTCCTCTCTCTCCTCGCCCCCGTGTCCAGGGCACACCGGGGCGCGCGGCCTGGCAACTCGGCCAGGAGGGTGACGAGTGCCCGGATGCGTGCCGTTCTCTCCCGTGGTTCGCTGAAGGACATGGAGGGCCGGCCGCGGTGACGGAGATGGAGTACGGGCGGCGGCGCGGCCCGCTGCTACGGATCCGCGGGGTGAGCGTCGCGTGGCTGCCGCCCCTGCTGCTCCTCGTCGGCGTCGTCCTGCTGGACTTCAACACCGGCGAGAAGTTCCGGATCATCACCTGGATCGTGCTCGTCCCGGGCATCGCCGCCGCGATCTGCGGGGTGTGGACGACGGCCGCCTACAGCGTGCTGTCCGTGGTGACGTACGTCCTCGTGGACAGCGCCTGGCCCGACCAGTACCAGGCCGGATTCGGTGACTTCCTCCTCGTCGCCCTCGGCGGCACCCTGGCCACGCTGGCGGCGGTCGTGCGCGTGCGCCAGGAACGGTACGCCGGGCACATGCGGGACATCGCCGAGACCACCCGGCGCACGGTGCTGCGCCCGCTGCCGTCGCGCTGGGCCGGGCTGGAGCACGCGGGTGTGTACCTGGCCGCCGACGTCGACGCCCGGGTGGGCGGCGACTTCTACGACATCCAGCCCGGTCCGCACGGCACCCGGGTGCTCGTCGGCGACGTGCAGGGCAAGGGGCTCGGCGCGGTGGAGACCGCGGCCGCGCTGCTCGGTACGTTCCGTGAGGCGGGGTTCCACGAGAGGGATCTCAGGACCGTCGCCGAACGCCTGGAGACCCGGATGCGGCGGCACCGCGCCCACACCGCCGCGCTCGGCCGGGACGACGGCGACCGCTTCGCCACCGCCGTCCTCGTCGCCTTCCCCGAGGGGACCACGGACGCGATCGACGTCATGAACTTCGGTCACGAGCCCCCGCTCGCCATCGGCCGGCTGGGAGTCCGCGAGCTGCCCGCTGGCGACGGGCTGCCGCTCGGCCTCGGCGACCTCGCGGGCGGCCCGCCGACCGTGCACCGGGTGCGGCTGGCCGCCGACGAGACGCTGCTGCTGGTCACCGACGGGGTGACCGAGGCCCGCGACAAGCCGGGCGAGTTCTACCAGCTGGCCCGTGAGGTGTCCCGCGCGGTCCGCGCCGACCCCCGCCGCGCCGAGCCCCGCCGCCTGGTGCGCCGCGTCCGCGACGGCGTACTGCGCCACGCGGGCGGCTGCCTGGAGGACGACACGACGATCTTCGCGGTCCGGCGCAGCGGGGAAGCGGGGACGTCGGATGCGGCGGGCGCGGGCGGCGCGGCGGGGTGGGAAGCGCCGGGGGCCGGCGGCTCCGGGGCCGGACGCGTACAGGGTGGGTGACGGCGGATGCGCGGGCGCGAAGGGGGGTGTTTGCCGGGGGGACACGTCGGTTCGCAGGCGCAGCGGTTACGGTGCTGGCTGGAGAGCGGATCCACGGGGCCCCGGGTACGGAGGGGTCGCGGGGTCCACAGGGTGACTTGGGGGAGGCACGATGCCCGGAACCGTGCTGCTGCTCGCGGCCGCGCCGCTGGGCCGGGGGCGCCTGGTGGACGCGGCCGGTGTGCTGCCGGTGCTGGCCGCGGTCGCCCCCGCCGTCCTGTCCGGCACCGGTACCGCGAACGTCATCGAACTCGCCGATCCGCTGGAACCGCAGGCCGTCCTCACCCGGCTGCGGGCCGCCGCGGCCTCTCCCGGCCCGCTCACCGTGTACGTCACCGGCCAGTTGCAGCTGGACCGCCGCCAGCACCAGCCCCACCTCGCCCTGGCCCGCACCACGCCGGCCACGGTCCGCTACACCGCGCTGCCCTGGCACTGGATCCGCGAGGAACTGCGCCTGCGCTCCGCCGTGGACACCGCCCTCGTCGTGGATCTGCACGCGGACGCCGAGGCCTGGCGGTACGTCACCGAGCGCGGCCTCGACTCCGGCCGGAACACCGCCGTGTACGGCCGCATCGCCCCGGCGGCGGGACGGCGGGGCCTGGCGGAGCCGGCGTACATGAAGACGGTGGCCACGCTGTTGCGCAGCGGCCACCGGCCCCCGCTGGACGCCTTGCACCAGCAGGCGGTGGGCCGGATCCCGCAGGAGACGAAGGGCAATCTGCTGCTGGCCGACGCGGGGGGTTACGCCGTACCCGCCTCCCCCATGTCCCCCATCGCGTTCGCCGCTCCTCTCCCCTCCCCCCGCCCCGAGGACCCGCACGCCGTCATCAGTGCCGCCGTGCGGGCCGGGCGGCACGCCGAGGCCGACGGGATGGCCGCCCGGTACGAGGCGGAGGCGGTGCGGGGGTACGGCGCCGCTTCCGAGCAGGCGCTGCACTGGAGTGAGGTGCGGGCCGATCTGGCGATGTTCGCGGGGGACCCGGTGCGCAGTTGCCGGGCCTGGCTGACGGTGGCCGAGACGCGGCTGGCCGCCGGGCAGGCGGTGGACGCGCCCGCCGTGGAGGCGGCCGTGGACCGCGCCCACCACCAGTGGACCCGTATCCGGGACACGGCGCGGGCCCGTGAACTCGGGCCCGCGCTCGCTGAGGTGCGGCTCAGGGTGCCGGGGCGCCGCCGCGGCGCGCTGGAGAGCGTCCAGCGGCGGCTGGGCCGGCTCCAGGCCGCCCAGTGACCCTTACTTGGTGAACGTGAAGTACTTCCAGGCGCCGTGCGTCGTGGAGTTCACGATGTCACCGGACGTGCTGTTGATGTACGACGAGCGCACCCGGAACCGCCAGCCGACGTCCTCGCCGTGGTCGCCGGTGATGCGGACCTTGGAGACACCGTCGGAGCCCAGCTTGAAGTAGGCGGGGTCGCCCGGGTACCAGCGGCCCTGGTAGTACACCTCGAACTCGAACTTCTGCGCGCGGCCCGGGTAGTACGACATCTTCGTCGTGATCAGCGGGTCCTTGGTCTTGTGGAAGAAGTAGTACGTGTGGCCCCACGCCGACTTCGCCTTGTAGTGGCTGCTGACCGACGTGGACACGCTGACCCGGGCGCCGACGGTGCTGGCGGCGGACGCCGGCTTGTACCGGGAGTCGCCCGCGAACTTCGCGGTGACCTTGGCGTCCCGCTTCAGGTCCAGCGTGACCGACAGGTTGCCGTCGGAGTTGACCTTGCCGGACTTCACCAGCTTGTTCGGCTTGTCGCCGCCGAACGGGTCGGCCCAGATCTCCACCGTACGGTTCTTGTACGTCTTGCCCAGGTGTGCGGTGAACCTGACGTCCTGGCCGTACGAGTACACCTTGCCGTTGTTGTTGATGGTCAGGGCCGGCTTGGCGCGGGAGACGTCGACGGAGTCCGAGCCGGAGTCCGCCGCGTGGGCGGCGTCGCCGGCGTAGGCCACCGTGTACTTCACCTTGCCGCCGGCCGGCGGGGTGTCGGTGAAGGAGAACGAGCCGTCGGCCTTGGTGACCGCCGCCGCGAGGGCCTTGCCCTTCGGTGACTCCAGGTCGGTGCGGGTCACGGTCAGCTTGGTGCCGGCGGGGACGGCCACCTTGGAGGCGACCTTGCCCTTGACGGTGAGCTGCTTGGCGCGGGTCGCGGTGGCCGGCGCGTCCACGGTGACGGTGGAGACCGCCTTGGTGGGCGCGTTCAGGACGCGCAGGGAGAACACGCCCTCGTTGTTGCTGGTCACCGCGAACAGCCGGGAGCCGTCGGGGGCCCAGGCCAGGCCGCCCCGGGCCAGCAGGTCGGAGCCGCTGCTGGTGCCGGTGTTGGGGAAGTCGTAGGTGCGGACGGCCTCGCTGGTGCCGGGCTTGAAGATGTAGACGTCCGGCTCGTAGGAGCCGTCGATGCCGGCCGCGACGGTGCCGTTCGGCGCGATCGCGACGGAGTTGGGGTACGCGTCGGTGACGTACTTGCCGTCCTCGTTGAGGTCGGAGGTCCGGAACACCTGCTGGTAGTACGGCGCGCCGCTGGCCACCACGACGTCCTTGCCGTCGGGGGTGACCTGGAGGTCGCCGAGGTTGCTGCCCGCCTCACGGGTGCTCGCCACCTTGGTCGCGGTGCCCGACGAGACGTCGTAGGAGGCCAGTTCGGCCGGGCTCTGTCCGAGCGCGCCGGCGACGAGGGTGCTGGAGCCGGGCGCGGCGTCCAGCAGCGGGGCCGCGTACCAGCCGTTGTCCTGGCCGAGCGTGACCGTGTGGTCCTCGGCGGCCAGGTCGACGGAGCCGATGTTGCCCGCGGCGGCGCCGCCGTAGCCGAACCACAGCTTGCCGCCCGCGAGGGCGACGCTGAGCGGCTTGTCGCCGACCTCGTACCGGGTCGTCTCGGTGTCGGTGACGGTGTCGAAGACGGCGATGGCGTCGAGGTCCTGCACGGCCGCGTAGAGCGTGCCGGAGTCGGCGGACAGCTCCAGGCCGGTGACGCCGGACAGGTTGGTGGTGAGCTGTTTGAAGACCTTGCCGGCGTAGTCGGTGACGACGATCTTGCCGTTCAGCGGGTCGCTGACGAAGACCTGCTGGTGGACGGCGTCGACGACGATGTCACCGGTCGTCCTGACCGGCAGGATCTGGGTGGAGTCGGCGAAGGCCGGAGTGACGGCGAGGGCCGCCGAGCTGAACAGCACCGCCAGGGTGGTGGCAGCTGTGAGAGAGCGCTTGCGCACGCTGATTCGAACCCCCCGGAACGAATGAAAGAAAAAGACATGGGCGCCGCGCGGGCAGGGCGATGCGTCCGCCCCCTGTGGATGAGCCGTGTGTGCCTCGTGCGGCGAGTGTGGAAAGACTAGGTCATGTCGCTGACAAAAGCGCGCGGGCCCCGGAGGCGGGTGTGCGGACACCTGCGGCGACCGTGGACAGGCCGGGCGCGCGGAGCGGGGCAGCCGCCGGGCCGGGGAGGCGCACTGGTCCCCCCCCGTGCCCCAAGGCGCACAGCTGTGACCTGCCCACGCGCTGCGGCCGTCGGCGTGCCCGTGGTCGTCAGTGATCCGCCTGCTGGGTCGTCGCGGGTGCCGGCGTGGTGCCGGCCGCGCGGGCCGGGCCGGCGTTCGCCGCGAGGAGGAGGGCCGCGGCGGCGATGACGGCCGCGATGATCCCTCGGACGGTGGGGGTTCGGCCGATCGGGCGGATGCGGGAGTGGGGCGGTGCGTAGGGTGCGGATGTACGTCCGGGCACGGCGACCTCACAACACAACAGCGGCGTGTTAAGCATGTTTAATTCGCCGTTTAACCTAGGGGCTGCCGGAGCGCAACGGCAAGAGGTGTCAACGGAGTTGGGGGGCGGGCGGCATGCGGGAGCGGGACGACCCGGAAGTCATCGGGCGGCGAGTGCAACGGCTGCGCAATCAACAGGGCCTCACCCAGCGGCAGTTGGCGGAGCCGGCGTACACACCCGCCTACATCTCCACCCTGGAGGCCGGAAGGGTCCGCGCCTCCGACGAGGCGCTGCGGCACATCGCGGACCGGCTCGGGGTCGCCTTCGAGGAACTGGCCGTCGGCCGGCCCGCCCACCTCGCCACCGGCCTGCGGCTGCGGCTCACCGAGGCCCAGCGGGTCCTCGCCGACGGACGGGCCGAGGAGGCGGCCGCCCAGTACGCCGTGCTGCGTGCGGAGGCCGAGGCCCACGCACTGGGGTACGAGCACGCCGCCGCCCTGCTCGGGCTCGGCGAATGCGCCCTGGAAACGGGTCAGTTGACCGTGGCGCGCGAGTACTTCGAGCAGGCCGAGGAACAGCTGGCCGACAAGACCCTGCCCGTCCGGGTGCCCGCCCTGCGCGGCCGGGCCGTCGCCCACTACCTCGCCGGTGAACTCCGCTACGCCGTCTACCTCCTGGAGACCGCCCTCGACGAGCTGAACCGGGGCGGGCTCCACGACCCCGACGCGCTCCTGCTGCTCTACGCCAGCATCATCGGCCCGTACATGGACATGGGCGCCCATGCCCGCGCCGCCCAGGCCGCCGAGTTCGCCCTCGCGCTCGCCCCGCAGGCCGGCGACCCCGCGCTGATCGCCCGGATGCACCGCTCGGTGGCCCGTACCCTGCTCGCCGAGGGCCGGGCCGCCGAGGCCGACGCCTCCCTGGCCAAGGCCGCCGAGCTGTACCGCCGGCTGAGCCTGCGCACCGAGCTGGCCAACTGCCACTGGATGCGCGGCTACGTCTGCGCCCAGAACGGCGAACTGGAGCGGGCCGAAGACGAGTTGCGGCAGGCGTACGCCATGCTGTCGGAGACCCGGGCCGCCCTGTACCGCAGCCAGGCCGCCGTCGAACTCGCCGACGTGCTGCACCGCCGGGGCAAGTCCGGGGAGGCCGCCGAACTGCTGGAGGGCGTCCTCGGCGACTTCTCCTCCGAGCGCGGCGCCGTCCACGCCGCCGGCGCGCACCGCCTCCTCGGCATCATCGCCGAGGACGCCCGGGACACCGAGGCCGCCGAGGAGCACTACGTCCGCGCCCTCAGCCTCCTGGAGCGCGCGGGCGCCGCCGGCGACCTCGCCGACCTGTGCCGCCTCCTCGGCGATCTGTTGCGCCGTACGGGCCGTGTCGAGGCCGCCCTGGACGCCTACCGCACCGGCCTCGGTCACCGCACCACCCCCGGCACAACCACCCTCGGCCCGGCCCCGGCCCAGCCGCCGCTCTGAGGCCTCACACCTGCGCCCGGCCCTGCTTGCGGATGTCGGCCAGGCGCAGGGCGCCGACCTGCACGGCCGCCTGGGTCGCACCGTTCGGCACGTCCCCCAGGCTGCCGTTGGTCAGCGCGAACGCGTCCTCGCCGACCCGGACGGCGGCCACGTCCAGGGTGAGCAGGAACTCCTGTTCGTCGGGCGTCCTGCCGGCGACGGTGACACGCAGGCCCTGGCGGGCGTCCCCGACCTCGGGCAGCGGGGCGTCCACGACCTGTACGTCCTCCACGAGCCCCAGCTCGGTGGTGGCCGTGAACCGCGCGCACCGCGCCGGCAGCGTCCGCAGCCACGTCAGCATGGCGTCGACGTCCGCCGGGCGGCGGGCGCCGATCTGGTAGCGGAGCTGGGCCCCGGTGCCGGCGTCGTCCAGGCCGACGGCGATGCGGGCCGGGCCGCCGAGCAGTTCGTCGCTGTACAGGGCGTCCAGCAGCCGCTGGCACTCCCCGGCCGTGGTGTGCGCCTTCAGCAGCCCGTCGTGCCAGGTGGCCGCGCCGCGCGTGGAGATCCAGGGATCGCCGAGGTCGGTCTCGGTGATCAGCGCGGCCCGCGCCTGCTCGTCGCTGAGCGAGGAACCGTCGGCCCGCGCGGACGCCCTGGGCGTCGGGGCCGGCCGGTCGAGCGTGGGCAGGGGGTGCGGCGCGCTCGCCGGGTGGTTCAGACCGAGGGCCGCGCAGCCGCCGGCGGCCAGCAGGCCGGCGCCGATCAGAGAGAGCACGACGGCACGGGGGAGGTGGGGTATCGCGGGGGACATCGGTGCCTCCTGGGCTGCGTGCGGCCGGCGGGGTCCTGATCTCACGGCACCACCGCCCTGACCTGCGCACCAGCGCTCCGGGCCGTACGGGTGAGGGAGCGGCGGAAATTCCGTGGTGCGGTCCTCGCCGGGCCGGTACGGTGCCGTCCATGCAGCGCGCCCACCTGTGCCCGTCGAGCACGACGACGCCGGAGACCGTCCCGGCGCGCTGACACCTGACCAGCACCGAAGCCCCGGGGCGCACGCCCCGGGGCTTCGTCGTCCACCGGGACGTGCGCCTCCCGCACGGAGGAGACCCGGATGAAGCCGGGACGACTGCCGGCGCGCCGGGGGTGCCGGTCGGCACCGCGTGGCTGACCGCCCGGCCGGCCGGGGCGGGCCGCCGGGCATGCCAGGACCGGCCGCCCGGCACTGCCAGGCCGGTGCCCGGCGCTGCGACGTCGGTGCCCTGCGCCGTTCGCGGCCTGCCGGACTGATCTAAGGTCGGCACGACGGAAGGAGTCCGCCGTGGACGGTCAGCCCATTCCCGTGATCATCGACTGCGACACCGGTGTCGACGACGCCCTGGCCCTGCTGTTCGCCGTGCGCCATCCGGGACTCGACCTCCGGGCGGTGACCTGCGTGGCCGGGAACACCGACGTGGACGGGGTGGTCCGCAACACCCTCACCGTGCTGGAGCAGGCGGGCGCCCCCGACATCCCGGTGGCCCGGGGTGCCGAGCGCCCACTGCTGGAGCCGGCCCGCCCGGCCCCGGTGCACGGCGCCGACGGCATGGGCGACCTGGGCCTGCCCGCGCCCACCCGGACCCCGGTGGGCGTCGACGCCGTCACCCTCCTGCACCGGGAGATCCTGGCCTCCCCGCGCCCGGTCACCCTGATCCCGACCGCGCCGCTCACGAACATCGCCCTGCTGCTGCGCACCCACCCCGAGGTGACCCGGAACATCGAGCGGATCGTGTTCATGGGCGGGGCCGTGGCCACCGGGAACGCCACGCCGGTCGCGGAGATCAACGTCTGGCACGACCCGGAGGCGGCGGCGATCCTGCTGACCGCCGGGGTGCCGATCACGATGTACGGCCTGGACGTCTTCCAGCAGGTCGTCGTGGACAGCGGCGACGTCCACCGGCTGCGCGCCAGCGGCGAGCCCGGCACCCGCCTGGCCGGTGAGCTGCTCGCCCACCGGCCGGCCCACCAGGGCGAGCCGCCTCAGGCGGAGGAGGCGGGCGGCCTCGGCGACGCGGGCGCGGTGTGCGCGGTCGCCGACCCGCAGGGCATCACCACCCGCCTGCTCCCGGTCGAGGTCTCCCTCGCCCCCGGCCCCACCCGGGGCCAGACCGTCGTCGACCGCCGCCCCCGCCTCGGCGAGTCCGAGATCCACGAGGGCGGTCGCGAACGCGCCCTGGTCGACGTGGCCTTGGAGGTGAACGCCGACCGGTACGTGAAGCTGTACCTGGAGACGGTCGCGCGCTAGGCCCTGTCGTCAAACTCCCGTCTGCCGCGCGACGCCATGCACGCACTCTCGCCGCACCGGGCCCCGACCCAAGTACATCCAGTACGAGGGCCGGGGCCCGGCACGCCGAGAGCACGCACCTGACGCCGCGCGGCCCGCCCTCCGGCGGACGACGGGAGTTTGACGACAGGACCTAGCCCCCTACTCGGCGGCGGACGGGGAGACCGCCCAGCGTTCCTCCACCCGGGCGACCTTCCAGTACGCCAGCGCCGCCGCCCACACCAGCACGAACAGGCCGACGACGAGGTAGCCGACGTTGTCCAGGTCGAGGCCGGCGATCCAGCCGGTGAAGTCGTCGTGCAGGCCGAACTTCTCGTGCAGGACGCCGACCAGTTCGATGGTGCCGATGAAGAAGGCGACGGCGATGGACAGGCCGGTGATGGCGAGGTTGTAGAAGACCTTGCGGACCGGGTTGGAGAACGCCCACTGGTAGGCGAAGTTCATGAACGTGCCGTCGAGGGTGTCGAACAGGCTCATCCCAGCGGCGAAGAGGAGGGGCAGGCAGAGGATCGCGTACCAGGGCAGGCCCGCCGCCGCGCCCGAACCGGCCATCACCATCAGCGTCACCTCGGTGGCCGTGTCGAAGCCGAGGCCGAAGAGGAAGCCGAGCGGGTACATCTGCCCCGGCCGGGAGACGGACTTCGTCAGCCGGCCGAGGACGCGGTTCATGAATCCCCGCGAGTCCAGGTGCTGTTCCAGTTCCTTCTCGTCGTACGCGCCCGCGCGCATCGCCCGGAAGACCTTCAGGATGCCCACCAGGGCGACCAGGTTCAGGGCGGCGATGAGGTAGAGGAACGTGCCGGAGACCGTCGTACCGAGGAAGCCGAGCACCTGGTGGGTGGTGGAGCCCTCGTTCATGACCTTCCCGGCCAGCGAGGTGCCGCCCGCGATCAGCAGCGCCAGCAGCACCACCACGCTGGAGTGGCCGAGCGCGAACCAGAACCCCACCGACACCGGCCGCTTCCCGTCGGCCATCAGCTTCCGGGTCGTGTTGTCGATCGCCGCGATGTGGTCGGCGTCGAAGGCGTGCCGCATGCCGAGGGTGTAGGCGGTGATGCCCAGACCGACCCCGAAGACATCGGAGCCGACCTCGTAGTGCTCGGGCACGACGAGAACATAGAGAATTCCGAAGGCGACGACGTGCAGGGCGACGATCACCGCCATCAGCCCCACTGTCTTGACGGTGTCCTCGCGTCGCCAGCGGAAAGACGCGGCATCGGCCATGGGTTCACGCTCCAGCACCTCGTGGATCACTTCGTGAGCTGCCGTGGCCGGTCTCCTGGCTTACGGGTCGTGCGTCCGCCGTTCCTGCCTTCCCGGTCTGCGACCAGTGGCCCGGCGGTGCCGGACGGAACGGGAACTTCCCGATCACAGTGGCGAGGGCCGCGTCGACCTTGCATCGACTTCCCGAACACCACGGCCCGCCCACCGTAGAGGGGCACGCGGTTTCCTGCATAGCTGCGTACCTGCGCAGGTATCGAAGATCACAAAGAGGGTGCCTGCCAGACTGGCCTCATGCATCTCGTGCCTGCCGACCGAGCCGACCGTCGTTCCATCGACGGGCATCGGGTGTGTGAGGCGATCGCCGCCATCGGTGAGGCGGGGCGTCTGCGCACCTGGGCCGACCGTTTCTCGCTGCTCGCCGACGCCAACCGGCTGGCGCTGCTGGTCGCGCTGCACCGTACCGGGCCGCTCGCCGTGTCCGATCTGGCCATCGCCACGGGGATGAACGACCCGGCGGTCTCCCAGGCCCTGCGGTTGCTGCGGGCGGCCGGGGTCGTGGCGGGGGAGAAGGAGGGGCGCGTGGTGCGGTACCGGGTGGTGGACGCGGACGTTCGGGGGCTGTTGGAGCACTGCGTCGGCTGAACGGCCGTGAAAGGTTCCCTTTCCGGGCAATGTGGACAGATACAGATTCCGTACTGTCGTCCGTCCCCTGGGAGCCCGTATGGCAGACCTCTCGCCGGACCTCTCGTCCAGGAACCCCGACTGGTGGCGGCAGGCCGTCATCTACCAGGTCTATCCGCGCAGCTTCGCCGACGCCGACGGTGACGGCCTCGGTGACCTGAGGGGCATCACCGAGCGGCTGGGCCATCTCGCGGCGCTCGGCGTGGACGCCCTGTGGCTGAGCCCCTTCTACCCCTCCGAGCTCGCCGACGGCGGCTACGACGTCATCGACCCGCGCGGGGTCGACGAGCGCCTCGGCACCCTGGACGACTTCGACACCCTGGTGGGTGAAGCGCACCGGCTCGGGCTCAAGGTCGTCGTGGACATCGTTCCCAATCACACCTCCCATCTGCATCCGTGGTTCCAGGAGGCGCTGCGCGCCGGACCCGGATCCGCCGCCCGGGAGCGTTATGTCTTCCGGCCGGGGCGCGGCGCGCACGGTGAACGTCCGCCCAGCGACTGGCAGTCGGTGTTCGGCGGCAGCGCCTGGCGGCGGGTGCCCGACGGGGAGTGGTACCTGCACCTGTTCGCCCCCGAACAGCCCGACCTGAACTGGGACAACGAGGAGGTCCGCGCCGACTTCCGCACCACCCTGCGGTTCTGGTCCGACCGGGGCGTGGACGGCTTCCGCGTGGACGTCGCCCACGGCCTGGCCAAGGACCTCACCGAGCCGCTGCGGGACGTCGGCGGCATCGGCGCGACCGGCGAGCAGGCCCTGCCGCTGGTGCCGCCCGGCAGCCACCCCTACTGGGACCGGGACGAGGTCCACGAGATCTACCGCGACTGGCGCAAGATCTTCGACGCCTACAGTCCGCCGCGCACCGCCGTCGCCGAGGCCTGGGTCCCCGGTGCCCGCCGCGCCCTGTACGCCCGCCCGGACGAACTCGGCCAGGCCTTCAACTTCGAGTACCTGGAGGCACGCTGGGACGCGGAGGAACTGCGCGACGTCATCACCGCCTCACTGGTCACGGCCCGGACCGCCGGCGCCTCCGCGACCTGGGTGCTGTCCAACCACGACGTCGTACGCCACGCCTCCCGGCTCGTGCTGCCGGCCGGCACCGACCCGGCCGCCTGGCTGCTGTCCGGCGGCACCGCGCCGGCGATCGACACGGCGGCCGGACTGCGCCGGGCCCGGGCGGCGACCCTGCTGATGCTGGCGCTGCCCGGCTCGGCGTACCTCTACCAGGGCGAGGAACTCGGCCTGCCCGAGGTCGCCGACCTGCCCACCGAGGTGCTCCAGGACCCGATCTGGGAGCAGACCGGCCATGTCCGCAAGGGCCGCGACGGCTGCCGGGTGCCGCTGCCGTGGACGACGACCGGACCGTCGTACGGCTTCGGGCCCGGGCCCGGCTGGCTGCCGCAGCCGGCGGCCTTCGCGGCGTACGCCGTCGAGGCGCAGGCCGGTACCGAGGGCTCCACGCTGGAGCTGTACCGCTCGGCCCTGCGGCTGCGCCGCAAGCTCCTCCAGGGCGAGACGCTGACCTGGACGGCGGACGCGCCCGCCGACGTCCTCGACTTCAGCCGCGCCGAGGCCTGGCGGAACGTCACCAACCTCGGTACCGGGGCGGTACCGCTGCCGCCGGGCGAGGTGCTGCTGAGCAGCGGCCCGCTGCCGGAGGGGAGGGTTCTGCCGCCGGACACCACGGTGTGGCTGGCCTAGGCCCTGTCGTCAAACTCCCGTCTGCCGCGCGACGCCATGCACGCACTCTCGCCGCACCGGGCCCCGACCCAAGTACATCCAGTACGAG
>NZ_JBFATL010000005.1:228720-297999 GCF_040678315.1 Streptomyces sp. NPDC052721 | reverse complement strand
CGGCGACACCGTGCACCCGGTCTCCGTCGAGAAGACCCTCCTCGCCGCGCGCGGCGACGGCAAGAAGATCATCCTCGCCCTGGACACGGTGAAGAGCCTGGCCGACGAGGAGATGAAGGTCGTCGTGGACCCCGAGAAGGGCGTCCGCAGGATCACCAAGCTGATGGACCCGGCGGAGGCGACCGGTGAGTACATCGGCGTGACCCTGATCGAGGGCGACGCGGCCGAGGAGCTGGCCGACGCGCTGCGGGCGACGTTCGAGCGTGACCCGCAGCTGTACTACGAGGACGGTTACCAGGAGCTGGTCGACCGCGGCTTCAAGGTCGACGTGGCGCCGATCGGCGACGTCAGCTGGGTCGAGATCGACAACCACGACGACCTCGCCCGCGGACGGGTGATCGCGTGCCAGTACTGACCCGGTTGATTCCCTCGCCGGTCGTGGTGGACATCCGCGCGGGTGCCCTGGACGACCTGGCGAGTGTTCTCGCCGATCAGCGGATCTCGCACTCCGGGCGGCTCGCCGTCGCCGTCAGCGGCGGCTCCGGGGCCCGGCTGCGCGAGCGTCTCGCGCCCTCGCTGCCCGGGGCGGTCTGGTACGAGGTGGGCGGCGGCACCCTGGACGACGCGGTCCGGCTGGCCGACGAGATGAAGTCGGGTCACTACGACGCGGTGGTGGGCCTCGGCGGCGGCAAGGTCATCGACTGCGCGAAGTACTCCGCGGCGCGCGTCGGTCTGCCCATGGTCGCCGTCGCCACCAACCTCTCCCACGACGGGATCTGCTCGCCCGTCTCCATCCTGGACAACGACGCCGGCCGTGGCTCCTACGGGGTACCGACCCCCATCGCCCTCCTCATCGATCTGGACGTGATCCGTGAGGCGCCGATGCGGTTCGTGCGGTCCGGCATCGGCGACGCCCTGTCCAACATCTCCGCGGTCGCGGACTGGGAGCTGGCCAACCGGGTCAACGGCGAGAAGATCGACGGCCTGGCCGCCGCCATGGCACGCCAGGCGGGCGAGGCCGTGCTGCGGCACCCGGGCGGATGCGGCGAGGACGAGTTCCTGACCGTGCTGTCCGAGGGACTGGTGCTGTCGGGCATCGCCATGTCGATCGCCGGGCACACCCGCCCGTCCTCCGGCGCCTGCCACGAGATCAGCCACGCGCTCGACCTGCTCTACCCCAAGCGGGCGGCCAGCCACGGCGAGCAGGTGGGACTGGGCGCCGCCTTCGCCATGCACCTGCGGGGCGACACCGAGCGCGCCCTGCTGATGGCCGAGACGCTCCGCCGGCACGGGCTGCCGGTGGTGGCGGAGGAGATCGGGTTCGGCGACGACGAGTTCGTCCGTGCCGTGGAGTACGCGCCGCAGACCCGGCCCGGGCGTTACACGATCCTGGAGCACCTGGAGCTGTCCGCGGAGGGCATCGGGAAGGCGTACGCCGCCTACGTGGCCGCGGTCGCCGGCTGAGCCCGAGCCCGGTTTGACCCCTACGGTCAGGGACCGTAACCTTGACCGTCGGCGTGTCCACTGAACACGCCACATCCCCGTAAACCTCTTCCTCCCGGACACACGGTTGGCCGGGAGAGGTCGTCCGTGGTTTTCCCGGGCGACTGGCCTGCGGGGGTGCCGTTTCTTCGAGCGAAAGTGAGATCCGCGTGTACGCCATCGTGCGCAGCGGTGGTCGCCAGCACAAGGTTGCTGTCGGCGACATCGTTGAGGTTGACAAGATTTCCACTGCCAAGGTTGGCGACACGGTCGAGCTCTCGACCCTGCTCGTTGTCGACGGCGACTCCGTGACCAGCGACCCGTGGGTGCTGGCCGGCATCAAGGTCCAGGCCGAGGTCGTGGACCACCACAAGGGCCAGAAGATCGACATTCTGCGCTACAAGAACAAGACCGGCTACCGCCGTCGGCAGGGCCACCGCCAGCAGTACACGGCGATCAAGGTCACGTCGATCCCCACGGCTGCGAAGTAAGGGACTGAGGAGAAATGGCACACAAGAAGGGCGCATCGTCCACCCGGAACGGTCGCGACTCCAATGCCCAGCGGCTCGGCGTGAAGCGCTTCGGCGGTCAGGTCGTGAACGCGGGTGAGATCCTGGTCCGCCAGCGCGGCACCCACTTCCACCCCGGCGCGGGCGTCGGCCGTGGCGGCGACGACACGCTGTTCGCCCTCCAGGCCGGTTCGGTGCAGTTCGGCACCCACCGTGGCCGCAAGGTCGTGAACATCGTTCCGGTCGCCTGAGTCGGCTGATCGGAAGCTTTTCGCGAGGCGGACCTCACTTCCCGGTCGGGAAGGCGGGTCCGCCTTTCGCGTGTTAACACGTAGACACATCCGTACTTCCCTGGAGGCACTGAAACATGACCACCTTCGTGGACCGCGCCGAACTGCACGTCGCCGCGGGTAACGGAGGCCACGGCTGTGCCTCCGTCCACCGTGAGAAGTTCAAGCCGCTCGGCGGCCCCGACGGCGGCAACGGCGGCCGGGGCGGTGACGTCATCCTGACCGTCGACCAGTCGGTCACGACGCTGCTCGACTACCACCACTCCCCGCACCGCAAGGCCACCAACGGCAAGCCCGGCGAGGGCGGCAACCGTTCCGGCAAGGACGGCCAGGACCTGGTCCTGCCCGTGCCGGACGGCACCGTCGTCCTGGACAAGGCGGGCAACGTCCTCGCCGACCTGGTCGGCCACGGCACCTCGTACATCGCCGCGCAAGGAGGCCGGGGCGGCCTCGGCAACGCGGCGCTGGCCTCCGCCCGCCGCAAGGCGCCCGGCTTCGCGCTGCTCGGCGAGCCCGGTGACGTACAGGACATCGTCCTGGAGCTGAAGACCGTCGCGGACGTGGCCCTCGTCGGCTATCCGAGCGCCGGCAAGTCCTCCCTGATCTCCGTGCTGAGCGCGGCCAAGCCGAAGATCGCCGACTATCCGTTCACCACGCTGGTCCCGAACCTGGGCGTGGTGACCGCCGGTTCCACCGTCTACACCATCGCCGACGTGCCCGGTCTCATCCCCGGCGCCAGCCAGGGCCGCGGCCTGGGCCTGGAGTTCCTGCGGCACGTGGAGCGGTGCAGCGTGCTGGTGCACGTGCTGGACACCGCGACCCTGGAGTCCGACCGTGACCCGGCCTCCGACCTCGACGTCATCGAGGAGGAGCTGCGGCAGTACGGCGGCCTGGGCGACCGGCCCCGCATCGTCGTCCTGAACAAGGTGGACGTGCCGGACGGCAAGGACCTCGCCGAGATGGTCCGTCCCGATCTGGAGGCCCGCGGCTACCGCGTCTTCGAGGTGTCGGCGGTGGCGCACATCGGGCTGCGTGAGCTGACCTTCGCCCTCGGTGAGCTGGTCGCGGGCGCGCGCGCCGCCAAGCCGAAGGAGGAGGCGACCCGGATCGTCATCCGGCCCAAGGCCGTGGACGACGCGGGCTTCAGCGTCACCCGTGAGGAGGTCGGCGGCGAGCCGCTGTTCCGGGTGCGCGGCGAGAAGCCCGAACGCTGGGTCCGCCAGACCGACTTCAACAACGACGAGGCCGTCGGCTATCTCGCCGACCGGCTCAACCGCCTCGGTGTGGAGGAGGAGTTGATGAAGGCGGGCGCCCGCGCGGGTGACGGCGTCGCCATCGGCCCGGAGGAGAACGCGGTCGTCTTCGACTGGGAGCCGACGGCCATGGCCGGCGCGGAGATGCTCGGCCGCCGCGGCGAGGACCACCGCTTCGACACGCCCCGGCCCGCAGCCCAGCGCCGCAGGGACCGGCAGGCCGAACGGGACGACCCGGAGCGGGAGTTCAACGACTTCGAGCCCTTCTAGGCGAGCCGCTTCGCGCGCGAAGCAGAGGTGCTTCGGCTGTTACAGCACCTTTACACAACTTCGCGCCGATCGTCGTACGGGTGACATCGAGCCGACGCGTGGCGGGCGCTACGGTGACATGACCGATGCGGACGGGGAGCGTTTGACCGGCGCTCCTCGCCGCCTGCACGTCGTGTCCCGTGGGGGGAAGACATATGGGCTCCGTGCCCGCCGACCGTCCTGTCGTGTCCGTGATCATTCCTGTCTACAACGCCGTCGACCATCTGCCGGAGTGCCTCCAGTCCCTCGCCGGTCAGTCGATCGGGTTCGAGCGGATCGAGATCGTCGCGGTGGACGACGGCTCCACCGACGGCAGCGGCGACCTGCTCGACACCTGGGCCGAGCGCCACCCCGGCCGGGTCCGGGTGGTGCACCAGGAGAACTCCGGCGCACCGGGCGGCCCCCGCAACCGGGCCATCGGGATGGCCCAGGGCGAGTTCCTGTTCTTCGCCGACCCCGACGACTACCTGGGCACCGAGGCGCTGGAACGCCTGGTCGCCGCCGCCGAGCGCAACGACTCCGACGTGGTGCTGGGGAAGATCAAGGGTGTGGGGCGCAAGGCCCCGGTCACCCCGTTCCGGGAGAACGTCGACGGGGGTGACATCTTCACCTCCAAGGGCGTCTGGTCCCTCACCGCGCACAAGCTGTTCCGCCGCTCGCTGGTCGAGGAACACGGACTGCGGTTCGCGGAGGGCATACGGCTGGCCGAGGAACAGGTCTTCGTCGTGCCCGCCTACCTGCACGCGCGGTCGATCTCCGTCGTGTCCGACTACGACTGCTACTACCTGGTCCGCCGCGACGACTTCCCGCACCTGACCCGGGAGGTCCCGGACCCCGCCTCCTTCTACGCGAACGTGCGAGACGTACTGAGCATCGTGGCGGCGCACGTCCCGCCCGGCGCCCGGCGCAACAAGCTGCTGTACCGCTGGCTCACCCTGGAGATCCTCGGCCGCTTCGACGGGCGCTTCGCCGACCTGCCCGAGGAAGCCCGCGCTCTGCACGTGAAGCTGGCGGGGGACCTGTTGCGCGCCTACATGCCGCAGACGCTCGTGGACCAGCTGCCGCCGCTGTCCCGGCTGCGCTGCCTGCTGATCTCCCAGGGGCTGGTCGAGGAACTCACCGTCCTCACCACGCTGGTCCCCAGGCCGGAGCCGAAGCCGCAGCAGCGCCCCGCGACCCCCGCCGCCCGGCCGGCGCCTTCGCCGAGCCGGCGGCTCGCCCGGTACGCCCCCGCCCGTGTGCTCAGGGCGCTCAAGCGGCGTCTGCGCCGGGGGCGTTGACCGGCCGCCGTCCTCCCGGACGGCACAGGGCGGGGCCCGGAGGTCGAACCTCCGGGCCCCGCCCCTTTTGCCGTGCTCGCTCAGAGCTCCTTGGCCTGCTCCAGCATCCGGTCCACGACCCGCTTCGAGGCGTGGCCGTCGTCCAGGTCACAGAACAGGTGGTGGAAGCGGTCGAAGCGGTCCTGGTACTCGGCGGACACCGTGTCGATGTCCAGGAGCGCGTCGATCAGCTCCTTCGAGGTGAAGACCAGCGGGCCGGGCGAGTCCTGCTCGAAGTCGAAGTAGAAGCCGCGCAGGGTGTCCCGGTAGTGCTCCAGGTCGTAGGTGAAGAAGAGCATCGGCCGCTTCAGGTGGGCGTAGTCGAACATGACCGACGAGTAGTCCGTGATCATGATGTCGGCCGCCAGGTACAGCTCGGCGATGTCCGGGTACTCGGACACGTCCCACACGAAGCCGTTGCCGGCACCCGGCACCGCGTCCACCACGTTGGAGTGGCGGCGGATGAGCAGGACGTGGTCGTCACCCAGCCGCCGCTGCGCGTCCTCGATGTCGATCCGCAGGTCGAACAGGTACTGGCCCTGGCTGTGCGCCTGGTCGTCCCGCCAGGTCGGCGCGTACAGCACGACCTTCTTGCCCTTCGGCAGGCCGAGCTGCTTCTTCACCCGCTCCGCGATGGCGTCCTTGTCCGGCGAGTACAGGTAGTCGTTGCGGGGGTAGCCCGCCTCCAGGATCTCCCCGTCGTAGGAGAAGGCGCGCTTCAGGATCGGCGTGCTGAACCGGTTGGAGGACACCACCAGGCTCCACTGCTTCGCCTCCAGCGCCAGCTTCTCCTGGTAGCGGCGGTCGAAGTGCAGCGTGTCGATGTCGTGGCCGATCTTCTTCAGCATCGTGCCGTGCCAGGTCTGGACGATGACCTGGCCGGGGCGCCGCTCGATCCAGTCCGGCAGGTGGCCGTTGGTGACGATGTAGCGGCTGGACGCCAGCGCCTCGTACCACTCGCGGCCCCACATGCGGACGCGCTCCACGCCCTCCGGCAGGAGGACCTGACCGTCGCGCACGGCCCACAGGTGCTTCAGCTTCGAGCCACGGGCGACCAGCTCCTCGTACATCGCCTTCGGGCTGTCGGAGAACTGCTTGCCGTTGTAGCTGAGGTAGAAGACCTGGTCCTTCAGGGGCTGCTGCCGCAGGGGCGCGTACACCTCCTCGCGCAGCTGCCGCTGGCGGTACGGGCCGCGCTCCAGGTCGTCCAGCTCCGAACGGCAGTTCAGCTGGGGGAAGTCGGCCCAGCGGTTCTCCAGCCAGTAGCGGCGGCCGCCCAGTTCGGCACGGAGCGGGAACTGCGCCGCCGCGAGACGGTCGGTGACGAAGGGCACGTCGGGACCCTCACCGTCGGCCGGGCGCAGGAAGAGGTTCCAGCGGCCCGCGCGCAGCGGCACGTTGCCGTTGCCGCCGAGCGTGGAGGGGTCGAAGGCGACCTCGAAACGGCCGTCGTCGAGCCAGCGCGGCTCCACGAAGCGCTCCTCGAACCGCGCCCGCGGCTTGAGCAGCAGCCGGGAGCCGGTGAGCCGGGCGTCGGTGCGCGCGGTGATGGTGATCCGGCCGTCCTCCAGACCGACCCGGTCGATCACGGCCCGCCGGGTGCGGCCGGCCAGCTTGAGGTACCCGTTGTGCCCGCCGATCACGGCCAGTTCGCACTGGTCGGCCTGTTCACCCAGCGAGGCGGGCAGGTCGAACCGCCCGTCCGCCAGGCCCTCTTGGAGGACCGTGCTGAACTGACGCTCGGTGCCCTTGGGGTCCGTGGCCACCAGCACGGTGGACCAGACGCGCTTCTCGGGCCGGGCCAGGGCGTCGACGCCCTCGTGGAAGACCAGCGCCACGTCGGCCACCGGGACGTCGACCGAGAACCGGTGCCGGCCGCCTTCCTCGGTCACGTCGGCCGGGTACTCGTGGACCTCGGCGCCCTTCTGGTTCTTCACCCGCAGCGCCACGCGCTCGCCGGCCTGCAGGGGGACCCGGATGTCGCCGGTCACCCGCAGCCGGTCGCCCTCCATGGTCCAGCCGGTGATCAGCGCGCGGACCTTCTCGACGCGCAGCTTGAGCGCACCGCGCTCGACCGACGGCAGCATCCGGAAGTCGGAGTCCAGCCAGCGGTACGGCGGGAAGTTGCAGGCGGCACCGCCGCTGGACTGCACGGCGGCACGGCGCACCAGGCCGGAGGCGTACAGGCCGAGGCCCACGTGCCACAGGCCCTCCTGCCACTCACCGCCCTTGCGCAGCTTCGCCGGGTCGATGGTGACCTCCCAGCCGGCCCAGTCGTAGTTGTACCGGTCCTGGCCGGAGTCGGTGGTGCGCTCGGGGCACTCCGTGTTCCGGGTGGGCAGCACCATGCGGCGGCGGGACTTGTCCTTGCGCAGCTGCAGGACCTTGACCGACGAGCGCTTCGAGGGCAGGTCGATCTTGTCGATCCAGGCGTGCCCGGCCAGCACCAGCTTGCCCTCGGACCAGCGGACGTCCTGCAGCGGGGCGCGCATGCGCAGGTCCCGGTCGATGCGCAGGGCCTTGCGCGGGACGTCCAGGTGGGCGTCGGCCAGCGCCGGGAAGGAGGCGTACTTGCGGACCAGGCCGGTGACCTCGATGGCCTCCTTGCGCCGCTGCGAGGCCAGCAGGGTGATCAGCTCGTCGAGCTGGTGCTTGCGGACCAGCAGCCACTGCACCCGCAGGTGCGTCGGCAGGGCCATGACGACCTTGGGGTCGATGTGGTCCAGGAAGCGGTTGGCCGAACGCAGGAACTCGGCGCGGTACTCCTCGTCGCCGTCGGGCACCACGTTGAGGAACAGCCGCAGGTCGTCCACGAGGACGCGGGTGTCGTACTCCTGCTTGAGGCGGGCGAAGGTCTCGCCGGGCTGCCTGCCCAGGAAGTCGCTGATCTCCAGGACGGAGGTGACGCGGTCGCGCACGCCGGCCGGGTCGGTACGGCGCTGCGTGATGGAGGGGGCGGACTCGCCCTCGCGCAGCCGCCAGTAGTAGCAGGGCTCGGAGATCACGTCGACGGCCTCGGCGAGGTAGTGCGCCCGCATGGTGACGGGCGTGTCCTCGTACAGGCGGCCCTCGGGGAAGGCGAAGCCGTGCTTCTCCCAGAACGTCCGGCGGAACACCTTGTTGCAGGCTATTCGGTCGGCGACGAGCTTGGCGTACTCGGAGATGTGGGTGCGCTGGCGTGCCTCGCCCGCGAGCATCCGCATCAGCGGGACCTGCCAGGTCTTCTCGCCCTTGAGGTGGAAGACGTTGCCGGTGGCGAAGTCGGAGCCGGTCTCGTCGAGGCTGCCCACCATCAGGCGGTAGGCGTCCGGCGGGACGAGGTCGTCGCTGTCGACGAACGTCAGGAACTCCGACTCGGGGGACAGATGGGCGATACCTGTGTTGCGGGCGGCCCCCAGCCCTCCGTTCTCCTTGCGTATCAGCCGGAAGCGCGGGTCACGCTCCGCGTAGGACTCGGCTATCGCCGCCGAGTTGTCGGGTGAACCGTCGTCCACCATGAGGACCTCGAAGTCCTCGAACGTCTGCGCCGCCAGCGAGTCGAGACAGGCCGGCAGATAGTGCTCGACGTCGTACATGGGGACGATGACACTGAGCCGAGGGGCCATGTTCGTCGATCTCCTTCTCGGGGGTCAGGCCCGCTCGACGGCTGCGAGCGCCTGGGCGGGGGCCGGTGCGTGGGAACGCTCTGCGAACGGCACGAAGGGCAGCGGCTCCGTCTCGCCGAGGAAGACGCGGCGCACCACGCGTTCGGCGGCACGTCCGTCGTCGAACTCGCAGAACCGACGGCGGAAGGCGTCGCGGCGCGTGGCCGCGTCCTGCCCGCGGTACTCGTCCGATCCGAGCAGGTGGATCAGCTCGGCCTGCGAGGTGGCCACCGCACCCGGCGACTCCTGGAGCAGGTTGAAGTAGGTGCCGCGCACGGCGGAGTAGATGTCCCAGTCGGGCGCGTAGATGATGATCGGCCGGTCCAGGACGGCGTAGTCGAACATCGCGGAGGAGTAGTCCGTGATCAGCGCGTCGGCCGCGAGATACAGCTCCTCCACCCGGGGGTGCCCCGACACGTCGACGATCCGCCCGCTGCGGCGCAGTTCGGCCACGTGGGCCGAGCCGCCGTAGAAGTAGTGGCCGCGCACCAGCAGGGTCACGTCCGGGCCCAGCTCGTCGGCGAGGCGGGCGAGATCGAGACTCGGCACGAAGCCGGGCTGGTACTCGCGGTGCGTGGGCATGTACAGGAACGCCCTGGTGCCGTCGGCGAGCCCCAGTGCCGCGCGGGCCCGGCGGACGTCCTCCGACGTGCCGTTGACGAGGACGTCGTTGCGGGGGTAGCCGGTCTCCAGCGAGACGTAGGAGCACGGGTAGACCCGCTCCCAGACGGCGGTGGAGAAGCGGTTGGAGCTGACGCTGAAGTCCCAGCGGTCGCAGCGCTCCAGGAGCTTGTCGAAGTCCATGTCCGTCGAGGCGGGGTACTTGCGCTGGTCGAGACCCATGGTCTTCAGCGGAGTGCCGTGGTGGGTCTGCAGATGGACCTGACCCTCGCGCTTGACCACGCTGTCGGCGAAGTTCACGTTGTTGACCAGGTACTTGGCACGCGCGAGCGCGGCCCAGTACTCCTTGGAGCCGACCCGGACGTAGTGCACGCCTTCGGGTACCCGGTCCACCGCGTCCGGCCGGATCGCCCAGACCCGGCGGACGTGCGGGGCGAGCCGGGCCAGCTCGGCGTCGATGGCGGCCGGGTTGCAGGAGACGCTGCGGCTCCAGTAGGCGGAGAAGAGCGCCAGGTTCTCGTCCAGCGGCAGCCGCAGCTGCGACTGGTAGTAGACGCCCATCGCGCTGCGCTTGGACCGGTTGACGGCCGTACGGGTGCGGGTTCTGACCGCCTTGCGGAGCTTCACGGCGGCGGTGGCACCGGCCATCGCGGCGTACGCGTCCTTCTCCAGCATCGCGTACTTGTGGCCGCGGCCGCCGCCCGGCCGCTGGAAGTTCTGGGGGAGCCGCGCGCGGTAGTCGGCGGAGGCGCGGTGGAAGAACTCCGCCCGCGCGTCGGCCGGCAGACGGTCGGGCCGGTCCAGGATGGTCAGGAAGTGGTCGACCATCTTGCGGAACAGCGGCTCGCGCCACTGCGCGAACTGGGGGCGGGCGTCGACGTAGTCGAAGACGCGGCGGTACTGGTCGAAGACGTCGAAGTGCTTGCGGCTGACCGTCTTCAGGATGTTGCCGCCCTCGCGGCGCTGCCGGTACATCACGCAGACCCGGTTCAGCACCGCGATGCGCTCGGCGCTGATCATGGAGCAGAACGTCCAGGGGGCGTCCTCGTAGTAGCCGGGCGGGAAGGTCAGCTCGTGGCGGAGGACGAAGTCCCGGCGGTAGGCCTTGTTCCAGACGATCTGCAGCAGGTCCAGCAGCTGCGGCCGTTCGGCGAGGGGGAAGGCCTCCGGGCCGTCGGGCTGGAGCAGCTCGGCACGCTGGTTGGGGCGGATGCGGCCGTCCCAGTAGCTGCGGGCGTAGTCGTAGACGAGGATCTCGGGGTCCCCGGCTGCTTCCAGCCGCTCGGCTATCGCCCGCAGCGCGCCGTCGGTCAAAGTGTCGTCACTGTCCAGGAAGAGTACGTAATCGCCCTGAACCTTCTCCATGCCCGCATTGCGCGCACGCCCCAGCCCCACGTTCTCCGTGAGGTGAATCACGTGAACACGCGCGTCCCGCTCCGCGTATTCGTCGAGAATGGCGCCTGAACCGTCCGGTGAGCAGTCGTCGACCGCGATGACCTCGAAGTCCGTGTAGTCCTGCCCGAGCACCGAGTCCAGGCACTCGGTGAGGTAGCCCTGCACCTTGTAGACAGGGATGACGAGAGAGAGTCTGGGCATCCTTACAACCTGTTCCGAGACTGATCACGAGAGCGTGGGCCGAGGCCAGAGCACGCTCCGCCCGCCGGCGGCGCAGCGCGCCGTCGCATCAGAGTAAAGGATTCACTTGATGTTTCCGTGAGCAAGGTAGCGGGGCGGTCGGGGCGTGGAACAGCCACGGAGGCCGGACCTTTACGTGCTCGGAACATTGTCCCACCCGGACCGGCGATGCATCTCACCCCGTCTCATCACGCTGGGTTTTTGCCGCAGTTGTCCGAAATTACCCGACTCGATTTTCCGTAGTCCATGAACGAGTCTGCTCTCCTACTGACACAGACCGAGGAGGCACGGGAATGAGCTGGCTGGTCACGGGCGGCGCCGGGTACATCGGTGCGCATGTGGTGCGCGCCATGACGGAGAACGGCGAGCACGTGGTCGTCTACGACGACCTGTCGACCGGCAGTGCCGACCGGGTGCCCGGCGATGTCCCGCTGGTCGTGGGCAGCGTGCTGGACCAGGCTCTCCTGGAGCGGACGATGCGTGACCACGCCGTGACGGGTGTGGTGCACATCGCCGCCAAGAAGCAGGTGGGGGAGTCGGTGGAGCGGCCTCTCCACTACTACCGCGAGAACGTCACCGGTCTGCAGACCCTGCTGGAGGCGATGGCGGCCACCGGTGTCGGCCGGATCGTCTTCTCCTCGTCCGCCGCCGTCTACGGCATGCCGGACGTCGACCTCGTGACCGAGGACACCCCCTGCGTCCCCATGAGCCCCTACGGCGAGACGAAGCTGATCGGCGAGTGGCTGATCGCCGCCGCGGCCAGGGCCCACGGGATCCGGGCCGTGTCCCTGCGTTATTTCAACGTGGCCGGTGCCGCCGCCCCGGAGCTGTCCGACGCGGGCGTCTTCAACCTCATCCCCATGGTGTTCGAGCGGCTGGAGGCCGGCGAGGCACCGCGGATCTTCGGCGACGACTACGCCACGCCGGACGGCACCTGCGTACGTGACTACATTCACGTCCAGGACATCGCCTCCGCCCACCAGGCGGCGGCGGCACGTCTGCGGGACGCCCCGGAGGGGACCTCGCTTGTCCTCAACATCGGCCGGGGTGAGGGCAGCTCGGTCCGCGAGATGGTCGACCGCATCCTGAAGGTGACCGGCAACGAGCGGCTGACGCCCGAGGTGACCGACCGCCGCCCCGGAGACCCGGCGAGGGTGGTCGCGTCGGCGGACCGCATCCACGCGGAACTGGGCTGGACCGCCCGTCTCGGCCTGGACGACATGATCGAGTCCGCGTGGCTGGGGTGGCGTCACCGGCACGCCTGAGCGGCCGGCCGCGGAGCCGGGCGTCGGCACGGCCCGGCTCTCGTCGGCTCCCACCCCCGCCCGGGGCGCGGACCGGCCGCGCCCTGATATCCCGTCAGGCCTTCAGCTCGGCCTTGTCGCCCATCACCACGACGGGGTGCAGCCGGGGATCGAGGGTCCGCAGCAGGTACCGCATCGCCGACTCGGACTGGCTCACACACGCCGAAGTGCCGCTGCCGTGGTCCATGTGCAGCCAGATGCTGCCGCCCTTCGACTGGCCCTGCGGCCGGGTCGGGTCATTGGGCGCCGTGCCCTTGACGCGGTTGTAGTCGATGGCGATGACGTAGTCGAAGTCGTGCCAGTACGCCTTCTTCCAGTAGCGGGGCGCCTGGAAGGCCGAGGACCGGGTGTACGGCAGCTTGGTCCCCGGGGCGGCGAGGACACCGCCCGCGTCGCTGAGCGTGAACACTCCCACGGGGCTGCGCAGATCGCCCTCGTGATGGTCCGTCGTCCACCCCTTCCGCCCGTTGTGCGCCGCCCAGGAGCGTTCCTGCTTCCAGACGGTGCCGTGCTTGGTGAAGAGGGCGACGGTGGAGTCGGGGGAGTTCTTCCCCGCGCCGTACACCGCGACCACCTGGCGGGAGTCGGCCGGCACCCGCCGCCACAGCCGGTCCCCGATGCCGGGTACGCGCTTGAAGGCCGTCTTCCGCGGCTGCCTGTCGTCGGACCGGTCCCGCGGGGCCGCACTTCCGTCGTCCGAAGTGCCGCACGCCGCGACCGACATCACCAGCAGCCCACCGAGGACCCCGCCCCACGCTGCCCGTGTCCAACCTCTGCTCCGCATGGGGTCCATGGTCGCAGACCGCCGCGAACACGGCCGTACCGCCCTGTCCGACGCCGGCCAAACCGCTGCAGGGCCGCACCGGTTGGGGGTCGGGCCGGGCCGGAGTCCCTGGACGAAGGTGTTGCCGTCCGGCGACACGGAACCGTCCTTGCCGTGCTGCGAGCCGGCCAGGAGGCAGAGGTGGCCGCCGTAGCTGGGGAACCCCGGAAGGGGTCGAGCAGCCGGGCTGGAGGCCGGCGGGCTGGGCGCCGTCGGCGAGGGCGGCTCTGACGACACCCGCAAGGCTTCGAGGACGATCCCGGCTCGGCGGCCGTCCCTGGGGAGCCGCCTCGGCGGGGTGACGCCGGCGGGCCCCGGCTCGGGACTGTCCGTCGGTTGAGCGGCGCGGGCACGCCACGCCCGGCTTCCCGTAGATTGAGGACGCCGGGAAGCACGGTGCCGGAACGCGCACGTGAAGGAGACGGACCGCAGGTGGCAAGGGCAAGGCAGGCCGTGGGCGAGGCCCGCAGGATCGTCGTCAAGGTGGGCTCCTCCTCGCTGACCACCGCCGCGGGCGGCCTGGACGCCGACCGCGTCGACGCGCTGGTCGACGTCCTCGCCAAGATCCGCAGCGGAGGCGAGAAGGAGATCGTGCTGGTCTCCTCCGGCGCCATCGCCGCCGGCCTCGCCCCGCTCGGCCTGCGCCGCCGCCCCAAGGACCTCGCGCGCCAGCAGGCCGCCGCCAGCGTCGGCCAGGGACTGCTCGTCGCCCGCTACACCGCCTCCTTCGCCCGCTACGGCGTCCGTGTCGGCCAAGTCCTGCTCACCAGCGACGACATGAGCCGCCGCGCCCATCACCGTAACGCCTCCCGCACCCTCGACCAGCTGCTCGCGATGGGTGCCTTCCCGATCGTCAACGAGAACGACACCGTCGCCACCGACGAGATCCGCTTCGGCGACAACGACCGCCTCGCCGCCCTCGTCGCCCACCTCGTCCACGCCGACCTGCTGGTCCTCCTCTCCGACGTCGACGGCGTCTACGACGGCGACCCCAGCAGGCCCGGCACCTCCCGGATCGCGGAGGTGAAGGGCCCGGAGGACCTCGCCGGCGTCGAGATCGGCAGCGCGGGCAAGGCCGGCGTCGGCACCGGCGGGATGGTCACCAAGGTGGAGGCGGCCCGGATCGCCGCCGCCGCCGGCATCCCGGTGGTGCTGACCAGCGCCGTCCACGCGGCCGAGGCCCTGGCCGGCGGCGACACCGGCACCTACTTCCACCCCACCGGCAAACGCTCCGCCGAGCGGCTCCTCTGGCTCCAGCACGCCTCCACCCCGCAGGGCGCCCTGATCCTGGACGACGGGGCGGTGGACGCGGTAGTCCAGCGGCGCACATCGCTGCTGCCCGCCGGAATCGCCGCCGTCGAGGGGGACTTCAGCGCGGGCGACCCCGTCGAGCTGCGGGACACCGCGGGCCGCGCGGTGGCCCGGGGACTCGTCAGCTTCGACGCCAAGGAGATCCCCCGGCTGATCGGGCGTTCGACCCGTGAGCTGGCCCGCGAACTGGGCCCGGCGTACGAACGCGAGGTCGTACACAGGGACGACCTGGTCCTCCTGCTCCCCTGAAGCTCGCAGAACCGCTCGTAAAACGGGGCGCACGGAACGACCCCGGTGGGGGACGTTCCGTAAAACCACCACGCGGAGCCCTGCGGCCTGCTCAACTTTGTCTGGGGGACATGCTGAAGCGACGGGTTCCGTCAAGGGGCCGAGCGAGTCATACGAGCATGTGAGCCGTGCGAGCCATGTGAGCCATGCGAGCCATGCGTGAAGGAGGCCGTCGTGAGACGAGTGCGCCCGGGGGCGGCGTCCCGCGGTGCTCTGACGAGCGTCGCGGCCGGGGACACCTATGAGGAGCCCAAGGACCTGCCCAGGCTGTGGCACGTCACCCTCAGCGTCTCCGGGGAGAAGGTCCCCCTGCCCGAACTGCGGCGGGCCCTGGAACAGCTCGCCCACGACCACCCCTTCCTGCTGACCAGCAGATACGCGACCGACCACGCCGAGATCCGGTACTGGGAAGAGGCCCGCGACCTGCACGACGCCGCCGCCGTGGCGCTGCGCCTGTGGGGCGAGCACCGGCAGAGCGCCGGCCTGCCACCCTGGGAGATCGTCGGCCTGGAGGTCATCGACCGCGAGACCTACCACCACCGCATCGCCGAGGGCTACGGCCCCGCCCCGGCGACACCGGTGGGGGTGCATCCGTTCTGAGCGGAGCCGGGTGGGCCGGGGGCGGCGAGCCGGGGCCGGGTGAGAGGGTGCCGAGTGGGTGCGCCGTGCCGGAGTGAGCGGGCCGGCCGTTCCCCGGCCCACGAAGGTTCACCCCTTTTGCGGTGTCTCGGGGTGTGGGACGACCGCTGAACCGCCGCGCCCCGCGCACTACCCTTCCCTCATGACCACGCTCTCGCCGTACGACTCGATGTCCCCGGTCACCCAGGCCGCCTACCGGGCCAAGGCCGCCGCCGCCGACCTCGCGCCGCTCCCGCGCGCCGTGAAGGACGACGCGCTGCTCGCCATCGCCGACGCCCTGGAGGTCCGGACCGCCGAGATCGTCGAGGCCAACGCCAAGGACGTGGCCAAGGCCCGCGAGAGCGGCACCAGCGAGGCCATCGTCGACCGCCTCACCCTCACCCCGGAGCGGGTCCGCGCCATCGCCTCCGACGTCCGTGACGTCGCGAAGCTGCCCGACCCGGTCGGCGAGGTCGTCCGCGGCTCCACCCTCCCCAACGGCATCGACCTGCGCCAGGTCCGCGTCCCGCTCGGCGTCGTCGGCATCATCTACGAGGCCCGCCCGAACGTCACCGTGGACGCCGCCGCCCTCTGCCTCAAGTCCGGCAACGCCGTCCTGCTGCGTGGCTCGGCCTCCGCCTACGAGTCCAACACCGCCCTGGTCCGGGTGATCCGCGACGCCGTCGGCGGCGCCGGGCTGCCCGCCGACGCCGTCCAGCTCGTGCCCGGCGAGAGCCGCGACTCCGTCCGCGAGCTGATGCGCGCCCGCGGCCTGGTCGACGTCCTCATCCCGCGCGGCGGCGCCTCCCTGATCCAGACCGTGGTCAACGAGTCCACCGTCCCCGTGATCGAGACCGGCACCGGCAACTGCCACGTCTACGTCGACGCCCAGGCCGACATCGACATGGCCATCGAGATCCTGATCAACTCCAAGGCCCAGCGGGTCAGCGTCTGCAACGCCGCCGAGACCCTCCTGGTCCACCAGGACATCGCCCCCGAGTTCCTGCCGCGCGCCCTGGACGCCCTCGCCGAGGCCGGCGTCACCGTCCACGCCGACGAGCGGGTCATGGCCTACGCCAAGGACTCCAAGGCCACCGTGGTCGAGGCGACCGCCGAGGACTGGGAGACGGAGTACCTGTCGTACGACATCGCCGCCGCGGTGGTGGATTCGCTGGACAAGGCCGTCGAGCACATCCGGCTGTGGACCTCCGGCCACACCGAGGCCATCGTCACCACCTCCCAGCAGGCCGCCCGCCGCTTCACCCAGCTGGTCGACTCCACCACCGTCGCCGTGAACGCCTCCACCCGCTTCACCGACGGCGGTCAGTTCGGCTTCGGCGCCGAGATCGGCATCTCCACCCAGAAGCTGCACGCCCGCGGCCCGATGGGCCTGCCGGAGCTGACCAGCACCAAGTACATCGTCACCGGCGACGGACACGTCCGCCGCTGAGGTTCACCCGTCCGGCCGCGGCCCACTGGTCCCGGAGGCCGTCCCGTGAACCGTCCCGCGGCCCGGCGGAAAAGGCGTCTCACCAGGCAGACGAATTTCCATACCGTCTGCCCAAATTGACCCCCCAGGTCTACTCTGGATCCGTGCCGGAGGACGTGGGGGGCACGCCGTTCCCTGACGGCTGGGAGCCCGACGACGACCACGACCACGGGGTGTCGGACGAAGAGTTCGCCTCCGTGGTCTTCGACGAGGCCTTCGTACAGGCGGCCACCTTCCACGAGCCGACCGCAGTGGAGCGCCTTCTGGCCGCGGCCCAGGCCAGAGCCGAGGCCTCCGAGGCGGAGGCCCGCCGCGCACGCGCCCGGGGCGAGCACTACGACGACGGCTACGGCCCCGAGGGCGCCGAATTCGGCCAAGATCACGACGATGACGAGCTGGACGACACCTACGTCGTCGGCGACCACCACGGCCCCTTCGGCGCCTACGGCAGGCAGGTCCGCTGGCACCGGCCCGTGGCCTGGATCCTCGCCGTCGTGATGGGCATCGGCATGGTCGCGCTGGCCTTCGCCGCCGTCTACCGGGGAAGCTCCTCGGGCACCCGCGACCGCGTGCCCACCCCCGCCTCCACCGGTCCGGAACAGGGTGGCGCGCCCGCCCCCGGCTCCGCCACCGATCACTCCCGGCCGGCCGTCTCAGCCATCCCGCCCTCCCCCTGAGCGCCCCGCCCGCGCTTGGTGAGAACCTGTCAGAAGTTGTCGCGCAGCGGGGCGTTTACCCGGCGCTCACGAGACCTACTCTGAAGGTATGGGCGGGCCTGGAGACCCACCGGAGGGGACACCCGAGGGCGGCCCCGGAGGTGCGGAGGACGAATACCGATCCGTCGTCTTCGACGAGTCGTTCGTCCGCGCTGCCCGCCTCCAGGAGTTCTCCGCAGAGGAGCGGATGGCCGACCACGCCCACGCCGTCCGCCGCCGCCCGCCCCTGCACCGGGGCCTCAGCCGGCAGGTCCTCGTCCTCGTCCTGCTGATCGCCGTCGCCTTCGCCACCGCGATCTACATGGGCGTCCGCCACCCCTACGGCTCCCCGCAGACCCGGCGGCCCGTGGAATCCCTGCGGATGACCGTCATCCCGCTCGCCCCCCAGGGCAAGGTGCCCGGCGCCGCGGACCCCGAGAGGCTCTACGCGCGCAGCCCCGCCGCCCCGTACGAGGCCGGCGCCGAAGGCATACCCCTGCCGGCCTCGCGCGGCACCGCCCACTTCTCCGACAGCCAGGTGGTGACCGCCCTCACCACCGCCAAGGACTACATCGTCCGCTCCTCGCTCTACCCCGAGGTGGTCAGCGGTCGCGAGGTCCGCCCCGCCCGGGCCCTGATCGACTCCGACCAGCTCGACCAGTTCGACCAGAGCTTCGACCACCCGGCGGCGGACGGCCGGCACGCGGCCACGGGCTGGGTCGTCCGCATCGACCCCGCCCGGGCCCAGCTGGCCGACGACAGGATCCGCGTCTTCGGCAGCCTGCACGCCGCCGAAGCCGACGCGGCGACCCTGGAGGTCACCGCCGACCACACCTTCGTCTACGCCCTGCGCCCCACCGGCGCCGCCGCCGACACCCCCGCCTCCCTCTTCACGGTCCGCCGCGAGGTGACCTTCCACTTCGACCGCGACGACCTGCGCACCCACCAGATCGAGCTGGTCACGTCCTACGTCCAGGCGGGCCCCCTCGCCTGCGCCGAGGACGCCTCGGCCTACCTCCGTCCCCTCCTGGCCGGGCAGACGGCCCGGTCGGGCGGCCCCGCGGGCACCAACCCCTACGAGACGGACAGCGCCACGGCCCTGTGCGGGACGCTGGCCACCGGCGCCCAGCCGAAGGTGTGAGGGGCACGGGGGCGCGGCGGGAACGCGGGACGTGAGGGGCGCGGAGGGGGAGCGGCGCCGGTGGTGGTCGCCCTCTGCCGGGCCTGGCGGCTACTCCTCGCCGCCGCCCGGGGCGTCCCCCTTCGCCGACGGCGGGCTCCGGAAGCCGTCGAAGCCACGCCGGACCCGGCCGCCCAGGTCGCCCGCGCCGCCCGCGAGGTCGGTGACCAGCTTCATCAGCGGGTCCTTGGAGGTCTTCACATCGCTCGCGTAGCTGGCCGCCGACTCGCGGAAGGAGTCACTGACGGAGGCGTCCCTGTCCGCGCTGCGCCGTGCGTAGTGCCCGTCCATGATCCGCTGGAAGTCCCGGGACTCGGCCCACTTCTTCAGCTCGGCGGCCCGCACGGTGGTGAACGGGTGCGAGCGGGGCAGCACGTTCAGGATCTTCAGCACCGAGTCGCGCAGATCGCCCCCGGAGTCGTACTCCTCGGCCTGCTCCAGGAACGCGTCCACGTTCATCTCGTGCAGATGGTTGCCACCCGCGATCTTCATCAGCCCCCGCATCGAGGCCCGGACGTCCTGGCCCACCAGCAGGCCCGCCCGGTCGGCGGACAGCTCCGACTTGCGGAACCACTCCCGCAGCGCCGTGATGATCGCCATGATCGCCAGGTTGCCCAGCGGGATCCAGGCGACCTTCAGCGCGAGGCTCGTCAGGAACAGCAGGATGGTGCGGTACACCGAGTGCCCGGACAGCGCGTGCCCCACCTCGTGCCCGACGACCGCCCGCATCTCCTCCTCGTCGAGCAGCTCCACCAGGCCCGTGCTGACCACGATGATCGGCTCGTCGAGGCCGATGCACATCGCGGTCGGCTGCGGGTCCTGCGTGACGTACATCGGCGGGACCTTCTGAAGGTCCAGGATGTAACAGGCGTCCAGCAGCATGTCGTGCAGGTGCGAGAACTGCCGCTCGGAGACCCGCACCGAGTCGGACAGGAACAGCAGCCTGAGGCTCCGCTCCGGCAGCAGCCCGCTGAGCGCCTTGAAGACGGTGTCGAACCCGCTGAGCTTGCGCAGCGCGACCAGGGCCGAGCGGTCGGCCGGGTGCTCGTACGCGCGCGTGGAGATCCCCGGGAAGCGCCTGCGCTGCCTGCTCGGCACCCGCTCGTGCCCCGTGTGCTGGTGGCCGTCGTCGGACATGTCTTCCCCCATGTGCGTCTGAGTGCCCGCTGTGCCCCCGAGGCGGGGCCCAGCCTAGGCGGAGATACCGTGGACGGGCAGTACACCCGAAGGAGTCCACGTCATGGAGCACCACCCCGCAGCCGCCTGGCTGACCGAGGCCGCCGCGAGCGCCGTCCAGCAGCACGGGTCAGGAAACCTGCTCCGCGTCGTGCTGATCGTGATGGTCCTCGGCTGTGTACTGACCGCCTGGTTCCTGCTGCGCGGCTACAAGCGGAAGGACGACTGACGAGCGTCGAAAGTTCCCCGCCGGCGGGCGTTGACCGCTGCGCGCCGCGTGCGAGCCGCCGGTGCCCTCCGGGGTCAACGGCGGAGTCGGCGTGATCGCCGCACGGCCGCCCGCTTACGATGAGCCGACATCTTTATTCCGCCCACACGCGATAGGTCCTGCCGAAGATGAGCTTCCACAGCGCAGCAGCCCAGTTGGTCACCCTTGCCGCCGAGGGCGAGCAGCACGGCGGAAACCACAACAGCCTGAACCCGGCCCTCACCGGCGGCGGCGCCCTGTTCATCCTGCTCCTGCTGCTGTGGATCACCACGCGCTTCAACCGCGACCGCTGAGCGGGGCACCCGTCCCCGGCCGGACGTCCGAGGCCGGGCCGGTAGGGTCTGCACGCATGGGAGAGCAGGACATGCCTACCGGTCCGGCACACGAGACCGCCGACGACACGGTGAAGCAGCCGCAGCACGGACCGGGCAACGGCCCCGCCCACACCGGCAAACGGCGTCTCGGCGTCATGGGCGGAACGTTCGACCCGATCCACCACGGGCACCTCGTGGCGGCAAGCGAGGTCGCCGCGCAGTTCCACCTGGACGAGGTGGTGTTCGTCCCCACCGGCCAGCCGTGGCAGAAGTCCCACCGCAAGGTCTCCCCGGCCGAGGACCGCTACCTGATGACGGTCATCGCGACCGCCGAGAACCCGCAGTTCTCCGTCAGCCGCATCGACATCGACCGCGGCGGCCCCACCTACACCGTCGACACCCTGCGCGATCTGCGGGCCCTCAACCCCGACACCGACCTGTTCTTCATCACCGGCGCCGACGCCCTCGCCCAACTGCTGACCTGGCGCGACTCGGAGGAACTGTTCTCCCTCGCGCACTTCATCGGCGTCACCCGCCCCGGGCACCACCTGACCGACCCCGGCCTGCCGGAAGGCGGAGTCTCGCTCGTCGAGGTGCCCGCGCTCGCCATCTCGTCCACAGAGTGCCGTGCGAGAGTCGCCAAGGGAGACCCCATCTGGTACATGGTGCCGGACGGAGTCGTGCGCTACATCGACAAGCGCGAGCTGTACCGCGGCGAGTGAGCCGAGAGGGGCACCGGTGAACGACCGATACGACGCGGGTGACGCAGGCTACGGCGCCGGCCCGTACGAAGTCGTCGGCTACGACGAGTACGGCCGGCCCGTGTACGGGCAGGTCCCGGCACAGCAGGCTCCGCAGTCCCACCAGGCGGCCTACGACCCGTACGCCCAGCAGCAGGGCTACGGCTACGACCCCTACGCCACCGGCCAGCAGCCGCAGGCGCCCTCCTACGGCTCCGTCCAACAGCCGCACGCCTACGACCCGTACGGCACCCAGGCCCCGTACGACCCGTATGCCACCGGCACCCAGGACGCCACCGGCTACGACCCCTACGGGCAGGCGGCGGGCAGCGGACAGCAGCCCCGGGCCGCCGAGCAGACCGCCTACATCCCGCAGCAGGCCGGCCCCGCGGAGAACACCCGTATCCAGGACGACACCCGGTTCCCCCAGGACACCCGCACCCCGGAGGAGACCGAGCCGCCCGCGGGGGAAGGGGACTACCACACCGAGCAGTTCGCCTTCGTCGAGGAGCCGGACGGCGACTCCGAGGACGTCATCGACTGGCTGAAGTTCACGGAGAACCGCACCGAGCGCCGAGAGGAGGCCCGCCGCCGCGCCCGCAGCCGGATCATCGCCCTTCTCGTCGTCCTCGCCCTCGTCGCGGTCGCCGGTGTCGGCTACCTCTGGTTCGCCGGAAAACTGCCCGGCCTGTCCTCGTCCGACGGCAAGGCCGGCACCGCCACGCCGGTCACCGCCCAGAAACGCGATGTGATCGTCGTCCACCTGCACAACACCGGCAAGAGCGGCACCTCCACCGCGCTGCTGGTCGACAACACCACCACCAAGCAGGGCACCACGGTCCTGCTGCCCAACGCCCTCGCGCTGACCGACGACGACGGCTCCACCACGACCCTCGCCAAGTCCGTGGACGACGACGGTGCCTCCGGCACCCGCGACCAGCTCGACACGGTCCTGGGCACCAGAATCCAGGGCACCTGGCGCCTCGACACCCCCTACCTGCAGAACCTCGTCGAACTCGTCGGCAACATCGAGATCGACACCAACACCGACGTGCCCGACCCGGACACCAAGAAGAAGGGCACCGCGCCGCTCGTCCACAAGGGCCAGGACCAGACCCTCAGCGGCAAGATGGCCGTCGCCTACGCCACCTACCGCGCCGCCGGCGAGTCCGAGAACGCCCAGCTGGAGCGGTTCGGCCAGGTCATGCAGGGCGTGCTGCGCAAGATGTCCTCCGACCCCTCGTCCGCCACCACCACCGTGCAGACCCTCGCGCAGATCCTGGACCCGCCGCTGACCGACAAGGACCTCGGCGGTTTCCTCGCCAAGCTCGCCGACCTCGCCAAGAGCGGCGACTACAGAACCGCCCTGCTGCCCGTGCAGTCCGACGGCACCCTCACCGCGCGGACCAGCGACAGCGTGGTGAAGGACATCCTCGGCGGCACCGCCAAGAGCCCCGACGCCGGCTCCTCGGTCCGGGTCTCCGTCCAGAACGCCACCGGTGTGAAGGACGACACGGAGAAGGCGCGCGTCGTGCTCCTCAACGGCGGCTTCACCTTCCTGGAGGGCGGCGCCGCCTCCGGCACCCAGGCCGCCTCGAAGGTGCTCTACGCAAACGCCGCCGACAAGGCGAACGCCACCGAGGTCGCCAAGACCCTCGGGCTGCCCGCCGGCTCCGTGACCAAGGGCAGTGTCTCCTCCGGCGCCGACGTCTCGGTGATCCTCGGCAGCGACTACAAGCCGTCCTCCTCCTGACCCCGAGCCGCCGCCGAACCGCAGCGCGGCCGGGGGCACCCCACGTGATGCCGTAATCACGTGGGGTGCGCCGGGCGGTCCGTGAGACCCTTGATGACAAACGACCGCCGACGGAAAGCCATGTAGTGACCGCCACCGACCGTTCTCTTGAGCTCATCAACACCGCCGCCCAGGCGGCGGCCGACAAGCTCGCCCACGACGTCATCGCCTACGACGTGAGCGACGTGCTGTCGATCACGGACGCCTTCCTGCTGGCATCCGCCCCGAACGACCGCCAGGTCAAGGCCATCGTCGACGAGATCGAGGAGCGCCTCCTGAAGGACCTCGGGGCCAAGCCGGTCCGCCGCGAGGGCGACCGTGAGTCCCGCTGGATCCTGCTCGACTACGTCGACATCGTCGTCCACGTCCAGCACAGCGAGGAGCGCGTCTTCTACGCCCTGGAGCGGCTGTGGAAGGACTGCCCCGAGCTGGAGCTGCCCGCCGACGCCAAGGCCACCCGCGGCAAGGCGGAGGAGCACGCCAGGGCGCAGGCCGCCGAGGCCGACCAGGAACCGGGCGGGGCGTGGTGAGCGCCACCGGCGAGGTGACCGACCGCAGGGGCCGGGGCCGCCGCCTCATCCTGTGGCGGCACGGCCAGACCTCCTGGAACGTGGAGCGCCGCTTCCAGGGCACCACGGACGTCGAGCTGACCGAGACGGGCCTCGGCCAGGCCCGCCGCGCCGCCCGGCTCCTCGCCTCCCTGCGGCCCGACGCGATCGTCTCCTCGGACCTGCGGCGGGCCGCGCACACGGCCGCCGAGCTGGCCGCCCTCACCGGCCTCGACGTCACCCACGACGAGGGGCTGCGCGAGACCTTCGCGGGCGTCTGGCAGGGGCTGACGCACGAGGAGATCATCGCCCGCTACGGCGCGGAGTACGCCGCCTGGAAGCGCGGCGAGGCGGTCCGCCGCGGCGGCGGCGAACTGGAGACCGAGGTCGCCGACCGCGCCGCCCCCGTCGTGCTGCGGCACGCCGAGAAGCTGCCGGAGGACGGCACGCTCGTCGTCGTCAGCCACGGCGGCACCATCCGCACCACCATCGGCCGGCTCCTCGGCCTGGAGGCCCGGCACTGGGAGAGCCTCGGCGGACTCTCCAACTGCTGCTGGTCCGTGCTCGGCGAGGGCGCCCGCGGCTGGCGCCTGCTGGAGCACAACGCGGGCACCCTCCCGGAGCCCGTCCTCGGCGACGACGACTGACCGTCCCGAGGTGCCCGACCCCGGATTTCACTTTCTGGCAGGTCACAGGCTAAAGTTCTTCTTGTTCGCCCCGCCGAGCGGGAAGAACGCGAGGGGCTATAGCTCAGTTGGTAGAGCGCCTGCATGGCATGCAGGAGGTCAGGAGTTCAATTCTCCTTAGCTCCACTGATCGACACTCTGTTGAGTTGTCAAGGATCGGTGATGAGGATCCCGTCCCCGCAGGGGGCGGGATTTTCTGCATCCAGCTGCCTTCATTTCTTCAGCGCCGGCGGCCACACCCGCTCTCGTCGCTCCCGCAGCACCGCGGTCTTCGCCCGCGTCTCCTCGTCCTCCGGCGTGTAGACCACGATCCGGCACTCGGGCATCCCGTCGATGGAGAGCGACTGCGAGGTCATCCGCATCTCGCCCACGGCCGTGTGGCGGAACACCTTCACCCGGGGACCCGGAGGCGCCACCTCACCGCTCGCCCACAGCTCGGCGAACCAGGGGCTCGCCGCCGACAGCCCGCGTATGTACTCCTCCCAGGTCGGCTCGCCCACGTGTCTGCCGTAGGACGACCGCAGGGTCGCCACCATCAACGGCAGCTCCTTCTTCCGGTGCACCAGCGGACAGGCCCTCTCCGGCAGTGTGAACAGCGTCCACAGCACGTTCGGCATGCCGATCCGGAGGGTCTCGGGGACCAGGAACAGGTCCCGGTAGGCCGCGTTGGTGGCCAGGACGTCGTACCGCGCGTTGTAGACCGTCGCCGGCATCGGGTCGAGGGCGTCGATGATGCCCTGCACCTCCGGGCTGATCCGTCGGGTCAGCCCTTCGGGGTCCGGCTGGAACGGCACCTCCGCGAGCCGGTACAGGTGCTCCCGCTCCGGCGGGTCCAGCCGCAGCGTCCGCGCGACCGCGTCCAGTACCTGCGGCGAGGCGTTGATCGGCCGGCCCTGCTCCAGCCACGTGTACCAGGTCACGCCCACGCCCGAGAGCTGGGCGACCTCCTCCCGGCGCAGCCCGGGTGTGCGCCGCCGCAGGCCCGGCGGCATCCCCACATCGGCCGGTGTGACCCGCGCCCGCCTGCTGCGCAGAAAGGCGGCCAGTTCGGGCCTGCGTCGCTGTGTCCTCGTCCCCATCGTCATGCCCCCGTCGTCCCCGTCGTCCCCGTCTCATCGTCGGCACCCGGACCCGCCCATGCCAGGTGCTGGCAGTACCAGCATCGGCGGGCACTCGGCACCGGTACCGGCCCGTCGTCACGCTCGACGCCATGACGACGACATCCCGTACCGGTCCGGGCACCGAGCCGGTCCCGAACCTTGCGACCAGTGAAGCACCCGCCACTGACAGTGACGTCCCGGCCGCCGGCCGGGCCGTCTCACCCATCACGGACAGTGAAGCACCCGCCACTGACAATCGGCCCCGGCTGCTGCTCGGCGTGCTGCTCGCCGCCCTGTTCATGGCGGCCCTCGACGTCTTCATCGTGAACGTCGCGGCCCCGACGATCGGTTCCGGACTGCACGCCTCCGGCGCCGACCTGCAGCTGGTCATCGCCGGCTACACCATCACCTACTCCGTGCTCCTGATCACCGGGGCCCGGCTCGGCGACCGGCTCGGCCACGGCCGGGTCCACTTCGCCGGTCTGGCCCTGTTCACCGCGGCCTCGCTCGCCTGCGGACTGGCTCGGGGATCGACCGAGCTGATCGTGTTCCGGCTGGTGCAGGGCGCGGGCTCGGCGCTGATGATCCCGCAGGTGCTCAGCCTCATCCAGCGCACCTTCACCGGGGAGGCCCGGGCGCGGGCGCTCGGCGCCTACTCGGCCGTCCTGGCCGTCGGTGCGGCGGCCGGACAGGTCGCCGGCGGGGTGCTGGTCAGCGCCGACCTGTTCGGCGCCGGCTGGCGGCCGGTGTTCCTGGTCAACGTGCCGGTGGGCGCGCTGCTGCTCGTGCTGGGCCGGTGGGTCCTGCCGCTGGGCCGTGCGGGCGGGCGGGAGCGGGGCCGGGCGCTCGACCTGCCTGGCCTGGTGCTGCTCGGCGCCGCCGTGTCGCTGCTGACGGTGCCGCTGGTGCTCGGGCAGGAGGAGGACTGGCCGCTGTGGTCCTGGCTGTCGCTGGCCGCGGCGGCGGTGCTGTTCGCCCTGTTCTGCGGCTACGAGTCCCGGCTGGCCAGGCGTGGCGGCGCCCCGCTCATCACGCCCCGGGTGCTGCGGCATCCCGGCATCGGTCTCGCCGTCTTCCGGATCCTCGCCGTGATGTCGGTCAACGCCGGCTTCCTGTTCGCGCTGACCCTGCACGTCCAGGGCGGCCTCGGCTACAGCGCCCTGCGGGCGGGACTGAGTTTCGCGCCGACCGCGGCCGTCTTCGGCGCCGTCAGCCTCACCTGGCGAAGGTGGCCGGCCGCCTGGCAGCGGGCCCTCGTGCCGGCCGGGTTCGCGCTCACCGCGGTGTCCGTCGCCGTCGTCGGGCTCGCCTTCCACGGCGGCGGTGACGGGGGAGCGGTCCTGTACGCGGGGTACGCGGGCACGGGTGCCGGGCTGGCTCTCGCCTTCAGCCCGACGCTCACCGGGGCCCTGGCCACCGTGCGGCCCGAGGACGCGGCGGACGCCAGCGGCCTGCTGGCGACGGTCGCGCAACTCGGTCAGCTGATCGGCGTCGCCGCTTTCGGCACACTGTTCCTGAACCGGCTTGAGTCGTTCGGGGCGCTGCGCTCGTATCCCTCTGCGGAGGCCTTCTCGGTGTGCGCCTGGGCACTGGCCGGAACGGCTGCGGCGGGAGCCGTGTCCGGACTGGTACTGAGGCGTCGCTGACCGTATCGGTCCGGTCGTGGCAGAATCAAACGGCCGGAAGGGGGCGCGGCCCGACGGGAGGGAGTAGCGATGCCTGCGAGCATCCTTGAGGAGGTCGGCCACCTCCTCGGTGCGGCGTTGATACGGGACACGACCGCCCGGCTGAGCTGCCCTTCCTGCGGTTCCGCGCATGTGGCGCAGGTCCTCGGCGACAACGGCGGAATCTCCTACGTGTGCACGGCCTGCGGCCACAGCTGGAGCTGATCGATGGGTGCACACAGGCGAAAGTGCGACTGGTGCGGGAGCGGTACCCCGATCGTCCGTGACATGGAGCCGATCAATCCCGATTACCAGTACTGGTGCGAGGAATGCGCGCGGGCGCTGATCATAAAAGGCGACCCGATCGAGACATACCGGGAACTGGAGGGCGAGCCGATCTACGGACGCCTCCTGGAGGAGCACTGCACGCTCAAGAGGTTCTACCAGTTCGTCACGGCTTGACGCGGACCCCGCCCGTCCCGGACTTCGGCAACGATGTCCGGGTCAGCGCGAGGAAGAGCACGCCGACGCCTCCGTAGACGGCCGACAGCGTCAACTCCGCGCCCGACTGGTGCAGTTCCGGCCGCCCGGGCCCGTGCGGCACCCACCACGGGGCGTACGAGCAGAACACCAGCAGGGTGGCCACGGCCGCCGTCCGGTGCCCGCGCGTCCACAGCAGCAGTACCAGCGGGACACACCACACCCAGTGGTGGGTCCAGGAGACCGGGCTGATCAGCAGGGCCGTGACCGCGCAGGCACACACCGCCCAGGCCCGCTTCCCCCGCAACTCCGCCCGGACGGCCACGGCGAGGCCCAGGACGGCCACCACGGCCACGCAGGTCATCCACAGGGCTCCCGGGTCGGGTGTACGCAGAAGGCGGGCGAGAACGCCGCGCAGGGCTTGATTGGCGGTGTCCTCGGCGTGCCCGACCCGGCTCGCGCGGAACAGCATCCCCGTCCAGAACCGCCAGGAGTCGTACGGCAGGACGGCCGCCGCCAGCAGCGTCGCCCCGGCGAACGCGACGGCCGCCCCGCGCGCGTGCCGCAGCCACGGCTCCCCGTGACCGCCCCTCAGACGGGCCACCAGGCCCGTGGCGAGCAGGAACACCGGGAACAGCGCGGGCGTCAGCTTCACCGCCGCGGCCAGCCCGAGGCCCACCCCCGTCCAGCGGTCGTACCCGCCGGCGGGACGGCGGGTCAGGTCCCACAGCACCAGGACGGCCAGCAGCAGGTTGATCTGGCCGTACCGCACGGTGGTCCACACCGGCTCGCACCACACGGCCGGCGCCGCGACCCACCAGACGGTCTCCACGCGCGCGTGGCCGACGAGTTTCAGCGACAGCCGGACGAACACCACCAGCAGCGCCAGGTTCCCGGCCGTCGCCAGCTCCCGCAGGAGTGCGGTGTCCAGCGACGGCAGCGGCGTGAACAGCAGGGCCGCGAACGGCGGATAGGTGGTGGGCAGGTGTGCGGCCGTCGCGCGCAGCGCGTACAGGTCGCCGCCGGCGCGCACGGTGGCGCCCTCGGCCCGGTAGACCATCAGATCGATCATGGACACGTGCGCACCCCGCTGAGCGGCCCAGAAGGCCGCGAAGGACACCAGGCACACACCCAGCGCGACCGGGATCCTGCGGTGGGCTGAGGGCGACGGGACCATGGTCATGAAAACCGACATTAGCGGGCGTATCGGCGCAGAGCGGAAACCGATTTTGTGCTGCGCCCTCCGCCCTGTAATGTTTACGTCGTCGCCGGGGGAACCGGGCGAAACAACAGAACAAGGGGCTATAGCTCAGTTGGTAGAGCGCCTGCATGGCATGCAGGAGGTCAGGAGTTCAATTCTCCTTAGCTCCACAGAAGTCGAAGGCGGACCATCCTGACGGATGGTCCGCCTTCGGCGTGTTGCGACACGGCACGGCCGGGCGAAGGGGGCGGGCCGCCCGGTACGGGTGACCCACCCCTCGCGTGTGCTCAGCGGCCGAGCGCGCGCCGGCCGCGGCCCTGGGAGAGGACCGGCAGGTTGCGCGACGGCGCCTGCCCGCGCGTGTCCTCCTCGAGGCGCAGGGCCAGCGCCGGGCAGCGGCGCACCGCGCGCAGCGCCTTGGCCTCCGCGTAGCGCGGCACCTGCGCCTGGGCCACCGTCGGGAAGCCGTCGGCGCCGAGCTCGAACACCTCCGGGAGGATGTCCGCGCACAGCCCGTGGCCCCGGCAGAGCGTCCAGTCGACGTAGATCTTCTGGCGGCTGGCGCCGGTCTCCGCGGGCTCTCCGCCGCCCGGCACCCCCGTAGGGGCCCTGCCCCCCTCGAAGAGCGGCAGAACGCCTTCCACGGGCCGTCCGCAGCCGTTGCCGAGGACGTGCGCGGCCAGGTCGTCGGTGAACGCCTTGATGGTCGACTCCAGGAACATCGCCGAGCCGTCCGGGTGCGAACACGCCCCACGCCGCTTCACGTTCTTCGCGACCTGCTTCAGCGCTTCCAGGGCGGCCGGTCCGCCGCCGTTCAGGATGTCCTCCATCCCGCGCGCGGCGGCGGGCAGCCCCAGGTAGCAGGGTCCGCACTGGCCCGCGCTCTCCTCGGCCAGCCACTGCGCCACCCGCAGCGACTCGCCCAGCGGGCACGTCTCCTGGCTGATCGGCAGGATCGCGCCCGCGCCCAGCGAACCGCCCACCGCGTCCAGCGAGTTGCGGGAGACGATCGCCTCGTTGACGGTCGCCGCGTCGATCCACTTGCCGTGGTAGCCGCCGGTCAGCACGCCCTGCGGCACCGGCGGGGCGCCGGCCAGCTGCAGCACGTAGCGCAACGGCACTCCCGTGGGGACCTCGATCACCATCGGGCGGGCGACCGCGCCGGACACCGTGAGCATCACGGTGCCCGGTTCGTCGTACAGACCGGTGTTGCCGTAGCGCTCCGGGCCGATGCGGGCGGCGATGGCCAGCTGCGCGAACGTCTCCGCGTTGGACAGCAGCGTGGGCGCTCCGCCGATGCCGCTCTGCGAGGCGCTGATCTTGCGGCCGGGCGGGATCGCCGGGCCGCCGTCGATGGAGCGGATCAGCGAGGCGGCGGCGCCGGTGACCATGCGCACCGGATTGCGCTGCACCCACGCGCGCAGCGCCGATCTACGGCTGTTGCTCAGCCCGCGTTCGGCGAGCGCGGCCTCCATGGAGCGCTGCGTGGACTCCCGGGTGACGCCGATGACGAGCGTGCGTGCGCCGAGCGCCTCGGCGCACAGCAGGGCGCCGTCGAGGATGAGGTGCGGGGCACGGTTGATCAGCACCGTGTCCTTGCGGCAGGCCGGTTCGTCCTCGCTGCCGTTGACCACGACGACCGGCCGCACCCCGCGCTTGATCGCCGATTCGGCGACCGAGCGCAGCTTCTTGTGGAAGGGGAAGCCGGCGCCGCCGCGGCCCTTGAGGTTGATGCCTTCGGCGAGCTGGGCGAGCTGCTCGCCGCCCAGCGGGTCGAGCGGCCCGTGCACCTTCAGGTGCATGGCCAGATCGAGCCGCTCCACAAGGTCGAAACCCGACGTGAGCTGGGGAAGCCCGACCACGCGGACTTCGGGGACGTCGGGCAGGGCCTCGTTCACTTAAAGCCTCCGGAAGGCGTGTTCCAAGGTTCGCCCGAACCCGGTGTCTCGTAGGACGAGCCGGGCAGCGTTTCGGTGGCGGGACCGCTGTTGAACGTGTCACTCGGGTTGTACGTGCCGTAGAGGCCGTTTGTCTCACCGGTGTCGTACACGTCACTTCCGCCGTATCCAGGCGTGCCCGGATTGCCATAGACCGGGATGGTGTATCCGGTGTCCTGGAGCGGGTCGTACGCGGACGGCGGGGCCTCGCCGACCGGCGGCGGGGACGGGATCGGCCAACTGCCCGAGGTGCTGGAGGGGCCGTCCACGCGCGGGATGGCCTCCGTCGGCCGCAGATCCATGGGTACGTCCATGCGGGCGGTCTGGTCGGTCATGTAGGGCTGCTGGGGGCGGCCCGGCGTGGAGACCGCGCGGTAGGCCGCCGCGAAGCCGGAGGCGGGCTCGGCGCCGGGGGCGGCCGGGGTCTGGTAGAGCGGGGATGCCGCCGTGTCGGCGGACGCCATGCGTGGCTCGCGCCGGCTCTCGAAGCCGGGCAGCGCCGGCTCGGCCACCCGTGAGCGGCTCGCGTCCAGCTCGTCGAGCCCGGGCCGCTCCGAGCTGCCGAACAGGGCCACCAGCCGGTCGGCGACCTTGCGCTTGACCGGGCGCGGCGCGGCGCGCAGCGCGAGGGCGCCCATCACGGCGAGCAGGGAGAGGCTGTAGAGGATCACGAAGACCGGCTTGGCCGAGCGACCCGCGTAGAGGCCGTGGACCAGCGCGGCGCACCAGGCCGGGTAGGCCAGCATGTGCATGGCCCGCCAGCGGGCGGCGACCGGGGCCGGGGTGGCGAAATTGCTGCGCAGGGCGCCGGTGATGCCCACGAAGATCATCAGCAGGCCCGCGAGCGAGCCCAGTCCGATCAGGCCGGCGATTCCGGTGACGCCGAGCGAGAACGGAATGATCGCGGCGATCAGTTTCGTGTGGCCGAGCGCGATCTTCGTGGTGATGTGCAGCAACAGGAACGCGATCGAGGCGACCGCGGTCGTCCGGTGCACCGCCTGGCCGATGATCCGCTGCCGTGTGTTGAGGAAGATCCGGTCCTGGGCGAACAGGCCCCAGATCACCGAGCAGCTCAGCGAGACGAGGGACAGCACGCCCGCGCCGAAGTTCAGGAACTCGCGGAACTGGCTGCCTCCGACCAGCACGACCACGGGTATGAGCAGCAGGACGACAGCGGACGCCACCCCATAGGCCGAGCGGCCCGTTTTGGGGAGCGAGCTGGTACTACGACGAGGGTTCATGGGGGCAACTCCGAGCAGTTTCGGGAAAGCGGTCCCGCTGCCGCACTCTAAGTGGCGCCATACCGATCAGTACGGGGTTTGAGTTATTGCGTTATCAACGGACCATGCGACTGGGGGAGGTGTCCTATAGGGGACGTTACGCGAAGTAATCATTGACCTTCGTTCAGTTCCGGTGGGCTTCGTGACATGTCCACCAGGGATACGGAAGCGCCTCGCGGCTTGCTCAAGGGCTGCGGTACCCTGACGCCATGCGTGCCGTACGCCTTCTGCTTAGCGGGCCGCGCTGATCAGTACCGACCCCGGTCCACCCGTGAGGTCGGCATCGGCGCGGCGTCCCCTCCTGTGCGAGGGGTTTTTTCGTTTCTTTGAATGTCACAGCCGCAGGCAGAGACGATCGATGGAGCTTTGAGGATCATGAGCGAGACGAACCCCGCTGCCACCGCCGCGTCGGCGGAGGCCGCGCCGCACCGCTACACGGCCGCCAGGGCAGCCGAGATCGAGGCACGCTGGCAGGACTTCTGGGACGCGGACGGCACCTACGCGGCGGCGAACCCCACGGGCGACCTGGCGGGTGACCCCGAGCTGGTCGCCAAGCCCAAGAAGTTCATCATGGACATGTTCCCGTACCCCTCCGGTGCGGGCCTGCACGTCGGCCACCCGCTGGGCTACATCGCCACCGACGTCTACGCCCGGTTCCAGCGCATGACCGGCCACAACGTCCTGCACACCCTGGGCTTCGACGCCTTCGGCCTGCCCGCCGAGCAGCACGCCGTCACGACCGGCGAGCATCCGCGGATCACCACCGAGGCCGCCATCAACAACATGAAGTCCCAGCTGCGCCGGCTGGGCCTGGGCCACGACAAGCGCCGGTCGTTCGCCACGATCGACCCGGACTACTACAAGTGGACCCAGTGGATCTTCCTGCAGATCTTCAACTCCTGGTACGACGAGGAGGCGCGGAAGGCCCGCCCGATCTCCGAGCTGATCGCCCAGTTCGAGTCCGGTGAGCGCGCCGTTCCGGGCTCCACGCGCGCGTGGAACGAGCTGACCGCCACCGAGCGCGCCGACATCCTGGGCGAGTACCGCCTGGCCTACGCCTCCGAGGCGCCCGTCAACTGGTGCCCGGGCCTGGGCACTGTGCTGGCCAACGAGGAGGTCACCGCCGACGGCCGCTCCGAGCGGGGCAACTTCCCGGTCTTCAAGGCCAAGCTGCGCCAGTGGAACATGCGCATCACCGCCTACGCCGACCGGCTGCTGGAGGACCTGGAGGAGCTGGACTGGCCCGAGGCCATCAAGCTGCAGCAGCGCAACTGGATCGGCCGCAGCGAGGGCGCCCGCGTCGACTTCCCGATCGACGGCGAGCGCATCACGGTCTTCACCACCCGGCCGGACACCCTGTTCGGCGCGACCTACATGGTGCTGGCGCCCGAGCACCCGCTGGTCGAGAAGTTCACCCCCGAGGCGTGGCCGGAGGGCACGCACGAGGTGTGGACCGGCGGCCACGCCAGCCCGGCCGAGGCCGTCGCCGCCTACCGCGCGCAGGCCGCCTCCAAGTCCGACGTCGAGCGGCAGGCCGAGGCCAAGGACAAGACCGGCGTCTTCACCGGCGCTTTCGCGACCAACCCGGTCAACGGCGAGCAGGTCCCGGTCTTCATCGCCGACTACGTCCTGATGGGCTACGGCACCGGCGCGATCATGGCCGTCCCGGCACACGACAGCCGCGACTTCGCCTTCGCGCGCGCCTTCGAGCTGCCGATCCGCTGCGTGGTCGAGCCGACCGACGGCCGTGGCACCGACCCGTCCACCTGGGACGACGCCTTCGTCTCCTACGACGCGAAGATCGTTAACTCCGACAGCGACGACGTGAGGCTGAACGGCCTGGGCGTGGTCGAGGCCAAGGCGCGCATCACCGAATGGCTGGAGCGCGAGGGCATCGGCGAGGGCACCGTCAACTTCCGGCTGCGCGACTGGCTGTTCAGCCGCCAGCGCTACTGGGGCGAGCCCTTCCCGATCGTCTACGACGAGGACGGCGTCGCCCACGCGCTGCCCGAGTCGATGCTGCCGCTGGAGCTGCCCGAGATCGAGGACTACAGCCCGCGCACCTTCGACCCGGACGACGCCGACACCCAGCCCGAGACGCCGCTGTCGCGCAACGAGGAATGGGTCAACGTCACGCTGGACCTGGGTGACGGCCCCAAGAAGTACCGCCGCGAGACCAACACCATGCCCAACTGGGCCGGTTCCTGCTGGTACGAGTTCCGCTACCTGGACCCGCACAACGACCAGAAGCTGGTCGACCCGGAGATCGAGCGGTACTGGATGGGCCCGCGCGAGGGCCGGCCGCACGGCGGTGTCGACCTGTACGTCGGCGGCGCCGAGCACGCCGTGCTGCACCTGCTGTACGCGCGCTTCTGGTCCAAGGTCCTGTACGACCTGGGGCACGTCTCCTCCGCGGAGCCGTTCCACAAGCTGTTCAACCAGGGCATGATCCAGGCCTACGTCTACCGCGACAGCCGTGGCATCGCGGTGCCGGCCGCCGAGGTGGAGGAGCGCGACGGCGCCTACTACTACCAGGGTGAGAAGGTCAGCCGCCTGCTGGGCAAGATGGGCAAGTCCCTGAAGAACGCGGTGACTCCGGACGAGATCGCCGCCGAGTACGGCGCCGACACGCTGCGCCTGTACGAGATGGCCATGGGCCCCCTGGACGTCTCCCGCCCGTGGGACACGCGCGCGGTGGTCGGCCAGTTCCGGCTGCTGCAGCGGCTGTGGCGCAACATCGTCGACGAGAACACCGGCGAGGTCACCGTCACCGACGCCGAGCCCGACGAGGAGACCCTGCGCGCCCTGCACAAGGCGATCGACGGCGTGCGCCAGGACCTGGAGGGCCTGCGCTTCAACACCGCCATCGCCAAGGTCACCGAGCTGAACAACCACCTGACCAAGGCCGGTGCCGCGGTGCCGCGGTCCGTGGCCGAGCCGCTGGTGCTGATGGTCGCCCCGCTGGCCCCGCACATCGCCGAGGAGCTGTGGCGCAGGCTGGGCCACACCGACTCGGTCGTCCACCAGGACTTCCCGGTCGCCGATCCGGCCTACGTCGTGGACGAGACCGTGACCTGTGTCGTGCAGGTCAAGGGCAAGGTCAAGGCCCGGCTGGAGGTGCCGCCCACCATCTCCGAGGAGGAACTGGAGAAGGTGGCGCTGGCCGACGACAAGGTCGTCGCGGCGCTGGACGGCGCGGCCATCCGCAAGGTGATCGTGCGCGCGCCGAAGCTGGTCAACATCGTCCCGGCGTAACAACCGGAGTCTTTTCGCCGGCTCGGGGTAGTCCCCTACGGGCAGGTTCGGGGTTCTTCCGGAACTCCGGGCCTGCCCGCTGCGTTTACCGTGGAGAGCACAGCGGCTTGTGCCGTACCGGCCGGAGGAGGAGCGCCATGGAAGTCGTGCTGACCGTGTTCGCCCTGCTCTTCCTGCTGTTCGTCGCCCTGGGCGCGTACGCCACGGTCAAGGCGGTCGGCGCCGCCAAACGCGGCGTGGACCGGACCATCGCGCAGGCCCGCCGCACGGTCGAGGACCACACCCTGCGCGCCAAGTCCTTCGCGCAGATGGGCCCCGCCGGCGAGCTCGCCCAGCTGCGGCTCGCGCTGCGCACCTCCATGCGCGCCACCCAGGAGGCGCTGCACGCGGCCGTGGCCGAGGACGAGTCGCTGAAGGAGTCCTTCGGCCTCTTCGAACGGCTCAGCGCGCACGGACACGAGCTGGACGCCGACCTCAAGCGTCTGGAGTCCGAGCCGGACCGGGCCATGCTCACCGCGCGCCTGCCCGAACTGCGCAGCCGCACCGAGCGGATCACCAAGTCCGCGGACTCCCTGCGCTGGGCCGTCCGCGACCGGGCCCGCCGCTTCGCCGACGACGATCTGGGCCCCCTCAGCGCACAGATCGACATCGAAGCGGACGCCCTGCGCCACTGGACGCGGGCCGAGCCCGGGCAGGCACCCCCGCCGTGGCCCGACGCGCCCGCCACCGCCGGCGGCCAGGCCACGGAACAGACCTGGCGCAAGGCGCCCGGGGCCCCCGCCGCCGAGGAGCCCGCGCCCGAGGCGATCGCCCCGCCGTCATGGCGCCCCACCGCCCCATGGCAGAAGAAGCCCCGCCCCGAGAGCACCACATGAGCGAGCCGGACCCGGACCGCAGGACAGGGGCCGGGCTGCCGAGTGAGCGCTACGCCAGGTAACCTCCAGCTCATGTCCCGCCATGTCGCGATCGTCACCGATTCAACGGCCTACCTGCCGCCCCGGGCGATGGAGCGTCACGGCATCACCACGGTCCCGCTGACCGTCGTTCTCGGCGACCAGGCCCTGGAAGAGGGCACCGAGATCTCGACCCGCTCCCTGGCCCAGGCGCTGCAGAAGCGGCGCCCCGTCACCACCTCCCGCCCCAGCCCCCAGGTGTTCGCGCAGACCTACCGCAAGGTCGCAGAGTCCGGCGCGTGCGGCATCGTCTCCCTGCACCTGTCCGCCGAGCTGTCCGGCACCTACGACGCGGCGGTCCTCGCGGCGCGCGAGGCACCGGTGCCCGTGCGGGTGGTGGACACCGGAATGGTCGCGATGGCGCTCGGCTTCTGCGCGCTCGCCGCGGCCCAGGCCGCGGAAGCGGGCGGCACGGTGGACGAAGCCGTCACGGCCGCCGAGAAACGCGCCGACGGCACGTCCGCCTTCTTCTACGTCGACACCCTCGACTACCTGCGCCGCGGCGGCCGCATCGGCGCCGCGCAGGCACTGCTGGGCTCCGCGCTCGCCGTCAAACCCCTGCTCCAGCTGGACGGCGGCCGTATCGACCTGCTCGAAAAGGTCCGTACGGCGTCCAGGGCGATCGCGCGCCTGGAGGAGCTGGCCGCCGAGCGGGCGGGCAGCGCCGAGGTCGACATCGCCGTCCACCATCTCGCCGCGCCCGACCGCGCCGCCGCACTCGCCGACCGGCTGCGGGCGCGCGTCCCGGGCCTGGCCGACCTGCATGTCAGCGAGGTCGGAGCGGTGATCGGGGCGCACACCGGGCCCGGGCTGCTGGGCGCGGTCGTCTCGCCTCGCTGACCGCGGTGATCCCGGGTAGGGGCTGCTTCCGCTGATGCCGGCGGCGGCCGGCTTCACCCGTGTGAGTGGCGGAGTTTTCCACAACCGGGCGGTCCTCCACGGGAATTCACCAAGATCATCGCGATGGGTCGGAATGCACCATCCTCGTCGCATGGCACTTCCATCTCGCTCACGCACAGCAACCGCGACCAGCGGCCCCGGCCGTGGCCCCGCCTCCGACGGCCGCGTCCGGCAGCGCCGCTCCACCGGCCATCGCCACGCCCGCCGTCGCCCGTCCGCACCGGCGGAGGAACTGCGCCGCCGAGCGGAACTCCTCTTCGGTGAACGGGCCGTGCAGTGGCGGGAGTCGGGGAACGCGCCACCGGTCCCGGACGGATCCGGGAACACACCGACGGCAACGGTGACGGGCCCGGCACCCGGCCTGACGTCGCGTCCGGGTTCCAGGCGGACGGTGACAGCGGCCACGTCGGTGCCGGGCGGGATCCGGGAGGGGACAGCGGCTGTGGCCGAGCCTGAACCGGGCGGTGCGGTGCGGTCGCCGGGGCCCGAGCCGGAGCCGGCGTCGGAGGAGCCCGGGGCCCCGGACTGGCGGCAGCGGGCCGGGCTGGCGCTGCGCGAGCGGATGCCGGTGTGGCTCCAGACCCGGTACGGCGTGGAACGGAGGGGAGCAGTGGCGCTCGCCGTGGTCCTCGTGGCCGCCGCTGTCTTCGCCGTGCAGCACTTCTGGGCGGGCCGGCCCCAGCAGGTGAGCGCTCCTCAGGTGGTGCGTGCCCAGGCGCCCTTCGCCAAGAAGAGTGAGGGAGCGACCGCCGGACCGGCCGTGGGCACCTCGCCGACAGCCGGCGCGGAGATCGTCGTGGACGTCAGCGGCAAGGTCCGGAAACCGGGGATCCGACGGCTGCCGGCCGGTGCCCGGGTGGCCGACGCGCTGCGGGCGGCGGGCGGGGTCCGGCCGGGCGTGAGCACGGAAGGACTGAACCGCGCCCGCTTCCTGGTAGACGGCGAACAGGTCGTCGTCGGCACCCCCGCCGGGGCTGCCGCTCCGCCCGCCCCGGCAGGCGGGTCGCTCACCGGATCCACCGGCACGGGCCCGCCGGCGCCGGTCTCCCTGAACACGGCCACGGCGGAGCAGCTCGACACCCTGCCCGGAGTGGGCCCGGTACTGGCCCAGCACATCATCGACTACCGCACCCGGCACGGCGGTTTCCGCTCGGTGGACGAACTGCGCGAGGTCAACGGCATCGGTGACCGCCGATTCACCGATCTGCGCGACCTGGTACGGCCATGAGCCGCGTGCTCGACGAGACCGGCCCGCGCTGCGAGCCCGAGCGGGATGGCACCGCGCCCGCCGACCGGAGCGGTCCCATGGACCTGCGCCTGGTGCCGCCCGCACTCGCGGCCTGGGCCACGGCGGCCCTGACCGTGGACACACCGGCGGCCTGGACCGCAGCGACCGCCGTCGTCTGCCTGGTCGGCGGGGTGCTCCTGCTGTCGGTGCGGCGGCCGGGACGGGCAGGCGGGGGCGGACGGGCTGATACGAATCCGCCGGCCGATGACGCGGGTGGTGCCCGGCGGACGGCGTCGACAGGGACGGCGGTGACGGGGCAGGGCCGCTGGGCGGAGCGGGCCCGGTGGGTGCGCGCTCGGTTCGGATGGGCGCGTGCCGCCGTCGCGGCGGTGTTGCTCTGCGTCGCCGCGGCAGCCGCCTCCGCCGGGCTGCACGGTGCCGACGTGCGGCGCGGGCCGGTGCCCGAGCTGGCCCGGCGGTTCGCGACCGTGACCGCCGAGGTCGAGGTGAGCGGCGATCCCTGGCTGAGCAGGCCACACGTGCGCGGTGATCACGCGGCACCCGTGGCGGTGCTGGCCCGGGCGGAGGTGCGCAGCGTCGAGGAGGCCGACGGGAGACGTGTGCGGACGCGGACGCCCGTGCTGTTGATCGTCGACCCGGATGTCCCAGCACCGGAGGAGAGTGCCGCGGGGAGCCGGAATTCCGGGCCGCCACCGGACCGCGCCGAGCAGAGCATGTCGGCTGGGCGAGCCGCCTGGCTCGGGCTGCTGCCGTCCACGCGGCTCCGGGTGGCCGGGCGGCTGGCGCCCGAGCTGACGGGAGGTGACCGGATCGCGGCCGTGCTGCGGGTGCGCGGCCGGCCGGAGCCACGCATCATGGCGGGGCCCAGCGGGCCGCAACGCTTGGCGGGGCGGCTCCGAGCCGGCCTGCGGGACGCCACCGAAGACCTGCCGGGAGACGCGCGGGCGCTGCTTCCAGGGCTGGTCGTCGGGGACACCTCACGGATCACGCCCGAGCTGGACCACGCCTTCCAGGAGACGGACCTGGCGCACACGCTCGCCGTCTCCGGCAGCAACCTCACCGTCCTGCTCGCGTTGCTCATCGGACCGCCCGGCCTGGCTCAACGGGCCGAGCGTCGGGGTCTGGCGCCACGCCTGGGGCTCTCCCTGCGGGCGACGGCCCTGCTCGCGGGAGCGCTGACGCTGGGCTTCGTCGTCGTCTGCCGGCCCGACCCCAGCGTTCTGCGGGCCGCCGCCTGCGGCGCGGTCGCGCTGCTCGCCCTGGCCACCGGGCGCCGTAGATCACTGGTGCCGGCACTGGCCACGGCCGTCCTGCTGCTGGTGCTGTACGACCCGTGGCTGGCCCGCAGTTACGGCTTCCTGCTGTCCGTGCTGGCCACCGGTGCGCTGCTGGTGCTGGCGCCGGGCTGGAGCGAGGCGTTGCGGCGGCGCGGGGTACCCCCGCGGCTCGCCGAGGCACTGGCGGCGGCCGCCGCCGCGCAGGCCGTGTGCGCGCCCGTCGTGGCGGTGCTGTCGGCGCGGGTGAGCCTGGTGGCGGTGCCGTGCAACCTGCTGGCCGAGGTGGCGGTGGCACCGGCGACGGTCCTGGGGTTCGCGGCGCTCGCGGCGGCGCCGGTGGCGATGCCGGTGGCCAAGGCGTTGGCCTGGTGCGCGAGTTGGCCGGCGCGGTGGATCGCCGGCGTCGCCCGGACCGGGGCGGCGCTGCCGGGCGCGGGTGTGGACTGGCCCGGGAGCTGGCCGGGGGCACTGGCGCTGGCGGTGGTCACCGTGGCCGTCGTCCTGGCCGGCCGGAGACTGCTGCGGCACCCGGGGTGGTGCGGGCTGCTCGGAGTGCTGCTCGTGCTGCTGGTCACACGGCCGGCGCCGCTGACCCGGGTGATCACGGGCTGGCCACCACCGGGCTGGCGGTTCGCGATGTGTGATGTCGGGCAGGGCGACGCGACCGTGCTGGCGGCGGGGGAGGGAGCCGGCGTGGTGGTGGACGCCGGACCCGATCCGGCACTGGTCGACCACTGCCTGCGGCGGCTGGGCATCACTCGCGTCCCCCTCCTCGTCCTCACTCACTTCCACGCCGACCATGTGGCGGGGCTGCCCGGCGTGCTGCGGGGCCGCTCGGTGGCCGCGATCGAGACCACGGCGTTCGCGGAACCGGTGGAGCAGGCGGCATTCGTCCGAAGAGAGGCGGCCGAGCGGCACATCCCGGTCACGACGGCCGTCGCGGGAGAGGAACGGCGTACCGGACCGCTCACCTGGCGGGTGCTGTGGCCACCGCCACCGCCGCCATCGCCGCCGCCGTCGTCATCGCAGAGCCCACGTGTGCCCCCGGTATGGCAGGGCGCGGGTGCCGGGTGGGAGCCGGAGGGTCCGAACGACGCCAGCGTCGCACTGCTCGTACGCACGGGCGGGCTGCGGCTGCTGTTGCTCGGAGATCTCGAACCCCCGGCCCAGCAGGCGCTGGTGCGGTCGCCGGCGGCGGCCGATCTGGCCGGAGTGGACGTGCTGAAGGTGGCCCATCACGGCTCGGCCTATCAGGAGCCGGAGTTGTTGCGCCTCGCGGCACCCCGGGTGGCGCTGGTCTCCGCCGGCGCAGGCAACCCCTACGGTCACCCGGCCCCGGCGACCATGGCCGCGCTGCGGGCCGGCGGCGCGATGGTCCTGCGCACCGACCGGGACGGGGCGCTCGCGGTCACCGGGACCGGTGGGAGGAACGGGCGGATGGGGGTGGCGAGAGAGGAGTGACGACGACGGCAGACGCCGGCAGAGGACAGAGACGACTGGGGACGGCCGGCGAGCACGAGAAAAGGCCGGACCAGAGAGAGGAGGGAAGAAGGACCGGCCCCGTGAGGACGGGAGGAGGCCGGAGCAGACTGGGCTCATGACCTCGGTACAGATCGACGCCTATCTCCGCCGACTCGGCATCGCGCGCCCAGCCCGGCCCACCAGCGAGGCGCTGCGCGAGTTGCACCTGCGCCATCTGCGGACCATTCCCTTCGAGAACCTGTCGGTCCACCTCGGAGAGGAGATCGCCCTGGAGGAGAAGCGGCTGCTGGACAAGGTGACCGAGGCCCGGCGGGGCGGCTTCTGCTACGAACTGAACGGCGCGTTCGGGACGTTGCTCGCCGCTCTCGGTTACGAGGTGGAGCTGCTCGCGGGACGCGTGTACGGGGACGAGGGACGGCTCGGGATCCCGTACGACCATCTCGCGCTGCGGGTGCGGACGGCGGACGGGGGCATCTGGCTGGCCGACGTCGGGTTCGGGGCGCACAGCCACTGCCCCCTGGACTATGCGGAACGCGGGGAGCAGGACGACCCCGGTGGCCGGTTCCGGGTGGTGGACGCGGGGCCGGACCCGGCCGGGGTGCGTGGTGGTGCCGCGCCGGGCACCGGGGACCTGGACGTCGTGCGGGACGGCACGCCGCAGTACCGGCTGGAGACCCGCCCCCGGGTGCTCGGGGACTTCGCGGCCGGCGCCTGGTGGCACAGCACGTCGCCGCGGTCGCACTTCACCCGGTCGCTGGTCTGCTCGCGGCTCACGGAGGACGGAGGGAGGATCACGCTCAGCGGGCGCAGACTGAAGACGACCACCGTGGACGGCACGCATGAGACGCGGGAGCTGGAGACGGACGAGGAGGTGCTGACGGTGTACCGGGAGCGCTTCGGCATGGCGTTGAGCTGTGTACCGACTGTGCGCAACCCCGACCTGAACGGCTGATTCTTCTCAGTTCCGGCACATGTGCTGATTCCCGTGATGTGGGCCCGTACCCTACGGCTCGTTCATGGCCACGGCGCCGGCGGGGGAGTACCGGCTGTCGGCGAGAACTCCCTCGCCTCGCTGGGCGATGTGACCCTGCAGGTGGCCAGCCGCCGCCGGCGCCGGGTGACTGGGAGATCGAGCCCACGCACTCCTCGGTCGCTTCACCGCCCGGCACATCGGGCCGGCCCGGATCCACGGGCGGTTCAACTCGTTCGCCGGGGTGGTGCGGATCGCCGAGCGGGTGGAGCAGCTGGCGATGCACGTTGTGGGATGCTCGGTCCGACCACCGCGATGCCCGTGCCGAGGTGCTGAGGTGCGGAGTGTGCCGAGGTGCTGAGGTGTGGAGCGCGCTGCCGAGGCGTCGGCGTACGCCTCGCTCCCCCTGACTGACCTGCCTCTTCGCCTTACCCCCGGTGCCGGAGAATGGCCCCGTGAGTGATGTGAGACATGTGCTGGTGCTGCCCGATCGCGACGCCGCCGAGGAGGCGGCCGAGGCGCTCGGGGAGCGGTTCGGGACCGATGAGGAACCCCGGCTGGTCCGGGACGCGCTGGCCGGCGAGGACGACGCCGAGGACGCCCAGTGGCTGGTGGTCCTGCGGGACGAGGACGAGCGGCTCGACCCCGCCGAGCTGGACGCGTTCGCGGGGGAGTGGGACGGCTGGCGCGAGGAGCCGTGACCCCGAGCCCGGCGCGCCGCTCGCGTCGGGGCCGGTCCCCGATCCGCACTCAGGGTCCGCTCCGGGACCGGTCAGGGTGCCGGGAGCGCTTCGCTGTCAGTGCCGCGTGGGATGCTGTAAGCGATGGCCAGGAAGACTGCGAATGACGACCCTCTCGCCCCGGTGACCCTCGCCGTGGGCCAGGAGGACCTCCTGCTCGACCGTGCCGTGCAGGAGGTGGTGGCCGCCGCCAAGGCCGCCGACGCCGACACGGACGTACGTGACCTGACCCCGGACCAGGTGCAGCCCGGCACACTCGCCGAGCTGACCAGCCCGTCGCTCTTCGCCGAGCGCAAGGTCGTGGTCGTACGCGACGCGCAGGACCTGTCCGCCGACACGGTCAAGGACGTGAAGGCGTACCTCGGCGCGCCCGCCGAGGAGATCACGCTGGTGCTGCTGCACGCCGGCGGCGCCAAGGGCAAGGGGCTGCTGGACGCCGCGCGCAAGGCGGGGGCGCGGGAGGTGGCCTGCCCGAAGATGACCAAGCCGGCGGACCGGCTGGCCTTCGTGCGGGGGGAGTTCCGCTCGTCCGGCCGGTCGGCCACACCCGAGGCGTGCCAGACGCTCTGCGACGCCATCGGGAGCGATCTGCGGGAGTTGGCCTCGGCGGTCTCGCAGTTGGTCGCCGACGTGGAAGGGACGATCGACGAGGCGGTCGTCAGGCGGTACTACACCGGTCGTGCCGAGGCGTCCAGCTTCACGGTCGCCGACCGGGCCGTGGAGGGCCGGACGGCGGAGGCGCTGGAGGCGCTCAGATGGTCGCTGGCGACGGGCGTGGCGCCGGTGTTGATCACCAGCGCGCTGGCGCAGGGCGTGCGGGCGATCGGGAAGCTGTCCTCGGCCCGGGGCGGCCGGCCGGCCGATCTGGCGCGTGAGCTGGGCATGCCGCCGTGGAAGATCGACCGGGTACGGCAGCAGATGCGGGGCTGGACGCCGGACGGGGTCGCGGTGGCGCTCAGGGCGGTCGCCGAGGCGGACGCCGGCGTGAAGGGAGGCGGGGACGATCCCGAGTACGCGCTGGAGAAGGCGGTCGTGACGATCGCCCGTGCCGCCCGCTCCCGCGGGCGCGGGTAGACACCGCCGGGACTCGGCCCCGGAAGAGGGGTGTGGGGGAGGCAAACCCTCCTGGCCCGGCCCCGGAGGGGCAGCCAAGCCAAGCCCCTGGCCTTCGGCCGGGGGAAGGGCGACCAGCCCTCGGCTGCGCCACGAACACCCCCTGGCCACGCTCCGGAACAGGAAGCCGACCCCTGGGTCTCGTCCCCGAAAAGGAGGCCACGCCCTGAGCTTCGGTTCCGGAAGAGGCAACCAAAAACCCCCGGCCCCCACCCTGGGGAAGGGCGAGGGGACCGGGGGCCTCGGTTCAAGCTGGTGAGCCCGTTCCCGCGTGGCGAACGCAGGCCGCGAACAGGCTCGGGGGTGCCGGGCGGGAGCGGATGAGAGAGGGCCCGCTCTGGGTCCTTCCGGCGGTCAGATCAGAAAGGAGTTCAGCCCTTGAGGGACGCGACCTTGGAAGCAAGCGCCGACTTCTTGTTGGCGGCCTGGTTCTTGTGGATGACGCCCTTCGAGACGGCCTTGTCGAGCGCACGCGCGGCAGCGCGCTGCAGCTCGGTGGCCTTCTCGACGTCACCCGCGGCAGCGGCCTCACGGGCCTTGCGGATCGCGGTCTTCAGGGAGGACTTGACGGCCTTGTTGCGCAGCCGGGCCTTCTCGTTGGTCTTGATCCGCTTGATCTGGGACTTGATGTTCGCCACGAAGGAGCCTTTTCAGGTTCAGGCGCGGGGCCGCAGGGGTCCCGCACCGGTGATCCAAAATTACCTGTCGTGCCTCGCGCTGAGAGGGCATGAGGCACAGCCATCTACAGTACCAGTGGCCCTCCGGACGGCCCAAAACGGCCCCCGGTCCCCCCGCGTGGGACCATGGAGACTACGTAACGATCCGACCCGAGGCATAAGGCGCCTCAAGAGACAGGACCCTGCGTGCCCGCGACCCCTAACCATGTGCCCGAGCCGAGCCGTACCGACCCGGCTCTGATCCGCAATTTCTGCATCATCGCGCACATCGACCACGGCAAGTCCACGCTCGCCGACCGGATGCTCCAGCTGACCGGTGTGGTCGAGCAGCGGCAGATGCGTGCTCAGTACCTCGACCGGATGGACATCGAGCGCGAGCGCGGCATCACGATCAAGTCCCAGGCGGTGCGTCTGCCCTGGGCCCCGACCGAGGGCCCCGACCAGGGCACGACCCACATCCTCAACATGATCGACACCCCGGGGCACGTCGACTTCACCTACGAGGTCTCGCGGTCGCTCGCCGCCTGCGAGGGGACCATCCTCCTCGTCGACGCCGCCCAGGGCATCGAGGCGCAGACCCTCGCCAACCTCTACCTGGCGATGGAGAACGACCTCACGATCATCCCGGTGCTGAACAAGATCGACCTGCCGGCCGCCCAGCCGGAGAAGTTCGCCGAGGAGCTGGCGAACCTGGTCGGCTGTGACCCGGAGGACGTGCTCAAGGTCTCCGCGAAGACCGGGCTCGGCGTGGACGCGCTGCTGAACAAGGTCGTCAAGGAGATCCCGGCGCCGGTCGGGGTCGCCGACGCCCCCGCCCGCGCGATGATCTTCGACTCGGTGTACGACTCCTACCGGGGTGTCGTGACGTACGTCCGTGTCATCGACGGCCAGCTCAACAAGCGCGAGCGCATCAGGATGATGTCGACGGGCGCCACCCACGAGCTGCTGGAGATCGGCGTCAACTCGCCCGAGATGCTGTCGGCGGACGGCCTGGGCGTGGGTGAGGTGGGTTACCTCATCACCGGTGTGAAGGACGTCCGGCAGTCGAAGGTCGGTGACACCGTCACCAGCCAGCACAAGGGTGCGACGGAGGCGCTCGGCGGTTACAAGGACCCGAAGCCGATGGTCTTCTCGGGTCTGTATCCGCTGGACGGCTCCGACTACCCGGAGCTGCGCGAGGCCCTGGACAAGCTCCAGCTCAACGACGCCGCGCTGGTCTACGAGCCGGAGACCTCCGCCGCCCTCGGCTTCGGCTTCCGCGTCGGCTTCCTCGGCCTGCTGCACCTGGACGTGATCCGGGAGCGGCTGGAGCGCGAGTTCGGTCTCGACCTGATCGCCACCGCCCCCAACGTGGTCTACCGCGTGATCATGGAGGACGGCAGCGAGGCCACCGTCACCAACCCGAGCGAGTTCCCCGAGGGGAAGATCGACGAGGTCTTCGAGCCGGTCGTGCGGGCGACGATCCTCGCGCCCACCGAGTTCATCGGCGCGATCATGGAGTTGTGCCAGACCCGGCGCGGCACGCTGCTCGGCATGGACTACCTCTCCGAGGACCGGGTCGAGATCCGCTACACACTGCCGCTCGCGGAGATCGTCTTCGACTTCTTCGACCAGCTGAAGTCGAAGACGCGCGGGTACGCCTCGCTGGACTACGAGCCCACGGGCGAGCAGTCGAGCAGCCTCGTCAAGGTCGACATCCTGCTGCACGGCGACAAGGTGGACGCGTTCTCGGCGATCACCCACAAGGACCAGGCGTACGCGTACGGCGTGCGGCTCGTCGCCAAGCTCAAGGAGCTGATCCCGCGGCAGAACTTCGAGGTGCCGGTTCAGGCCGCCATCGGCTCCCGGGTGATCGCCCGCGAGACCATCCGCGCCATCCGCAAGGACGTCCTCGCCAAGTGCTACGGCGGTGACATCTCCCGTAAGCGGAAGCTGCTGGAGAAGCAGAAGGAAGGCAAGAAGCGGATGAAGATGGTGGGTTCCGTGGAGGTTCCGCAGGAAGCCTTCATCGCCGTGCTGTCCAGCGATGACGGTGCGGGGTCGGCCAAGGGCAAGAAGTGACCAGGGGTAACAACTGGTGACGCCCGTAAACCGGGCATGTGGGGGCCCGTCGTGCGAAAGCGCGGCGGGCCCCTACGCGTGCGTAACGTCGCTCTGAGTGGAAAGTGACAGGCCGAGGCCCCTTACGCAGCGGGCGGTCGCCCCTTACCCTGTCCCTGCTCGATAGTTACTCGCGAGTTAAACAACAGCCCGAAACCCCACCGTGAGTTAACCCAGCCGCACCGAGTCAGCCGCACCGTCGCGGGCCCCCGGAGGATGTCGTGAGCGACACACAGACCCTGATCGAGAACCGTCCGCCGTCCGTGGCGGCCCTCTTCCTGGAGCGCGTGGCGGCGACACCCGACGCCGAGGCCTACCGCTACCCCGTCCCGCCTGCCGCCGGGCAGGGTCCCGACGACTGGAAGTCGCTCAGCTGGGCGCAGGCTGCCGACCGGGTGTACGCGATCGCGGCCGGGCTCATCGAGCTGGGCGTCGAGCCCGAGCAGCGGGTGGCGCTCGCCTCCTCCACCCGCGTCGAGTGGATCCTCGCCGACCTCGGCATCATGTGCGCGGGCGGTGCCACCACCACCGTCTACCCGCAGACCAACGCCGACGAGTCCGCGTTCATCCTCTCCGACTCCCAGAGCCGGGTGCTGATCGCCGAGGACGCGGCCCAGCTCGCCAAGGCCGTCGAGAAGCGCGCCGAACTGCCGGACCTGACCAAGGTCGTCGTCATCGACCCGGCCGGTGTCGAGACGGACGACTGGGTGACCACCCTGGCCGAGCTGGAGCAGCGCGGCGCCGCCTACCTGGAGCAGCACCCCCAGCTGATCAAGGAGCGGGTCGGTGCGATCACCAAGGACCAGCTCGCCACCCTCATCTACACCTCCGGCACCACCGGCCGTCCCAAGGGTGTGCGGCTGCCGCACGACAACTGGGCCTACATGGCGAAGGCCATCGCCGCGACCGGCCTGATCAGCGGCGAGGACGTGCAGTACCTGTGGCTGCCGCTCGCGCACGTCTTCGGCAAGGTGCTGACCTCCGGGCAGATCGAGGTCGGGCACGTCACCGCCGTGGACGGCCGGGTCGACAAGATCATCGAGAACCTTCCGGTGGTGCAGCCGACGTACATGGCGGCCGTGCCGCGCATCTTCGAGAAGGTCTACAACGGCGTCGCGGCCAAGGCCCGCGAGGGCGGCGCGGCCAAGTACAAGATCTTCCAGTGGGCCGCCGAGGTCGCCCGCGAGTACGCCAAGGCCAGCCAGGACAACTTCCGGAGGACCGGCACGCACGCCGTGCCGTTCGGGCTCGCCGCCAAGCACAAGGTCGCCGACACCCTCGTCTACGGCAAGCTCCGCGAGGCCTTCGGCGGCCGGCTGCGCGCCTGCGTCTCCGGCGCCTCCGCGCTCTCCCCGGAGATCGGCTACTTCTTCGCCGGCGCCGGCATCCACATCCTGGAGGGCTACGGCCTCACCGAGACCTCCGCGGCCTCCTTCGTCAACCCCGGCGAGGCCTACCGCACCGGCACGGTCGGCAAGCCGCTGCCCGGCACCGAGGTCCGCATCGCCGACGACGGCGAGATCCTGCTGCGCGGCCCCGGCGTCATGGAGGGCTACCACAAGCTGCCCGAGAAGACCGCCGAGGTGCTGGAGTCCGACGGCTGGTTCCACACCGGGGACATCGGCGAGCTGTCGCCCGACGGCTACCTGCGCATCACCGACCGCAAGAAGGACCTCATCAAGACGTCCGGCGGCAAGTACGTCGCCCCGGCCGAGGTCGAGGGGCAGTTCAAGGCGGTGTGCCCGTACGTCTCCAACATCCTCGTGCACGGCGCCGACCGGAACTACTGCACCGCCCTCATCGCCCTGGACGAGATCGCGATCCAGGAGTGGGCGAAGGAGAACGGGCTGGAAGGGAAGTCGTACGCCGAGATCGTCGCCGCGCCGCAGACGGTCGAGATGGTCGACGGGTACGTGCGGCAGCTCAACGCCGGGCTCCAGCGCTGGCAGACCATCAAGAAGTTCCGGCTGCTGCCGCGGGACCTCGATGTGGAGCACGGGGAGATCACGCCGAGTCTGAAGCTGAAGCGGCCGGTGGTGGAGCGGGAGTACAAGCACCTCATCGAGGAGATGTACGCCGGAACGCGGGAGGCGTAGCGCGGCCTCGGAGGGGTGGCGGGGGCCGCCGGCGGCTGCGGGTCGTCCGTGGCTCGTCGCGCAGTTCCCCGCGCCCCTCAGGGAGATTGTGCTCAGCGGCGCTCGAAAGTGTCCGCATTCCGGCCACTTCAGTAACTCGACGCTTATAGGTGGCCTCTGTCTGTCACTCTGACCGCATGGATATGGCGGCCATACCCACGCAACGGGACAGCGGCACGCAGCCCGGTGAGACGCGGGGGCGGGCCACGCTGCCCGGGAGTCCACTCGCTCCGGGCTCGGCCCGCGCGCTCGTGCGGGCCGCGCTGGACGGGATGCCCGGAGTCTGCGCGCGGCTCGCCGACGACGCCATGGCCGTCGTCAGCGAGCTGGTCACCAACGCCGTCGTGCACGCCGGCACCGACGTGCAGGTCGAGTGGCGGCTGGAGGACACCGGCGCGCTCGTGGTCGAGGTGCGTGACCAGCATCCGTCCCGTGCCCCGCGGGACGCCACGAGCGGGGAGGGGCCGTACGACACCCCCGAGTACGGGCGCGGCCTGCGCCTCGTCGCCACGCTCGCCGAGTCCTGGGGCGTCACCTACCGCACCGGCGCCAAGACCATCTGGGCGCGGCTGCCCCCGGGCGGCAGCGAGGCCCCGGACGGACCCGGCCCCGACCCGGCCCTGGAGGTCGCCGAGGACCTCGCCCCGCAGCCGCACCGCGCCGAGGGCGACCGGGACTGGCTCGGCCGGGGCGCCCTGTCCTTCCTCGCCGAGGCCTCCGACCTGCTCGCCGGACAGCTGGACGAGAACCTGGTCGCCGCGCTCACCGGCCAGCTGATCGTGCCCCGGCTCGCCGACTGGTGCGCGGTCTGGCTGGAGGACGAGGCGACCGTCCGCAACGGCGCCGGCGGCGGACCGGCCCGGGTCTGGCACGCCAGCGAGGCCCGCATCGAGGAGCTGCGGTGCGCCCTGGAGAAGGAGCCGCCGTGCCCGCCGACCGGGCTGCGCTCCGGCCCCGAGCCCTACCCCTGGCCCGGCCATGCGCTCGGCCCACAGGGCACCCACGGGACGGCGCTGTCGTACCGGCTCGTCGCGGGCGGCCGGCCGCTCGGCACGCTGGTCATCGGCCGGTGCGGGCTGATGGGCTTCCCGGACGAGATCACCGGGCTGGTGGAGGACCTCAGCCGCAGGGTGGCGCTGGCCATCGGCGCGGCCCGCCAGTACGCCCGCCAGGCCACCATCAGCGCCGTCCTCCAGCGCGGCCTGCTGCCCGGCGCCGTCGCCGAGATCCCCGGCGTGCGCAGCGCGCTCGTCTACGAGCCCTGCGACAAGGGCGGCCCCAGCGGCGACTTCTACGACCTGTTCCCGGCGGGCGACGGCCGCTGGTGCTTCGCCGTCGGCGACGTCCAGGGCAAGGGCCCGGAGGCCGCCGTGGTGATCGGCCTCGCCCGCCCCTGGCTGCGCCTCCTGGCCCGTGAGGGCTACCGGGTCGCCGACGTCCTGGACCGCCTCAACCAGCTCCTCCTGGACGACGCCACCGAGGCCGCCGACGCCGCCGCCCGCGCCCTGGTCGCCGTCGGCGGGCGGCCCCTGGCCACGGGGGAGGGCCCGCAGACCCGCTTCCTCTCCCTCCTCTTCGGCGAGCTGACGCCGTACGAGGGCGGGGTCCGCTGCACCCTCGCCTCCGCCGGCCACCCCCTGCCGCTCGTCCTGAGCCCCGACGGCACCGTGCGCACCGCCGCCCGCCCGCAGACCCTCCTCGGCGTGGTCGAGGACGAGACGTACACCAGCGAGACCCTCGACCTGCGCCCCGGCGACAGCCTGCTCTGCGTCACCGACGGCGTGACCGAGCGGCGCTCCGGCACCCGGCAGTTCGACGACGGCGACGGCCTCGCCCGCGCCCTGTCCGGCTGCGCCGGGCTCGGCGCCGAACGGATCGCGGAAAGGATCCGCCGCCTCGTCCACGACTTCGGCGGCGGCCTGCCCGAGGACGACCTGGCCCTGCTGGTGCTCCAGGCGGAGTGACGCCCGCGGTGCTGGACAATGGAAGGCATGCCTTCCGCACTCCCCGACGGCGAGCCCGTCCCCACCGACGGTGCGCTGCCCGCGCACGCGCTCGCCGGGGCCGCCGGCCGCCCGCTCGGTTTCTACCTGCACGTCCCGTACTGCGCGACCCGCTGCGGCTACTGCGACTTCAACACCTACACCGCGACCGAGCTGCGCGGCACGGGAGGGGTGCTGGCCTCCCGCGACAACTACGCGGACACCCTGACCGATGAGGTCCGCCTGGCCCGGAAGGTGCTGGGCGACGACCCGCGCGAGGTCCGTACGGTGTTCGTCGGCGGCGGTACGCCGACGCTGCTGGCCGCCGACGATCTCGTACGGATGCTGGGGGCGATCCGGGACGAGTTCGGGCTGGCGCCGGACGCGGAGATCACGACGGAGGCGAACCCGGAGTCCGTCGGTCCCGCGTACCTCGCCACCCTCCGCGAGGGCGGCTTCAACCGGATCTCCTTCGGCATGCAGAGCGCGAAGCGGCATGTGCTGAAGGTCCTGGACCGGACCCACACCCCGGGCCGCCCGGAGGCCTGCGTGGCGGAGGCCAAGGCGGCGGGCTTCGAGCACGTGAACCTGGACCTGATCTACGGCACGCCGGGGGAGAGCGACGACGACTGGCGGGCGTCCGTGGAGGCCGCCCTGGGCGCCGGACCCGACCACATCAGCGCCTACGCGCTCATCGTGGAGGAGGGCACCCAGCTCGCCCGCCGGATCCGCCGGGGCGAGATCCCGATGACCGACGACGACGTCCACGCCGACCGGTACCTGATCGCCGAGGAGATGCTCGGCCAGGCGGGCTTCGACTGGTACGAGGTCTCCAACTGGGCCACCTCCGAGGCGGGCCGCTGCCTGCACAACGAGCTGTACTGGCGGGGCGCGGACTGGTGGGGCGCCGGGCCGGGGGCGCACTCGCACGTGGGCGGGGTGCGCTGGTGGAACGTCAAGCACCCGGGTGCCTATGCGGCAGCGCTGGCGTCGGGGAAGTCGCCGGGCGCGGGCCGCGAGCTGCTGTCCGACGAGGACCGGCGAGTGGAGCGCATCCTGCTGGAGCTGCGGCTGCGGGAGGGTGTTCCGCTGTCCCTGCTGAAGGAGGAGGGGCTCGCGGCGTCCCGGCGCGCGCTGGCCGACGGACTCCTCCAGGAGGGTCCGTACGAGGAGGGGCGAGCGGTGCTCACGCTGCGGGGACGGCTGCTGGCGGACGCGGTGGTGCGGGACCTGGTGGACTGATCAGGCCGGCGAGTGGATCCCCCCCGGAACGCCGGTTCGCTCCCCAGCCTGGTTCGTAGGCTGCCGCCGACAGGACGCGGCGGATGTGGAGGCCACGGCGATGACCGCTGTGGACGAGCGTGGAACGGCCAAGTGCCTCGACAGGTTCGAGCCTCCCGAGGGCGTCAAGGCTGAGCTTTTCCGAGGAGTCATCGTGGAGGCTCTCGGACTCGAACGCGACACCAGCGAGTTCGGAACGTTCCCCGACGTCAGGCCCCACCGCTGCCCGTGACGAAGTCGATCAGCTCCTCCACCCTGCCCAGCAGCTCCGGCTCCAGGTCCTTGTAGGACCCCACCCGCTTCAGGACCGCCTGCCACACCGCCCCGGTGTTCTCCGACGGCCAGCCCAGCGCCCGGCACACGCCCGTCTTCCAGTCCTGCCCCTTCGGCACCGCCGGCCACGCCTCGATGCCCAGCGACGACGGCTTCACCGCCTGCCAGATGTCGATGAACGGGTGGCCGACGACCAGCGCGTGTTCGCTCGTCACCGACTCGGCGATCCGCCACTCCTTCGTCCCCGGCACCAGATGGTCCACCAGGACGCCCAGGCGCGCGTCCGGACCCGGGGCGAAGGACTCCACGATCGACGGGAGGTCGTCCACGCCCTCCAGGTACTCCACGACCACGCCCTCGATCCGCAGGTCGTCGCCCCAGACCTTCTCGACCAGCTCGGCGTCGTGCCGGCCCTCCACGTAGATGCGGCCGGCGCGGGCCACGCGCGCGCGTGCCTGGGGGACGGCGACCGAGCCGGACGCCGTACGGGTGGGACGTACCGGCGCCGAGGTGGGGCGGACGAGCGTCACCACCCGGCCCTCCAGCAGGAAGCCGCGCGGCTCCAGCGGGAACACCCGGTGCTTGCCGAAGCGGTCCTCCAGGGTCACCGTGCCCGCCTCGCAGCGGATCACCGCGCCGCAGAACCCGGTGCCGGGCTCCTCCACCACCAGGCCGGGCTCGGCCGGGACCTCCGGTACGGGCTTCGGCTTCTTCCACGGCGGGGTCAGGTCGGCGGAGTACACACGAGGGCGCGGGCCCGAAGGGCCCTCGTCGGAAGGGCGGTGGCGGGAGACGGGTGGGCGCATTCGGATGACGATAGGAGAGGCCGCCTGCCGAGGCGTACGACACGCCGGAACCCGGCGGGAAGAGCCGCTCAGATCACGCCGAACCGCGTTGCCAGGGCGTCGCGTTGGCGGCGGACGAACCCCGCGTCCACCACCGCTCCGTGACCGGGCACGTACAGCGCGTCCTCGCCGCCGAGCGCCAGCAGGCGGTCCAGCGCGTCCGGCCAGCGGGACGGGACCGCGTCCGGGCCCGCCTGGGGTTCGCCGGACTCCTCCACCAGGTCGCCGCAGAACACCACCTCCGGATCGCCCGGGACCAGCACGGCCAGGTCGTGCGCCGTGTGGCCGGGGCCCACGTTGGCCAGCAGCGCCTGGCGGCCGTCGCCGAGGTCCAGCGTCCACTCGCCGGAGACCGCGTGGCGGGGCGGGGTCAGCGCGTCCACCGCCTCGTCGGCGTCGGCCACCGGCAGCCCGTTGCGGATCGCGTCCAGCCGCAGGTCGGCGCGCTCGAACGCGAACACCGCGTCCAGGCCCACCGCCCCGTACACCTCCGCCCCGGCGAACACGGCCGCGCCGAACACGTGGTCGAAGTGGGGGTGGGTGAGCGCGAGATGGGTCACACGGCCGCCCGCCAGTTCCTCGGCCTGGCCGCGCAGCCGGACCCCCTCCGCGAGGCTCGAACCGGCGTCCACGAGCAGTGCCGTACCCTCACCGAGGACCAGCCCCGCCGTGCAGTCCCAGCCAGGCAGCCGGCACCGGCCCACCCCCGCGGCCAGCCGCTCCCACCCCAGCTCTTCCCAAGTCACGGTCATACCCGCGACGCTAGCGGTTCGAGCCGGTACGGCGGCCCGACCTTGCCCAGGGTGTACCCGGCAGCCGTACACTGGGCCGGGGAACGCTGGCACTCGCACGGCAAGAGTGCCAAAGGGGCGAACCCGGACGGACGAGGGGACGACGTGCTGGAGGTGCGCGCGAATGCTGAGTGAACGCAGGCTTCAGGTACTGCGCGCCATCGTCCAGGACTACGTGGGCACCGAGGAGCCGGTCGGTTCCAAGGCGCTCACCGAGCGGCACAACCTCGGCGTCTCCCCGGCGACGGTCCGCAACGACATGGCGGCCCTGGAGGAGGAGGGGTACATCGCCCAGCCGCACACCAGTGCGGGGCGCATCCCCACCGACAAGGGCTACCGGCTGTTCGTGGACAAGCTCGCGGGCGTGAAGCCGATGACCGCGCCGGAGCGGCGGGCGATCCAGAACTTCCTGGAGGGCGCCGTCGACCTCGACGACGTCGTGGCGCGGACCGTGCGGCTGCTCGCGCAGCTCACCCGGCAGGTCGCCGTCGTGCAGTATCCGTCCCTGACCCGGTCCACGGTCCGGCACGTGGAGCTGCTGTCGCTGGCTCCCGCGCGCGTGATGCTCGTGCTGATCACGGACACCGGCCGGGTCGAGCAGCGGATGGTCGACTGCCCGGCGCCGTTCGGCGAGGCCTCGCTGGCGGATCTGCGGGCACGGCTCAACAGCCGGGTCGCCGGCCGCCGGTTCACGGACGTGCCGAAGCTGGTCGAGGACCTCCCGGAGGGCTTCGAGCCGGAGGACCGCGGTACGGTCTCCACGGTGCTCTCCACTCTTCTGGAGACACTCGTGGAAGAGAACGAGGAGCGGTTGATGATCGGCGGCACCGCCAATCTCACCCGCTTCGGACATGACTTCCCCCTCACGATCCGGCCCGTCCTGGAGGCACTGGAGGAGCAGGTCGTGCTCCTCAAGCTCCTCGGCGAGGCGAAGGATCCGGGCGTGACCGTGCGTATCGGGCACGAGAACGCCCATGAGGGACTCAACTCCACCTCTGTCGTGTCGGTCGGCTACGGTTCGGGCGGCGAGGCGGTTGCCAAGCTCGGCGTGGTCGGACCGACCCGCATGGACTACCCGGGAACGATGGGAGCGGTACGCGCAGTGGCACGGTACGTCGGACAGATCCTGGCGGAGTCGTAAGTGGCCACGGACTACTACGCCGTTCTCGGCGTGCGCCGCGACGCGTCGCAGGATGAGATCAAGAAGGCGTTCCGCCGGCTCGCGCGCGAGCTGCACCCGGACGTCAACCCGGATCCGAAGACCCAGGAGCGGTTCAAGGAGATCAACGCCGCTTACGAGGTGCTGTCGGACCCGCAGAAGAAGCAGGTCTACGACCTCGGCGGCGACCCGCTCTCCCAGTCGGGCGGCGCGGGCGCGGGCGGCTTCGGCGCCGGCGGCTTCGGCAACTTCTCCGACATCATGGACGCGTTCTTCGGTACGGCGTCGCAGCGCGGGCCCCGCTCGCGCACCCGGCGCGGCCAGGACGCGATGATCCGGATCGAGGTCGAGCTGGACGAGGCGGCCTTCGGGACGACCAAGGACATCCAGGTCGACACGGCTGTCGTCTGCAACACCTGCAACGGCGAGGGCGCGGCGCCCGGCACGTCCGCCCAGACGTGTGACATGTGCCGTGGCCGGGGTGAGGTCTCGCAGGTCACCCGGTCCTTCCTGGGCCAGGTCATGACCTCGCGTCCGTGCCCCCAGTGCCAGGGCTTCGGCACGGTCGTCCCGACCCCGTGCCCCGAGTGCGCCGGTGACGGCCGGGTGCGCTCGCGGCGGACGCTGACCGTGAAGATCCCGGCCGGTGTCGACAACGGCACGCGGATCCAGCTCGCCGGTGAGGGCGAGGTCGGCCCCGGCGGCGGCCCGGCCGGTGACCTGTACGTAGAGATCCACGAACTGCCGCACCCGACGTTCCAGCGGCGCGGCGACGACCTGCACTGCACGGTCACGATCCCGATGACGGCGGCGGCCCTCGGCACGAAGGTGCCGCTGGAGACGCTGGACGGCCTGGAGGAGGTCGACATCCGGCCCGGCACCCAGTCCGGCCAGTCGATCCCGCTGCACGGCCGGGGCGTCACGCATCTGCGCGGCGGCGGCCGGGGTGACCTGGTCGTGCACGTCGAGGTGACCACGCCGACCAAGCTGGACCCGGAGCAGGAGCGGCTGCTGCGCGAGCTGGCCAAGCTGCGGGGCGAGGAGCGGCCCCAGGGCCAGTTCCAGCCCGGGCAGCAGGGGCTGTTCTCGCGGCTGAAGGACGCGTTCAACGGGCGCTGAGCCGTGACGTACGGGGTGCTGCGGCACCCCGTATGCCAGGGGCTTATGCCGGGGGAAGCCCGGATTCGGACTTGTTCGGAGGACGTGACAACATGCGGTCATGTCCTCCGCGCTGACCGATCTCTTCCCCCACCCGATCGTGCAGGCCCCCATGGCGGGCGGCGTCTCCGTCCCGCAGCTCGCCGCCGCCGTCTCCGAGGCCGGTGGCCTCGGGTTCCTGGCCGCCGGGTACAAGACCGCCGACGGCATGTACCAGGAGATCAAGCAGCTGCGCGGGCTCACGAGCCGCCCCTTCGGCGTGAACCTGTTCATGCCCCAGCCCGAGCAGGCGGAGTCCGGGGCCGTCGACCTCTACGCGCACCAGCTGGCCGGCGAGGCCGCCTGGTACGAGACCGAGCTGGGCGACCCGGACAGCGGCCGGGACGACGGCTACGACGCCAAGCTCGCCGTCCTGCTCGACAACCCGGTACCGGTGGTCTCCTTCCACTTCGGTGTGCCGCGCCGCGAGGTGTTCGACAAGCTCCGCCGCGCCGGCACCTTCACCCTGGTCACCGCCACCACCGCCGAGGAGGCCCGCGCGGTCGAGCGGGCCGGGGCCGACGCGGTGATCGCGCAGGGCGTGGAGGCCGGCGGACACCAGGGCACCCACCGGGACCTCCCGGAGAACGACGGCGCCGGCATCGGCCTGCTGTCGCTGGTCACGCAGATCCGGGAGGCCGTACGCATCCCGGTCGTCGCCGCCGGCGGCATCATGCGCGGCGGCCAGATCGCCGCCGTCCTCGCGGCGGGCGCGAGCGCGGCCCAGCTGGGCACCGCGTTCGTCGCCACCCCGGAGTCCGGCGCGCACGCCCTGCACAAGCGGGCGCTGACCGACCCGCTGTTCCCGCGCACCGAGCTGACCCGCGCCTTCACCGGCCGCCCGGCCCGCGCGCTCGTCAACCGCTTCCTGCGCGAGCACGGACCGTACGCCCCCGCCGCCTACCCCGAGGTCAACCATCTCACCGCGCCGCTGCGCAAGGCCGCCGCGAAGGCCGGGGACCCGCAGGGCATGGCGATGTGGGCCGGGCAGGGACACCGGATGGCCCGGGAACTGCCCGCGGGCCGGCTGGTGGAGGTGCTGGCCGCCGAACTCGCCGAGGCCCGGACAGCGTTGTCGGCCGGGGGTGGTCCCCGATGACCGCGCCGGTGTTCGTCGTCGACTCGCTGGAGGGCGTGGGCCCCGGCTCGGTCGTCGACGTCCAGGGCCCCGAGGGACGGCACGCGGTCTCCGTACGGCGGTTGCAGCCGGGCGAGAACGTGGTGCTCACCGACGGCAGGGGCCGGGGCGCGGCCGGGGTCGTCGTCAGCGTGTCGGGGAAGGACCACCTGGTGGTCGAGCCGTTCGAGTTCCCGGTGGAGCCCGAGCCCAGCCCCCGGATCACCGTCGTCCAGGCCCTGCCCAAGGGAGACCGCGGCGAGCTGGCCGTGGAGACGATGACGGAGACCGGCGTCGACGCGATCGTGCCCTGGCAGGCCGCCCGCTGCATCACCCAGTGGAAGGGCGACCGGGGGCTGAAGGCGCTCGCCAAGTGGCGTGGCACCGCGCGCGAGGCCGGCAAACAGTCCCGCCGCCTGCGCTTCCCGGAGGTCGCGGACCTGGCGACCACCCGGCAGGTCGCCGCGCTGCTCGCCGCGGCGGACTTCGCCGCCGTGCTCCACTCCGACTTCGACCACGTCAGCGAGCCCCTGGCCACCGCCGAACTCCCCACCGAGGGCGAGATCGTCCTGGTCGTCGGTCCGGAAGGCGGCGTCTCACGGGACGAGCTGGCGCTCTTCGAGGAGGCGGGCGCGAAGGCCTGCGTCCTCGGCCCCACCGTCCTGCGCACCTCCACCGCCGGCACCGCCGCCGTGGCCCTGCTGCTGGGCCGCACCGGCCGCTGGTCCTGACCTCCTGGGGACATCGTGGAACTCGCCCAAGTCCGGCTGCTGGTCACCGACTTCGCCGCCTGTTACCGCTTCTACGCCGACGTCCTCGGCCTCAAGCCGCAGTCCGGCGCGACGGGGGGCCCGTACGAGAAGTTCAGCCCGCACGCCGGCTCCGCCGGGATCGCGCTGCAGGACCGCGCGATGATGGCCGAGATCCTGGCCGAGCTGGGCGACACCGCCACCGGCCACCGGTCCCTGGTCGTCCTGCGCGTCGACGACCTCGACGCCTACTGTGCGCGGATCACCGCCCGGGGTGCGACCCTGCTGCACGGACCGGCCCCGATGACCGACCGCATGCGCGTGGCCCACCTCAAGGACCCGGAGGGCAACCTGGTGGAACTCCAGGAGTGGCTGCTGCTGCGCGGCTGACGCCCGCTCCGCCGGGGGCGCCGCGATACCCGTCCGCGCCCCTTCGGGCGCCGCCCCCGAACGGGTGAGTGGCCGTATCCGGGCTTCCCCACGGTGCGGGCCGGTGGCACGCTGCCCTGCATGGGGGCTTCGAGACGGATACGGCGTCGGTCGCGGGTGATGGCCGTGGCGGGGCTGGTCGTGGTGGGCGGTGGGGCTGTCGCGGCCTGTCAGCCCGGTGGGGGACTCGGGTCGGCGACCGTCGCCTACACCACCGACCAGACCGCGACCGCCGCGCTGGAGCACCGGCATGTGAACGTCAGCTGGCTGACCTGCACCGGCAGTTACGGCGACGACGGTGCGCGCGGCGGCTCGCCCGCGCCGAGCGAGACCACCGTCGTCTCGGTCGACTGTCAGGGCGAGACGGACGACGGGCGGAAGATCGTCGTCGCCGGGCTGGTGACCAAGGCCGTCGACGGTGCCTGTGTGCGCGGGGATCTGACCGCCAAGGTCGACGGCAGACAGGTGTTCCGTGTCGACGGGCTCGGCAACTGCTCCGCCACGCGCGGGCCGACGTACCGGCTCCCCACCGGGGGACAGCCGACCGTGACCGTCACCGTGACCCGCACCGTCTGGCCCGTGCCGGGCAAGTGATCCGAAACCGCGAGCGGGCGCACCGGTCGCTGCGTAGAGTGACGGCGTGACTCAGGGTGCTTCGACGGGAACCACGGCAGACTCCGCCTATCTCCGATTCCCCCATCTGCACGGCGACTTGGTGACCTTCGTCGCCGAGGACGACGTCTGGCTCGCGCCGGTCGACGGCGGCCGGGCCTGGCGGGTCAGCGCCGACAACATGCCGGTGACCCGGCCCCGGATATCGCCGGACGGCCGGCACCTCGCCTGGACCTCCACCCGGGACGGCGCCCCCGAAGTGCATGTCGCCCCGGTCGACGGGGGCCCCGCCGCGCGGCTGACGTACTGGGGCAACGGCCGTACCGAGGTGCGCGGCTGGACCCCGGACGGGCGGGTGCTCGCGCTCGGCGCGCAGGGCCGGCACAGCTTCCGGCACACCTGGGCGCACGCCGTCCCGCTGGACGGCGGACCCGCCGAGACCCTGCCGTACGGCCCGGTCGGCGATGTGGCCCTCGGCCCGGCCACCGTGCTGCTGTCCGCGCCGATGGGCCGTGAGGCCGCCCACTGGAAGCGCTACCGGGGCGGCACGGCAGGCAAGTTGTGGATCGACCGTGCCGCCGAAGGCGGAGAAGGTGCCGGCGAGTTCGTCCGGCTGCACGAGGACATCGACGGGAACATCGAGTGCCCGGTGTGGGTCGGTGACCGGATCGCGTTCCTCTCCGACCACGAGGGCACCGGCGCGCTCTACTCCTCCCTCGCCGACGGCTCCGACCTGCGCCGGCACACCCCACTCGACAGCTTCTACGCCCGCCACGCGGCCGGTGACGGCACCCGCGTCGTCTACAGCTCGGCCGGTGAACTCTGGCTCCTGGACGACCTGGAGGGCGCCGAGCCGCGTCGGCTGGACGTACGGCTCGGCGGACCCCGTGTCGACCTGCGGCCGTACCCCGTCAACGCCTCCCGCTGGTTCGGCGAGGCGGCCCCCGACCACACCGCGCGCGGCAGCGCCGTCTGTGTGCGCGGCGGCATCCACTGGGTCACCCACCGCTCCGGCCCCGCCCGCGCCCTGGCCGCCACCCCCGGCGTGCGCGCCCGGATGCCGCGCGCCTTCCGCGCCGAGGGCGAGGAGTGGGTGGTGTGGGTGACGGACGCCGAGGGCGACGACGCCCTGGAGTTCGCGCCCGCGACCGGCACTGTGCCCGGCGCCCCGCCGCGCCGGCTCGCGGCCGGACAGCTCGGCCGGGTCCTGGAGCTGGCCGTGGCACCCGACGGCAGCCGGGCCGCCGTAGCCGCGCACGACGGCAGACTGCTGCTGGTCGAGTGCGAGACCGGCGAGGTCCGCGAGGTCGACCGCAGCGACGACGGCGAGGTCTCCGGCCTCGCCTTCTCCCCCGACTCCGCCTGGCTCGCCTGGTCCCACCCAGGCCCCCGCCCGCTGTCCCAGCTGCGCGTCGCCCACACCACCGACCTGTCGGTGACCGAGGCGACCCCGCTGCGCTTCCAGGACTACGCGCCCGCCTTCACCCTGGACGGCAAACACCTCGCCTTCCTCTCCAACCGCGCCTTCGACCCGGTCTACGACGAGCACGTCTTCGACCTCGCGTTCGTGGTCGGCGCCCGCCCGCACCTGATCACGCTGGCCGCCACCACCCCCTCGCCGTTCGGCCCGCAGCGCCACGGCCGCCCCTTCGAGACGCCCGACAAGGACGAGACCCCCGACAGCGAGGGCACGCCGACCACCCGCATCGACCTGGAGGGCCTGGCCGACCGCATCGTCCCCTTCCCGGTCGAGGCCGGGCGCTACTCCACGCTGCGGGCCGCCAAGGACGGCGTCCTCTGGCTGCGCCACCCCGTGCGGGGCGTCCTCGGCGCCTCCCGCGCCCACCCCGAGGACCCCGACCCGCACACCGAGCTGGAGCGCTACGACCTCGCCCAGCGCCGTCTGGAGCACCTCGCCTCCGACGCCGACCACTTCGAGGTCAGCGGCGACGGCAAACGCGTCCTGCTGTGGACCGACGGCCGGCTCCGGGTCGTGCCGGGCGACCGCCGCACCGGCACCGACGACGACGGCGACACCAGCCTCACCGTCGACCTCGCCCGGGTCCGGCAGACCGTCGACCCCGCCGCCGAGTGGCGGCAGATGTACGACGAGACAGGCCGCCTCATGCGCGACCACTTCTGGCGCCCCGACCTCGGCGGCACCGACTGGGACGGCGTCCTCGCCCGCTACCGCCCGCTCCTGGCCCGCCTCGCCACCCACAGCGACCTGGTCGACCTGCTCTGGGAGGTGCACGGCGAACTCGGCACCTCGCACGCCTACGTCATCCCGCGCGGCGGCTCGGGCCGCCGCGCCCGGCACGGCCTGCTCGGCGCCGACATCTCCCGCCACGCGGACGGCAGCTGGCGCATCGACCGCATCCTGCCGTCGGAGACCTCCGACCCGGACGCCCGCTCCCCGCTCGCCGCGCCCGGCGTCGCGGTCCGCCCCGGCGACGCGATCATCGCGGTCGCCGGCCACCCGGTCGACCCGGTGACGGGCCCGGGCCCGTTGCTCGTCGGCACGGCGGGCCACCCGGTGGAGCTGACCGTCTCCCCGGCCGGCGGCGGCGAACCCCGGCACACGGTCGTCATCCCCATCGCCGACGAGGAGCCCCTGCGCTACCACGCCTGGGTCGCCGATCGCCGCGCCCATGTCCACGCGGCCTCCTCTGGCCGCCTCGGCTACCTCCACGTCCCGGACATGCAGGCCCCCGGCTGGGCCCAGATCCACCGCGACCTGCGCGTCGAGGTCGCCCGCGAAGGCCTCGTGGTCGACGTCCGCGAGAACCGGGGCGGCCACACCTCCCAGCTGGTGGTCGAGAAACTGGCCCGCCGGATCATCGGCTGGGACCTCCCACGCGGCATGCGCCCCACCAGCTATCCGCTGGACGCCCCGCGCGGCCCGGTCGTCGCCGTCGCCAACGAGTTCTCCGGCTCCGACGGCGACATCGTCAACGCGGCGATCAAGGCCCTGGGCATCGGCCCGGTCGTCGGCACCCGCACCTGGGGCGGCGTCATCGGCATCGACAGCCGCTACCACCTGCTCGACGGCACCCTGGTCACCCAGCCGAAGTACGCGATGTGGCTGGAGGGCGTGGGATGGGACGTGGAGAACCACGGCGTGGACCCGGATGTGGAGGTCGTACAGAGGCCTCAGGACTGGGTGGAGGGCCGCGATGCCCAGCTGGACGAGGCCATCAGGCTCGCGCTGGAGGCACTGGGGGAGCGGCCCGCGAAGACACCGCCGGGCATGCCCACCTGACCGACTACGATGCCCACGGTATTGATCACAGGAGGCACACGCATGGCCGGAGAGCCGCAGGACGACTGCCTGTTCTGCAAGATCGTCGCGGGCGAGATCCCGGCGACGATCGTCCGCGAGACCGAAACGACCGTAGCCTTCCGCGACATAAACCCCCAGGCCCCCACCCACGTCCTGGTGATCCCGAAGGCCCACTACGAGAACGCCGCCGCCCTCGCCGCCGGGGCACCCAAACTCGCCGCCGACGTCCTGCGGGAGACCCAGGCCGTCGCCGACGAGGAGAAGCTGGACAGCTACCGCCTCGTCTTCAACACGGGCAGCGGTGCCGGTCAGACCGTCTGGCACGCCCACGCGCACGTCCTCGGCGGCCGTGGCCTCCAGTGGCCGCCCGGGTAGGCAACCGTGTCCGTCCGTGAACTGGTGGTCCTCGGCACCGCCAGCCAGGTCCCGACCCGGCACCGCAACCACAACGGCTACCTGCTGCGGTGGGACGGTGAGGGCATCCTGTTCGACCCCGGCGAGGGCACGCAGCGGCAGATGCTGCGCGCCGGGGTCGCCGCCCACGACCTGAACCGGATCTGCGTCACGCACTTCCACGGTGACCACTGCCTCGGTCTCGCCGGGGTCATCCAGCGGATCAACCTCGACCAGGTGCCGCACGAGGTCACCGCGCACTACCCGCGCTCGGGGCAGCGCTTCTTCGACCGTCTGCGCTACGCGAGCGCCTACCGTGAGACCGCCGGCCTCACCGAGGCGCCGGTCGCCGCCGACGGCATCCTGGCGGTGACCCGGTCGTACACCCTGGAGGCCCGCAGGCTCTCGCACCCGGTCCAGTCCTACGGCTACCGCCTGATCGAACCCGACGGCCGCCGCATGCTGCCCGACCGGCTCGCCGCGCACGGCGTCAAGGGCCCGGACGTGGGCCGCCTCCAGCGCGAGGGCCGGCTCGGGGACGTGACGCTGGAGGACGTCAGCGAGGTGCGGCGCGGACAGCGTTTCGCGTTCGTCATGGACACCCGGCTCTGCGACGGCGTGCACGCGCTCGCGGAGGGCTGCGACCTGCTGGTCATCGAGTCCACCTTCCTCGACGAGGACGTGGAACTCGCCATCGAGCACGGGCATCTGACGGCCGGACAGGCCGCCGCCGTGGCGCGGGACGCCGGCGTACGGCATCTCGTCCTCACCCACTTCAGCCAGCGCTACACCGACCCGGAGGAGTTCGAGCGGCAGGCGCGGGCAGCGGGCTTCGAGGGAGAGCTGACCGTGGCGTACGACCTGCTGCGGGTGCCGGTTCCGAAACGGCGGTAAAACACTCGTACGATGCTTTGATGCCCCTCCCGAAAGCAGAACTGCACCTCCACATCGAAGGCACCCTGGAGCCTGAGCTGGCGTTCGAGCTGGCCGCCCGCAACGGTGTGACCCTTCCGTACGCGGACACCGACGCCCTCCGCCAGGCCTACCGGTTCGAGGACCTCCAGTCCTTCCTGGACCTGTACTACGAGCTGATGGCCGTCCTGCGCACCGAGCAGGACTTCGCCGACCTGGCGAACGCCTACCTCGCCCGGGCCGCCGCACAGGGCGTGCGGCACGCGGAGATCTTCTTCGACCCGCAGGCCCACCTGGCCCGGGGCGTGCCGATGGGCACGGTCGTGGAGGGGCTGTGGCGGGCGCTCGGCAGCAGCGAGACCGACCATGGTGTCTCCACGAAGCTGATCATGTGCTTCCTGCGGGACGAGTCCGCCGAGTCGGCCCGCGCCACCCTGGAGGCCGCGAAGCCGTATCTGGACCGGATCACCGGTGTCGGCCTGGACTCCGCCGAGGTCGGGCACCCGCCGGTGAAGTTCCGGGAGGTCTACGAGGCCGCCGCCGCGCTCGGGCTGCGCCGGGTCGCGCACGCCGGCGAGGAGGGGCCGCCGGAGTACATCACCGAGGCGCTGGACGTGCTCGGCGTGGAGCGCGTCGACCACGGCCTGCGCTGCGTGGAGGACCCGGCGCTGGTCGAGCGGCTGGTCCGGGAACGGATCCCGCTCACACTGTGCCCGCTGTCCAACGTCCGGCTCCGGACCGTCGACACCCTCGCCGGCCACCCCCTGCCCGCCATGCTCGACGCCGGCCTGCTGTGCACGGTCAACTCCGACGACCCGGCGTACTTCGGCGGGTACGCGGGCGACAACTTCGCGGCCGTGCACCAGGCCCTGGGGCTGTCGCGGGACCGGCTGCGCGAGCTGGCCCGCAACTCCTTCCTCGCCTCCTTCCTGGAGGACGACGAGGAGCGCAGGGCCCGCTATCTCGCCGAGGTCGACGCGTACGAGTTCGGGGACGCCGTCTCGTAAGCACGCTGAGCGGGTACGGCGGGCGTCTCCACCGGGACTTCGACGACCGGGAGTTCCGTGACGGGGGTCTCCACGAGAGGGGCTTCGACGGGGACTTCCACGACCGGCAGGGGGCGCCTGCCCGTCCGCAGCGCGACCGCCGTCATCGGTACAGCGATCAGCAGCAGCCCGGCGCCGAGCACCCGGCCCATCGCCGGGAAGCCGGCGCCGGCCGCCAGCACACTCCCCGCGAGCGGCCCCGCCGCCGTACCCAGCGAGGACGCCGACCCGACCAGGACCGTCCAGCGGCCCCGCGGGTCCAGGGACGCGGCCAGGGCGATGACGTAGGACAGCACGACCGGGTAGAGCAGGTTCCAGGCGATCTCGCCCGCCGCGAACGCGGAAAGGTCCGTGGCCGCCGCGCTGAGCGCGACGCAGCCCGCGATGAGGGCCGTACCGGCGCCGATGGGCAGGGCCCGGCCCAGCCGCGGGCCGAGCGCGCCCGCGCCCACGACGCCGAGGAGTCCGGCGCCGAGCGCGACCGCGAAGACCGCGCCGACGGTGACCTCGGTGAGGTGGGCCTGGTCGAGGCCGATCCGGCCGCTGACGCCCCACAGGGCGTTCTGGGCGAGGGACCAGCAGGGCATCGCGGCGGCCAGCAGCAGGCCGGCGCGCGGGTGGGGGAGGCGGTCGTACCCGACGACCGTGCGGGCCGGGGCCGTACGACCCGACAGGCGGCCGGTGAGCGGCCAGACGGCGAGCGCGGTCAGCGCGATGGCGGCGAGCGGGAGACCGTGGCCGGGGCCGAGGTGCGGGATCGTCAGGTACAGGGCGCCCGCGAGGGCGGAGACGCCGAGCAGGCCGAGGGTGGTGACCCGGTGCGGGTCACGCTGGCCGGCGATGCCGCTCGCGGCCACCGCCGTGACCGTGCCGGACCCGAAGCCGCCGACGACCGCGCCCGCGACGACGGCCGGTACGGCGCCGGTGAGGGCGGCGCCGCCGTAGCCGAGGGCGGCGAGTGCGAGGCCGGCGCGGGCGAGGACACGGGGGCCGGTGCGGTCGACCCGGGAGGCCAGCAGGAAGCCGGCGGTCGCCGAACTCAGCAGCAGGGCACTGCCGGTGGCCCCCGCCTGGGTCGCGGTGAGCGGGAGTCCGCTGTCGAGTCTGCCGACGGTGGTGGGCAGCAAGTAGGGGGCGAGGTACCCAGCCGTGAACAGGGCGACGAGGGGCCAGGGCAGGGTGCGGGGGGCGGACACGGGCGTTCCCAGGGCAGGCGAGAAGTGCGGCTCGGAAAAAGGGGGATGGGCTGCGACCGTCGACGGACAGGAACGCGCGAGCAAGTTGTATCAAGCACGCGGTTCCGGAAGAAGTCCGGTGGGTGTGATCCGGACCACGGTTGCGTTTGAAGGTGATGCTCAGGGGTAGGAGCGTCTAGCCCCTGTTCTCATACGTGGACGCTATTCAAATGGGGGATGGTCAAGTGAGCGGTTCCACCCGGATCCGCCGTGTCCCTGGTGAAGGCGGCGGCCCGGCTGCGCGGTCAGCCCGTCGGGCCCGTGCGCGCCCCGCTCGCCGACCCCTCGCCCGCCGACCTCACCGACCTGAAGGCCCTCCTCACCGCCGGACTCGACCTCGTAGGAGCCTGTCTGTGACCCGTGACCTGACCATCGCCGAGGTGCGGCTGACGCCGATCCTGGTCGCCGACCCGCCGCTGCTCAACACCCAGGGCGTGCACCAGCCGTACACCCCGCGGCTGATCGTGGAGATCGTCACCGCCGACGGGACCACCGGGCTCGGCGAGACCTACGGCGACACGAAGTACCTGGAGCTGGCCCGGCCGCTGGCCGAGCGGCTCACCGGGCGGCCGGTCACGGACGTGAACGGTCTGTTCGGGATCGACCTCGCCGTGGACGCCTCCCGGGTCGAGGGCGAGGCGGACGCGGGCGGGCTGCGCGGGGTGCAGACCGCCGACAAGCTCCGGCTGTCCGTCCTGTCCGCCTTCGAGGTCGCCTGCCTCGACGCCCAGGGCAAGGCGCTCGGGCTGCCCGTGCACGCGCTGCTCGGCGGCAAGGTGCGGGACACGGTCGAGTACAGCGCCTACCTCTTCTACAAGTGGGACCGGCACCCTGCGGGGGTTCCCGCCGAGCCGGACGAGTGGGGCGCCGCGCTCGACCCGGCCGGCGTGGTGGAACAGGCTCGCCGGCTCCAGGAACGGCACGGCTTCGGCTCGTTCAAGCTCAAGGGCGGGGTGTTCCCGCCCGACGAGGAGATCGCCGCAGTCCGCGCCCTCGCCGAGGCCTTCCCCGGACACCCGCTGCGGCTCGACCCCAACGGCGCCTGGTCGGTCGCGACCTCGCTGAAGGTCGCGAAGGAACTCGGCGACGTCCTGGAGTACCTGGAGGACCCGACGCTCGGCACACCCGCCATGGCCCAGGTCGCCGCCGGCACGGATGTGCCGCTCGCCACCAACATGTGCGTCACCACCTTCGGCGAGATCAAGGAGGCGTTCACGAAGGACGCCGTCCAGGTCGTCCTCTCCGACCACCACTACTGGGGCGGACTGCGCAACACCCAGCACCTCGCCGCGATCTGCGCCGCCTTCGGGGTCGGGGTGTCCATGCACTCCAACACCCATCTCGGCATCAGCCTCGCCGCGATGACCCAGGTGGCGGCCACGGTCCCGAACCTCCACCACGCCTGCGACTCCCACTACCCCTGGCAGTCCGAGGACGTCCTCACCGAACGGCTCACCTTCGACGGCGGCCGGGTCGCGGTGTCCGACGCGCCGGGCCTCGGCGTCGAACTGGACCGGGACGAACTGGCCCGGCTGCACCGGCGGTGGGCCGAGGACGACGGCTCGCTGCGCGACCGCGACGACGCCGCGGCGATGCGCACCGCCGAACCGGACTGGCGGTCACCGGCGATGCCCCGCTGGTGACCCGGAGCCGCACGGCATCCCGGTGCGTGACCTGGTGCACACTGGCCAGAACCGCACCACGCCAGGGAGCGCACCGTGACGCCGTCGCACACCCTCACCGGAGAGGAACCGGAGCACCTCACCCAGGCAGCGCGCTGCCAGACCCAGGTCGACCCGCTCGCCGCGCTGCGCGCCCCCGGTGACCCGCCCTGGGACGTCTACCTCACCGGCACGGTCTTCCTCGACATCATCTTCACCGGCCTGGACTCGGCGCCGGTGCGCGGCACCGAGTCCTGGGCCCGGGGCATGGGCTCCAGCCCCGGCGGGGTCGCCAACATGGCCGCCGCCCTCGCCCGGCTCGGCCTGCGGACCGCCCTCGCGGCGGCCTTCGGCGACGACCACTACGGCGAGTACTGCTGGGACGCGCTGGAGCAGGGCGAGGGCATCGACCTGTCCGCCTCGCGGACCGTGCCCGGCTGGCACTCGCCGGTGACCGTCTCCATGGCCTACGAGGGCGAGCGGACCATGGTCTCCCACGGGCACGAGCCGCCGGCGGAGGCCGTGCTCCTCCAGGAGGGCGCCATCGCCCGGCCGCCCCGCGCGCGGGCCGCCGTCGCCTCCCTCACACCCGGCCGCAGCGCGCCCTGGATCGCCGAGGCCGCACGCGCGGGCACCCGCATCTTCGCCGACGTCGGCTGGGACGAGACGGGCGCGTGGGACCTGTCGGGGCTGGCCGACCTGGAGCACTGCGAGGCCTTCCTGCCCAACGCGGAGGAGGCGAAGCGGTACACCGGCACCGACTGTCCGCGGCTCGCCGCGCACGCCCTCACCGAGTACGTGCCGGTCGCCGTGGTCACGCTGGGCTCGGACGGCGCCTACGCGGTGGACCGGCGGACCGGGGAGACGGCGGAGGTGCCGGCGATCGAGGTGGAGGCGCTGGACCCGACCGGGGCGGGGGACGTGTTCGTCGCCGGGTTCGTGACCGGGTCCCTGGCGGGGTGGCCGCTGGCCGACCGGCTGGCCTTCGCCGGGCTCACGGCCGCGCTGTCGGTGCAGGAGTTCGGGGGCTCGCTGTCGGCGCCGGGGTGGTCGGAGATCGGGGCGTGGTGGCGGCGCGTGCAGTCCCTGCCGGGGCAGTCGCCGGCGGCGCTTCGGCGGTACGAGTTCCTAGAGGACCTGGTGCCGGAGGAGCTGGACCGGCCGTGGCCGCTGCGGCGGGCGGTGCCGACCATCGGGTTCCGCCGCTCAGGCTGACGCACCAGGGGCTCCGCCTTCTCGCCCCCGTCTCCCACCCGCCCACCCGACTCGGTTGGCTGAGAAGTGGCCCGCGGGTGCGATTCGGTTGGCTGGGAAGTGGCCGCCGGGGTGCGACTCGGTTGGCTGGGGAGTGGGCCGCGGGGGTGTGCTGGGTCGGTTCTGAAGCGGTCCGTGGGGGTGTGCTGGGTCGGGTGTGAAGCGGCGGCCCACGAGTGATGTGACTCGGTCGGCTGGGAACGGGCCCACGGGGGATGTGCTCGATCGGTTGTGAAGCGGCCAGCAGGTGGCG
>NZ_JBFATL010000005.1:0-228622 GCF_040678315.1 Streptomyces sp. NPDC052721 | reverse complement strand
CGGCTCGGCCGGCTGGGGAGTGGCTCGCGCAGAGGCGGCTCGGCCGGCTGGGCGCTCACCTGCTCGGCCGGCTGCGAAGCGGCCACGGGGGATGTGCTCGATCGGTTGTGAAGCGGCCAGCAGGTGGCGGCTCGGCCGGCTGGGGAGTGGCTCGCGCAGAGGCGGCTCGGCCGGCTGGGCGCTCACCTGCTCGGCCGGCTGCGAAGCGGCCACGGGGGATGTGACTCGGTCGGCTGGGAAGCGGCCCGCAGGTGGCGGCTCGGTCGGCTGGGGAGTGGCTCGGGCTGAGGCGGTCGTATGAAAAGCCCTACGGTGATGTCAGCCCCCCGTCGTACCCTGGATAGCGCGAGGCCGCCCTCAGCTACGCGGCCGTGACGAGGAGGAAGCGCAGGCCTTCAGAGCCGGCCCATGACACAGACACCCACAGCTCACACCCCCGCGCAGGAGCAGGCGAGAGCGCAGTTCACCGTCCCCGCCCAGCACCCCATGGTGACCGTGCTGGGTTCCGGCGACTCCCTCCTGCGTGTGATCGAGAGGGCCTTCCCGGCGGCCGACATCCATGTCCGGGGCAATGAGATCAGCGCGGTCGGCGACCCGGTCGACGTCGCCCTCATCTCGCGCGTGTTCGAAGAGATGATGCTGGTGCTCCGCACCGGGCAGCCGATGACGGAGGACGCAGTGGAACGCTCGATCGCCATGCTGCGGGCGAGTGAGGCAGGGACGAGCGACGGCCTGGAGACCCCGGCCGAGGTGCTGACGCAGAACATCCTGTCCTCGCGCGGCCGTACGATCCGCCCGAAGACCCTCAACCAGAAGCGGTACGTCGACGCGATCGACAAGCACACGATCGTCTTCGGCATCGGCCCCGCCGGTACCGGCAAGACCTACCTGGCCATGGCCAAGGCCGTGCAGGCCCTGCAGTCCAAGCAGGTCAACCGGATCATCCTCACCCGTCCGGCGGTGGAGGCGGGCGAGCGGCTCGGCTTCCTGCCCGGCACGCTCTACGAGAAGATCGACCCGTACCTGCGCCCGCTGTACGACGCGCTGCACGACATGATCGACCCGGACTCGATCCCGCGGCTGATGGCCGCCGGGACGATCGAGGTCGCGCCGCTCGCCTACATGCGCGGTCGCACGCTCAACGACGCCTTCATCATCCTGGACGAGGCCCAGAACACGAGCCCCGAACAGATGAAGATGTTCCTCACCCGCCTCGGCTTCGACTCGAAGATCGTGATCACGGGCGATGTGACCCAGGTCGACCTGCCGAACGGGCAGAAGTCGGGCCTCAGGCAGGTGCAGGAGATCCTGGAGGGCGTCGAGGACGTGCACTTCTCCCGGCTGTCGTCCCACGATGTCGTACGGCACAAGCTGGTGGGCCGTATCGTCGACGCGTACGAGAAGTACGACAGCAAGTACGGCACCGAGAACGGCGCCCCCAAGGGCGTCCGTGGCAAGTCCGGCGCCAAGGGCACCAAGGGGAAGTAGACCAGCACGACCATGTCGATCGACGTCAACAACGAGTCCGGCACCGAGGTAGACGAGCAGGCGATCCTCGACATCGCCCGCTACGCGCTCGCGCGGATGCGCATCCACCCGCTCTCCGAGCTCTCGGTGATCGTCGTGGACGCCGACGCCATGGAGCAGCTGCACATCCAGTGGATGGACCTGCCGGGTCCCACCGATGTCATGTCGTTCCCGATGGACGAGCTGCGGCCGCCGTCCAAGGACGACGACGAGCCGCCACAGGGGCTGCTCGGTGACATCGTGCTGTGCCCGGAGGTCGCCGCGAAGCAGGGGGCGGAAGCCCCGACGCAGCACTCCATGGACGAGGAGCTCCAGCTGCTCACCGTCCATGGTGTGCTGCACCTGCTCGGGTACGACCACGAGGAGCCCGACGAGAAGGCCGAGATGTTCGGGCTCCAGGCCGCCATCGTGGACGGATGGCGGGCCGAGCGCGGTATGACCGGGCCGTCCCCGGCGCCGACCGTCTCGTAAGCGGGCCGTATGTCTCCGCAGATCGTGATCGGCGCGATCGCGCTGGTCGTCGTCGCCTGGCTCGCCGCCTGCGCGGAGGCGGGCCTCGCGCGCGTCTCCAGCTTCCGCGCCGAGGAGGCCGTGAAGTCCGGCCGGCGGGGCAGCGCCCGGCTCGCCCAGATCGCCGCCGACCCCACCCGCTATCTGAACGTGGCCCTGCTGGTCCGCGTGGCCTGCGAGATGGCCGCCGCGGCTCTGGTGACGTACGCCTGCCTCCAGGAGTTCGCCGCCACCTGGCAGGCCCTGCTGGTCGCCATCGGGGTCATGGTCCTGGTGTCGTACGTCGCCGTGGGGGTGTCCCCGCGCACCATCGGCCGCCAGCACCCGCTCCACACCGCGACCGCGGCGGCCTACGTGCTGCTGCCGCTGGCCCGGATCATGGGCCCCATCCCCTCCCTGCTGATCCTCATCGGCAACGCGCTCACGCCCGGCAAGGGCTTCCGGCACGGGCCCTTCGCCTCGGAGGCGGAGCTGCGCGCGCTGGTCGACCTCGCCGAGAAGGAGTCGCTGATCGAGGACGACGAGCGCCGGATGGTGCACTCGGTCTTCGAGCTGGGCGACACGCTGGTGCGCGAGGTCATGGTCCCGCGGACCGACCTGGTCACCATCGAGCGCTTCAAGACCATCCGGCAGGCCCTCACCCTCGCCCTGCGCTCCGGGTTCTCCCGGATCCCGGTCACCGGCGAGAGCGAGGACGACATCGTCGGGATCGTGTACCTGAAGGACCTGGTCCGCAAGACGCACATCAGCCGGGACGCGGAGGGGGACCTGGTGTCCACGGCGATGCGTCCGGCCGTGTTCGTGCCCGACACCAAGAACGCCGGCGACCTGCTGCGCGAGATGCAGAAGGAACGCAACCACGTCGCCGTCGTCATCGACGAGTACGGCGGCACCGCCGGGATCGTCACCATCGAGGACATCCTGGAGGAGATCGTCGGCGAGATCACCGACGAGTACGACCGGGAACTCCCGCCGGTGGAGGACCTGGGCGACCACCGCTTCCGGGTCACCGCCCGCCTGGACATCACCGACCTCGGCGAGCTGTACGGCCTGGAGGAGTACGACGACGAGGACGTGGAGACCGTCGGCGGGCTGCTCGCCAAGGCGCTCGGCCGGGTGCCGATCGCCGGGGCCTCCGCCGAGGTCGAACTGCCCGACGGGCGCAGCCTGCGGCTGACGGCGGAGGCCGCGGCCGGCCGCCGGAACAAGATCGTGACGGTGCTGGTGGAGCCGGTGCCCGTGCCCGTCGTCGAGGAGGAGAAGGCCGAGTGACGCCCCGGGAACTGCGCGCCTTCTGCCTGTCCTTCAACGCGGCCGTGGAGGACTTCCCGTTCAGCCCGGAGATCTCGGTCTTCAAGGTGCTGGGCAAGATGTTCGCCCTGACGTACCTGGACGCGCGGCCCCTGACGGTCAACCTCAAGTGCGACCCGGAGGACGCCGTCCGGCTGCGGGCCGAGCACGAGGGGCTGATCGTCCCCGGCTGGCACATGAACAAGCGGCACTGGAACACCGTGACGGTCGACGGGGGGCTGCCGGACCGGCTGGTCCGGGAGCTGATCGAGGACTCCTACGACCTGGTGGTGGCCGGTCTGCCGCGGGGCGAGCGGCTGCGGCTCGACCGTCCGTGAGCGCACCCGTGCCGGGTGGGTCTCCCGGGGCTTCGTATGCTCGGGGCATGACCGAGAGCAACGCGCTTGATCCTGAGGACCGCAAGATCGTCACCCTGGCCCGTTCCGCGCGGGCCCGCAACGGTGTGCCCGAGGGGGCGGCCGTGCGGGACGAGACCGGGCGCACGTATGTCGCCGGGTCGGTGGAGCTGGCTTCGCTGAAGCTCAGCGCGCTGCGTACGGCGGTCGCCATGGCCGTGGCGTCGGGGGCGCGGTCGCTGGAGGCGGCGGCCGTGGTGAGCGAGGCGGAGGCCGTACCCGGCGAGGACAGGGCTGCTGTCGCTGACCTGGGTGGTCCCAAGACGCCGGTTTTCCTGGCCTCGCCCGACGGCACTGTGCGGGGCACCGTTTCCGCCGGTTGAGCAGTTCGCCCACCGGCCCACCCGTCACTCTCCGCTGAGAAGGTGCCGACCGAACAGCAGGTCGGCCGGAATTCAACCTTGTTGCGGGCCTCCCGGTGCGCGTCAATGGGCCCATACGATCCGACGGGCCGTCAGATCCGCACCCCCGCGCAGCGTGCCCGCACCCGCCTGCGCAGGCCTCTCGTCCGTCGGCCGTCCCCACGGCACTCCCCACCACGAAAGGGAAGCGGATCCCCATGAGAGGCAAGCGCACGGCAACGGGTGCGGCACTGGTTGCCGGGGCCCTCGCGGTCACCGGACTCGCCTTCGCGCCCACCGCGGCCGCCGTCACCCCCCAGTCGGCGACCATCACCGCGAACTGCGGCATCTTCGGCGGTGGCACGGCCACGCTCACCGCCACCCAGAGCGGCGGCTCGGCCACCCTCACCCTCACCTCCACCGCGATCAAGACGCCGGTCGCGGTGGCCCAGAACTCGATCGCCTCCACGCTCACCATGGTCAGGGCGAGCGGCGGCACCACCGTCTTCAGCGGGACGAAGAACCCGGCCATGGCGAGCGGTGCGGCGGTCACCGTCGGCCCGCTCGGCGGCACCGTGGCCTCCGGTGACAGCCTGGAGGCGTACGGCGGCTCGCTGAAGATGGTCATCTTCGGCATCACCGTGACCTGTACCGCCTCGGCCAAGCAGTCGCCCGGCCCGTTCGTCTTCGACTGACGGAGCCGGTCCACGGCCGGCTGAACCGAGCGATGTGTTCCGGATGCCGCAGAAACTGATGATCCGTCAGATTTCTGCGGCATCTCCATTGACTTCTCACCCCAGCTCCACATCAATGCCCCCTGTCGGCGCAGATGAGCCGCTGCGCCCGCAACCCTCAGGAGGGGGCCCATGGGTCCGACACCCCGAAGAGCCCGACGGTGGCGCTGGGCGCCACTGCTCGGGGCGACCGCCCTCGCGGTCACCGCGGGCGGCGCGCTGGCCTGTCCGGCCGGCGCCGCCGGCACGAACGTGGACTTCGCCACGCACTGCATTCCGCCGGACATCGCCGGCATCCCGCCGATCGACGGCACCACCACCGCGAACGTGTCGGTGGACAAGACCAGTCCCAAGGTCGGCGACACGGTCACCGTGACCTACACCGTGGTCACGGCCGCCGCGAGCAACCCCACCGACCTGGCCCTGCCGGCCGACATCATGACCCCGACCGGGAAGGTGACGCTCGGCGGCGCCCAGAGCGGCGACATCACCGTCGCCGGACCGAAGAAGAACCCGCCGGTGCCGGGGAAGGCCGCCTTCCCGTCCTTCTCCATGACCGGCACCTTCACCGTCACCAAGGCCGGGCGGATCACCCTTTCGCCCGGCGACTACACCATCCACACCAGCTACATCCTGGAACTGGACACCCCCTGCACGGTCATCACCCCGCCCGCCCCGGTGTCGCAGACCGTCACCGCGACCGACGGCACACCCACCAACACCCGGGCCATCTCGCTGGGTTCCGCCTCCGGTGACCCCGGGGCCGGTGTCACCGTCAGCGGGACGAACTTCACGCCGGGCGCCACCGTCACCCTGGCAGGACGAGCCGGTGACACGCAGACCGCGGACACCGCGACCGTGACCGCGAACGCCCAGGGCTCCTTCAGCGGCTCCCTCGTCGTCAAGGACAAGGCGACGACCGGGATCGTGGCCTACGAGGGCGGCTCCTGGAACGCGGACAAGGGCGCCGGGCCCGCCGCCTACGTCGTCAACGACACCACGCCCGTCCCGGCCGGCAGCCAGAAGCTGACCACCACCGTCAAGGCGGGCACCCTGTCCATGTCCCAGGCCGGGGACTCCGTCGCCCTGTCGGCGGTCGACTTCGGCCGGGGCGGGGCCTCGGCCGGCAGCCTGAAAACGGTGACCGTCAAGGACTTCCGCGGCGGGCCCGCGGGCTGGTCCCTGACCGGCAAGGTCACCGACTTCACCGGGCCCGGCGCCAGGATCGACGCCGGAAAGCTGAGCTGGACCCCCGCCTGCACGACCAAGGCGGGCAGCCCCAGCACCTGCAAGGCCGGTTCGGCGGGCACCGTGGGCAGCGCGGGGGCGACCCTCGCGTCGACCCCCAACGGCACGCTCACCGGCGGTGAGTTCACCGTCGACGCCGGGCTGTCCCTGGACGTACCGGCGTTCACGCCTCCCGGCGCCTACTCCGGCGTGCTCACGCTCACGCTCACCTGAGCGTGCGGGCGTCCGCACCCGCCCGTTCCCCTCTCACCCGTCCGTGGGGGTCCGCACCCATGCGCAAGCTGTACGTCCTCCTCCTGGGCCTCGTGCTGGCAGGGCAGGCCGCGCCCGCCCGCGCCGCCGACAACGGCAGCTGGTCCGTGTACCCGGTCGCCTCGCCGATCGCCGCGCGGCCCTACTTCACCCTCTCCGCCGAGCCCGGCCAGACCCTCACCGACAAGGTCGCCGTCCAGAACAGGACCGGCCGGCCGCTCACCTTCCGGCTGTACGCGGCCGACGCCTACAACACCGCCCGGGACGGCGGGTTCGCGGTGCGGACGCTGAAGGAGAGGATGCGCGGGGTGGGCGCCTGGGCGAGGCCCGCGAAGTCCCGGATCACCGTGCCCGCGCACAGGACCGTCACCGTGCCCTTCACCCTGCGCGTCCCGGACGGTGCCGGGCCCGGCGACCATCCGGGCGCCATCGTCGCCCTCGACGAACACGTCGACCCCGGCGGCGGAAAGCTCGCGCTCGGGGTCCAGCGGGCCGTCGGCGCCCGCGTCTACCTGCGGGTCGGCGGGCCCGCGCTGCCCGCGCTCTCCGTCGAGCAGGTGCGGATCAGCCACCACCAGCCGCTGGTCCCGGGCCTCGGCGACAGCACGGCGACCCTCTCCTACACCCTGCGCAACACCGGGAACGTCACCCTCAGTCCCAGGGTGGAGATGAAGGCGCGCGGACTGTTCGGCCGTACGCTGCTCGACCGGCGGTTGACCCGGGTGCCCGCCGAGCTGCTGCCGGGGCAGCGGGTGCGGCTCACCGAGACCTGGCGCGGGGCGCCCCAGTTCGACCGGGGGGACGTCACGCTCACCGCGAGCGCCCAGGACACCCGGGAGTCGGCGAGCGCCGCCTTCCTCGCGCTGCCCCGGCTCCTCGTGGCGCTGGTGTTCGCCGCCGGGGCGCTGACCGGGGCGCTGCTGGTCAGAGCGCGTCGGGCCCGCGCTCGCCGGTCCGCACCCGGACGACCGTCTCCACGGGAACGGCCCACACCTTCCCGTCCCCGATCTTCCCCGTCTGCGCGGCCCTGACGATCGCGTCGATCACGTCGTCCGCCGCCGCGTCCTCCACCACGACCTCGATGCGCACCTTCGGCACCAGGTCGACCCGGTACTCGGCCCCCCGGTACACCTCGGTGTGGCCGCGCTGCCGGCCGTAGCCGCTCGCCTCGGTGACGGTCAGCCCGTGCACCCCCAGCTCCTGCAGGGCGGTCTTGACCTCGTCCAGACGGTACGGCTTGACGATCGCGGTGATGAGCTTCATGCCTGGGACTTGACCTTCTGGGCGGAGGGGGAGAGGACGGACGAGCTGACCGGGGCGCCGTGGCCCAGGACGCCGTGATCGTATGCGGTCTCGGCGTGCACCGTAAGGTCGAGGCCGGTGTGCTCCTGCTCCTCGCTCGCCCGCAGGCCCAGCACCTTGTCGAGCAGCTTGCCCAGGCCGTACGTCACCGAGAAGGCGTACACCGCGACGACGACCACGGCGAGCAGCTGCTTGCCGAGCGGGGCGAGCCCGCCGCCGTAGAACAGGCCCTGAGCCCCGCCGGTCATCGCCTTCTCGGCGAACAGGCCGATCAGCAGGGTGCCGATGACGCCTCCGACCAGGTGGACGCCGACGACGTCCAGGGAGTCGTCGTAGTTCAGCTTGAACTTCCAGCTCACCGCGTAGGAACAGACGACGCCGGCGGCGAGGCCCACGACCAGGGCGCCGAGCAGGGAGACCATGCCGCAGGACGGGGTGATGGCGACCAGGCCGGCCACCGCGCCGGAGGCGGCGCCCAGGGTGGTCGGGTGGCCGTCGCGCCGCTGCTCGACGAAGAGCCAGCCGAGCAGGCCGGTGCAGCCGGCGGCGAGCGTGTTGAGGAACGCGGCGGCGGCCAGGCCGTTCGCGCCGAGCGCGGAGCCGGCGTTGAAGCCGAACCAGCCGAACCAGAGCAGACCGGCGCCGAGGACCACCATGGGCAGGTTGTGCGGGCGCATGGCGTCCTTCTTGAAGCCCAGGCGCGGGCCGAGGACCAGGCACAGGGCGAGGCCGGAGGCGCCGGAGGTGATCTCGACGGGCAGACCGCCGGCGAAGTCCAGGGCGCCCAGCTTGTCGAGGATCCAGCCGCCGGGGCCCCAGACCCAGTGCGTCACCGGAACGTATACCAGGAGGGTCCAGAGCGGTACGAAGACCAGCCACGCCGAGAACTTCGTGCGGTCGGCGACCGCGCCGCTGATCAGGGCGGCGGTGACGATCGCGAAGGTCAGCTGGAAGGTGGCGAACAGGACGGCCGGGACCGAGCCGTGCACGCTGTCCGGGCCGAGTCCGCGCATCCCGGCCTGCTCGAGACCGCCGATCAGCCCGCCGCCGATGTCGTCCCCGAAGGCGAGGGAGTAACCGGCCGCCAGCCACACCACGGTGACCAGGGCGATCGACACGAAGCTCATCATCAGCATGTTGAGGACGCTCTTCGTGCGGACCATGCCGCCGTAGAACAGGGCGAGGCCTGGGGTCATGAGCAGGACGAGGGCGGTCGCGGCGAGCAGCCAGGCGGTGTCACCGGTGTTCACATGGGCTGCGGCGAGGGTCACGGGCGTCTCCAGCGGGTGGGGGCTGCGTCAGAGGGTCACCGGTGTGCGTTTCCGGTCGCGTACGGGTGTGTTTCCGTGACGTTTCGTTGCGTGCGGGTTTCCGGAAGCTCACGGCCCGGGGTGTCCGGTGGCCGTGGTGCGGCACCGCTCTGTGGATCAGGGAGAATGGGCGGCATGAGCGTTCGTACCCAGACTTCCGAGCAGCCGGCCGAGACCGTCCACCGCGCCGGCTTCGCCTGCTTCGTGGGCCGCCCCAACGCGGGCAAGTCCACCCTCACGAACGCTCTGGTCGGGCAGAAGGTGGCGATCACCTCCAACCGGCCCCAGACGACCCGGCACACGGTACGGGGCATCGTGCACCGGCCCGACGCCCAGCTGATCCTGGTCGACACCCCCGGACTGCACAAGCCGCGCACGCTGCTCGGCGAACGCCTCAACGACGTGGTCCGCACCACCTGGGCCGAGGTCGACGTGATCGGCTTCTGCCTGCCGGCGGACCAGAAGATCGGCCCGGGCGACCGGTTCATCGCGAAGGAACTGGCGGGGATCAAGAAGACCCCGAAGGTCGCCATCGTGACGAAGACCGACCTCGTCGACCCCAAGGCCCTCGCCGAGCAGCTGATCGCCATCGACCAGCTGGGCAAGGAGCTGGGCATCGAGTGGGCGGAGATCGTGCCGGTGTCGGCGGTCGGGTCCAAGCAGGTGGATCTCCTGGCCGACCTCCTGGTCCCGCTGCTGCCGGAGGGGCCCGCCCTGTATCCCGAGGGCGACCTGACGGACGAGCCCGAGCAGGTGATGGTGGCCGAGCTGATCCGGGAGGCCGCGCTGGAGGGCGTCCGGGACGAACTGCCGCACTCCATCGCGGTGGTCGTCGAGGAGATGCTTCCGCGCGAGGACCGGCCGGCCGACCGTCCGCTGCTGGACATCCACGCCAACGTCTACATCGAGCGCCCCAGTCAGAAGGGCATCATCATCGGGCCCAAGGGCAAGCGGCTGAAGGAGGTCGGCATCAAGTCCCGCAAGCACATCGAGGCGCTGCTCGGGACGCCGGTCTTCCTCGACCTGCATGTGAAGGTGGCCAAGGACTGGCAGCGGGATCCCAAGCAGCTGCGCAGGCTGGGCTTCTAACCGACGGTTCCCCGGGGGGTCATGTCCTGCGTCCCCACCACCCGCAGCAGCTCCAGCTTCTCGTGCGACTCGGTGCCGGGGCGGGCCGTGTGGATGATGAGGTGATGGTGGCTGTGGTGGCTCAGCAGGACCTCGCAGTCCAGTTCCAGCAGGCCCACCACCGGGTGCAGGAAGCGCTTCGTGCGCGGGCGGCGCAGGGACACCTCGTGTTCCTCCCAGAGCTGGGCGAACTCCTCGCTCTCCGCGCGGAGTTCGGCCACCAGAGCCGCCGGTTCCGGGTCGTCGGGGCGGGCCGCGGCCACCGCGCGGAGGTTGGCCACGTGGTCCCGGGCGTGGGCCGGAAGGTCCTCCGGCGGGAAGAGCGCGCGAGCCGTGGGGTCCAGGAAGAACCGGCGGGTGAGGTTCCGCTCGCGCGGCGGGCGGGCGAACACGTCCCCGACCAGCGCCTTGGCCAGCGCGTTCTGCGCCAGCACCGCACCGAAGTCCGTGACCACCTGCGCCGGTGAGTCGTACAGCCGGTCCAGGACCAGCAGCAGCCCTGGCCGGACATGGGCCGAGGCCGCGTCCCGGCGCGGCGGCTCCTCGCCCACCAGATGGAAGAGGTGGTCCCGTTCGTCGTCGGTCAGCCGCAGCGCCCGCGCCAGCGCCGTGAGCATCTGACGGGAGGGACGCGGGCCCCGGGACTGTTCCAGGCGCGTGTAGTAGTCGACCGACATCCCGGCCAGCGCCGCCACCTCCTCCCGGCGCAGCCCGGGGGTGCGGCGGCGGGCGCCGGGCGCCAGGCCCACGTCGGACGGTTCCAGACGGGTGCGGCCACGGCGCAGGAAGTCGGCGAGTTCGGCTCGGTTCACCCCTCCAGGCTGCGGCAGACCGGCCGGCTTATCCAGGGACTGTCGATCCCCCGATCAGGAGGTCTCTCCCGGCGGCGCCGCCCGTCGCCGAGGCTGGGCGCACCGAACGAGAAGCGACCGAGAAGGAGCACCACCATGCTGACCCTGGTCACCGGCGCCACCGGACAGGTGGGCCGCGGGTTCGTCCCCCGCCTGCTCGCCCAGGCCCGGCCCGGCGAGCGGGTGCGGGTGATCGTCCGCGACGAGGCCCGCGCCGCCGCCCTCGCCGAGCGCGGCGCCGAGGTTGTCGTCGGCGACCTGCGCGACACCGGCGTCCTCGGCAAGGCGCTCACCGGAGTGGACGCCGTCGTGAACATCGCGGCCTCCTTCCGGGGCGTGCCGGACGAGGAGATGCGGGCCGTCAACCGGGACGCCGCGCTGGAGCTGGGCCGGGCGGCCGTCGCCTCGGGGGTGCGGCGGTTCGTGCAGACCAGCACCATCCTGGTGTACGGCACCGGACGCGGCCGGCCGCACGTCGAGGACGACCCCACCGTGCCCGGCGGCCCGATGTGGATGACGTACCCCGAGTCCAAACTGGAGGCCGAGCAGGGGCTGCTGGCGCTGGACGGGCTGGACGTCCGGATCGGCCGCCTCGGCTTCGTCTACGGCGAGGGCGACCCGCACCTGCCGGGCATCACCCGCTGGACCGCGACCCAGCCGGCCACCAAGCGGCACCACCTGGTGCACGTCGCCGACACCGCCCAGGGCCTGCTGCGCCTGCTGTACGCCCCCGGCGCCGACGGTCGCGTCTACAACATCGCCGACGACGCCCCGGTCACCGCGCTGGAGATCCACCAGCTCCTCGGCGCGGAACCGCCGGCGGACGGAGTCGATCCCGACCCCTGGTACGGCATCGCCTCCACCGACCGCATCCGCCGCGAACTGGGGTACCGGCCCTACTTCCCGACCCTGTGGGCCGCGCGGGACGCCGGAGCCCTATGAGGGCAGGCGCTGGGCCCGCAGCAGTTCCCGGAACCAGTGGTAGGAGGCCTTGGGCGTGCGCTCCAGCGTCTCGAAGTCCACGTGCACCAGGCCGAACCGGCGGGCGTAGCCCTCGGCCCACTCGAAGTTGTCCATCAGGGACCACACGAAATAGCCGCGCACGTCCACCCCGGCCTCGATCGCCCGGTGCAGGGCCCGGATGTGGGCGTCCAGGTAGGCGATGCGGTCCTGGTCGTCGACGCCCCCGTAGGAGCAGCCGTTCTCGGTGATGACGACGGGCGGGAGCCGGTCGCCGTACCGCTCACGGAACCCGGTGAGCAGTTCCGTCAGCCCTTCCGGTACGACCGGCCAGCCGAAGTCGGTCACCGGCCGGCCCTCGATCTCCCGTACGGAGAAGGGGAGTCCGGCCGGCACCGCCACGCCGCCGAACTCGGTGTCGGTGCCCTGTGGGGCACCCACCCGCGTCGGGGCGTAGTAGTTGACGCCGTACCAGTCGACCGGCTCGGCGATCACCTTGAGGTCGGCCTCGACGTCCCCCGGCATCAGCTCGCCCGTGCCGTCGGGGTAGGCGCCGAGGATGACCGGCTCGGCGAACAGCCGGTTGAGCAGCAGGTCGTAGAAGCCGGCCGCCTCCAGGTCCGCCTGCTCCCGTGAGGCGGGCCAGGCCGGGCCGTGGGAGTTGGCGATGCCGATGTCCGTGGCGCCGGCCGCGCGCAGGGCCCGTACCGCGAGACCGTGGGCGAGGAGCTGGTGGTGGGCGACCGGGAGCGCGTCGAAGAGCAGCTGCCGGCCGGGGGCGTGGGCGCCGATCGCGTGCCCCAGGAGGGTGTGTTCGGCGGGCTCGTTGAGGGTGATCCAGGTGCGCACCCGGTCGCCGAGCCGGTCCGCCACCACCGGCACGTGGTCGGCGAACCGGGCGGCCGTGTCCCGGTCCAGCCAGTCCAGGTCCGCCGGCAGATCCCAGTGGAAGAGGGTCGGGACCGGCCGTACGCCGGCCGCGCACAGCTCGTCCACCAGGCGGTCGTAGAAGTCCAGGCCGCCGGGGGAGTTCACCCGGGGCCAGGAGACCGAGAAGCGGTAGGCGTCCACGCCGAGGCCGGCGAGGAGGGCCACGTCCTCCCGGTAGCGGTGGTAGTGGTCGCAGGCCACCGCCGCCGTGGAGCCGTCCCTCACCCGCCCGGGCTCGGCCGTGAACACGTCCCAGACGGACGGCTCCCGCTCCTCGGCCGCGCCCTCGATCTGGTGGGCGGAGGTCGACACACCCCACAGGAAGCCGGGCGGGAACCGAGGGATCGCCGTGCCTGCGTCAGTCGCCATGGCCGGATCATCCGTACCCGCGGTAACGGAAGTCAACGCCCCTGCGGCACACGGCCGTTACGCGCCCTCCTTCAGTACCCGCGAGACCAACTCCCGCTGTGCCTCGGTCAGTCGGGGATCGGCCGCGTACACCGTGCGGCCGTCCACCGTGATCTCGTAGTGGAAGCCGTCCGGGACGCCCGCCTCGGGCGCGCCCCGGCCGGACGCGAGGGCGCGTTCGGCCAGGGCCTGCCAGTCCTGGGCGTCGGGCCGGCCCGAGGTGTCCACCTCGGCCCGGCGCTCGATGCCCGCGAAACCGCCCGTGCGCCGCACTCGAATACGCATGGGTCCCTGTGTAGTACGGAACTACAGCGTCCGCACCCCGACCTGTTCCCACGCCTTCTGCACGGCCTGGAGTTCGTCCCCGGCGCCGTACCGCTCCCGGGCCGCCTTCACCGTCAGCGTGGCGAAGTCGGCGAAGAGGGCGTCCTCCTTCAGGTCGCCGCCGGTCAGCACGTCGTACCAGATCTGCCCGGCCTTCTCCCAGGCGTAGCCGCCGAGGGCGGTGGCGGCCAGGTAGAAGGCGTGGTTGGGGATGCCGGAGTTGATGTGCACGCCGCCGTTGTCGCGGCCGGTGCGGACGTAGTCCTCCATCTTCGCCGGCTGCGGGTCCTTGCCGAGGACATCGTCGTCGTACGCCGTGCCCGGGGCCTTCATCGAGCGCAGGGCGGTGCCGGTGACGCGCGGCGCGAGGAGCCCGGCGCCGATCAGCCAGTCGGCCTCGGCGGCGGTCTGGCCGAGGGTGTACTGCTTGATCAGCGAGCCGAAGACGTCCGACACCGACTCGTTCAGGGCGCCGGACTGGCCGTAGTACTCCAGGTTCGCGGTGTGCTGGGTGACGCCGTGGGTCAGCTCGTGCCCGATGACGTCGACCGGGATGGTGAAGTCGAGGAAGATCTCGTTGTCGCCGTCGCCGAACACCATCTGCTCGCCGTTCCAGAAGGCGTTGTCGTAGTCCTCGCCGAAGTGCACGGTGGCGTCGAGCGGCATCCCGTTGTCGTCGATGGAGTGCCGGCCGTACGCCTTGAGGTACAGCTCGAAGGTGGCACCGAGGCCCGCGTAGGCGCGGTTGACCGTGGCGTCGGAGCCGGGCTCGGAGCCCTCCTCGCGGACCGTGGCGCCGGGCAGGTCCTGGGTGTGCTCGGCGTCGTGGATGGTGCGGTGCGGCTGGTCGGCGGCGGCACCCGCGGGCGGGGCGACGGCGGGCGCACCGATCACCGTGGTCAGGCGGCGCTTGGTGCGCTGGAAGGCGTCGTGCTCCAGGGACCGGCGGGCCGGGCCGGAGAGCGCGGGGTCCTCGTTGCGGGCGAGCTTGTCGAGGACGTGCGGCGGCACGATCGTGCAGAAGACGGGCTGGAAGCCCCCGTTGGTCGTCATGCCCCGCACCATCGCACTCTGTGACGTGACTGTCACTACCTGCCACCATGATTGGTGAAATACCGGGACACGAAACGCAACAGAGCGTGACGGTGTGGTACGGCGATGTGGTACGGCGCACTTTTTGTCCCTTTTCGCCGTGCGGTCCCGCATACTGGGACAGGCCCGCGCGCCCCGAACGGCTCGGCTAGGCTGCGCAGCATCATGCGTTTCTGGCTGCTTCTCCTTAGCTGCCGCGGCGAGGGCCTGTAGTCGAGGCCGACTCCCTCCCCGCGGAGCTTGGCGTTGCGTCGTCGGCCGTCCACTCGGATATCCGGACATCCTGAGGAGCCCACGCCATCATGGCCAACCGCCAGCAGCCCAGCCCCATGCCGGTCCACAAGTACGGCCGCTACGAGCAGGTCGACATCCCGGACCGCACCTGGCCCGACCAGCGGATCACCACCGCCCCCCGCTGGCTCTCCACCGACCTGCGCGACGGCAACCAGGCCCTGATCGACCCCATGTCGCCCGAGCGCAAGCGGCGCATGTTCGACCAGCTGGTCAAGATGGGCTACAAGGAGATCGAGGTCGGCTTCCCCGCCTCCGGCCAGACCGACTTCGACTTCGTGCGCTCGATCATCGAGGAAGAGGGCGCGATCCCCGAGGACGTGACGATCTCCGTCCTCACCCAGGCCCGCGAGGACCTGATCGAGCGGACCGTGGAGTCCCTGAAGGGCGCCAGGCGCGCCACCGTCCACCTGTACAACGCCACCGCCCCGGTCTTCCGCCGGGTCGTCTTCCGCGGCTCCAAGGACGACATCAAGCAGATCGCCGTCGACGGCACCCGCCTGGTGATGGAGTACGCCGAGAAACTGCTGGGCCCGGAGACCGAGTTCGGCTACCAGTACTCGCCGGAGATCTTCACCGACACCGAGCTGGACTTCGCGCTGGAGGTCTGCGAGGCGGTCATGGACGTCTGGCAGCCCGGCCCGGGCCGCGAGATCATCCTCAACCTGCCCGCCACCGTGGAGCGTTCGACGCCGTCCACGCACGCGGACCGCTTCGAGTGGATGCACCGCAACCTCTCCCGCCGCGAGTACGTCTGCCTGTCCGTCCACCCGCACAACGACCGCGGTACGGCCGTGGCCGCCGCCGAGCTGGCGCTGATGGCCGGCGCCGACCGCGTCGAGGGCTGCCTGTTCGGGCAGGGCGAGCGCACCGGCAACGTCGACCTGGTCACCCTGGGCATGAACCTGTTCTCCCAGGGCGTCGACCCGCAGATCGACTTCTCCGACATCGACGAGATCCGTCGTACGTGGGAGTACTGCAACCAGATGGAGGTCCACCCGCGCCACCCGTACGTGGGCGACCTGGTCTACACGTCCTTCTCCGGCTCCCACCAGGACGCCATCAAGAAGGGCTTCGACGCCATGGAGGCCGACGCCAAGGCCAAGGGCGTCACCGTCGACGACATCGAGTGGGCGGTGCCGTACCTGCCGATCGACCCGAAGGACGTCGGCCGCTCCTACGAGGCCGTCATCCGCGTCAACTCGCAGTCCGGCAAGGGCGGTATCTCCTACGTCCTGAAGAACGACCACAAGCTCGACCTGCCGCGCCGGATGCAGATCGAGTTCTCGAAGATCATCCAGGCGAAGACCGACGCCGACGGCGGCGAGATCACGCCGAAGGAGATCTGGGCGGTCTTCCAGGACGAGTACCTGCCGAACCCCGCGAACCCGTGGGGCCGCATCCAGGTCAGGACCGGCCAGTCGACCACCGACACCGACGGCGTGGACACCCTCACCGTCGAGGCCACCGTCGACGGCGAGGACCGGGTGCTGACCGGCTCCGGCAACGGTCCGATCTCGGCCTTCTTCGACGCCCTGCAGTCCATCGGCATCGACGTACGCCTGCTGGACTACCAGGAGCACACGATGAGCGAGGGCGCCTCCGCGCAGGCCGCCTCCTACATCGAGTGCGCGATCGACGACAAGGTCCTGTGGGGCATCGGCATCGACGCCAACACCACGCGTGCGTCGCTGAAGGCGGTCGTCTCCGCGGTGAACCGCGCGACCCGATAGACCCCGCCCGACCGGCCCTTCCGGTGCCCTGACCGCTGGACACGGCGGCCGGGGCACCGTCGTTTACCGGCCACCGCGCCCCTCAGGTCACAGAAAGGTCTCTTCCGGGGTACTGACTCCACCTCGGTGATGTGGCTAACATCACGCCAGCACGGCGATGTTGCCGTGCGGTTACGGAGGTGCGACGTGCTGCCAGTACGGGGACGAGACGGCCGTGCCGCCAGGGCTGTGCGCATCCTGGGCACCCGCACCGCATGGACACCCGTGGGAGACGGCGAGTTCTTCTGCCCCGGCTGCGGCGGCGACCGCAACTACCAGCGGCTCACCGGACGGCGCCGGCTCACCCTGCTCGGCGTGCCCGTGCTGCCGCGCGGCACGGCCGGGCCGGTCGTGGAGTGCGCGGCCTGCGGACACCACTTCGGCACCGAGGTGCTGGACCACCCCACGACCCGCCGTTTCTCCGCGATGCTCCGCGACGCCGTGCACACCGTCGCCCTCGCCCTGCTCGCCGCGGGCGGCACCGGTTCCCGTACGGCCCTGGAGACGGCCGCCGCGACGGTCCGCGCGGCCGGCTTCGCCGAGTGCACCGAGGACCAGCTGGCCGCCCTGGTCGACGCCCTCGCCGCCGACACCGGCCGGTACTTCGAGCAGCCGTGCGGGACCGGGCTGACCATAGAGCTGCACGAGGCCCTGGACCCGCTCGCCCCGCACCTGGCCCCGGCCGGACGCGAGGCCCTGCTGCTCCAGGCCGCCCGCATCGCCCTCGCCGACGGCCCCTACACCCCCGCCGAACGCGACGCCCTCGCCACGGTCGGCGCGGCCCTCACCATCGCCGCCGACGACGTGACCCGGCTGCTGGCCGCGGCCCGGACCCCGTCCTGACCCCGGGACCAGAAGGGCACCGCTCCCGGCAACCGGCTCGACACCTACTCCGGCGACGGCGGCCGGACCCTGGACCGCCCCTACGCCGTCCAGCCGGCCCTGGACGCCGTCCCGGTGGTCCAGGGCAGCGTCCTCCAGCCGCGCGGCCCGGGCGCGCCCCTGCTGTTCTCCGCGCCCTCCGAGCCGACCGCCCGCCGTGCCCTGGCCCTCTGGGCGAGCACGGACGCCGGCCGCACCTTCCGCAGGCTGCTCACCCTCTCCGGCCGCCGGGCCGCCTACTCCGACCTGGTCCAGCTCGCCCCCGACACGGTCGGCGTCCTCTACGAGACCGGCGTCCAGGGACCGTACGAGTCCCTGGAGTTCCGCAGACTCCGCCTGCCGTAGGGGACGCGGGACCGTCAGTGCCCGAGCCCCTGGACCTCCTGGCCGTCGAGGCCGAGCAGGCCCGCCGCCGCCAGCAGCTTGCCGATCTGTTCGACCTCCGCGCCGGACAGCGGGACCTGCGGCTCGGCGGTCGCCGGGCAGTCGATGACCCCGCGCAGGTGCAGCGCCGCCTTGAACGCGCCCAGCGCCGCCGAACTGCCGCCCATCCGCGCGGGGTCCCCGACGCCGGTGATCCCGAACAGCGCGCACAGCCGCTCCTGTTCGGCCCGCGCTCCCTCCGCGTCGCCCGCCCGGCACTGGCGGTAGAGGCGCACATAGCCGTGCGGGTCGACGTTGGCCAGGCCCGGCACGGCCCCGTCGGCGCCCAGCGCCAGCGCCGCGTCGGTGATCAGCTCGGAGCCGGTCAGCACGCTGAACCCGGGGTGGGCGCGGGCGCCGGTGACCACGTCCCGGAAGGCCGCCAGATCCCCGCTGGAGTCCTTGACCCCGGCCAGTACGCCGTCCCCGGCGAGCCCCAGCAGCAGGTCGGCGGGGAGCTTGGTGTGCACGGCGACGGGGATGTCGTAGGCGATCACCGGGACCGGACTGGCGGCGGCGATCCGGCGGTAGTGGTGGACGATCTCCGACGGGTGGGTGCGGGCGTAGAAGGGCGCGGTGACGACGACGGCCTGCGCGCCCGCCGAGGTGACCGCGGCGACGTGGTCCAGGACGCGGGGGGTGGTCATGTCGATGGCCCCGGCCAGGACGGGCAGCCGACCGCCCACGTGCGCGGTCACGGCCGCCACCACCCGCTGGCGCTGCGCGTCCGTCAGGAAGGCCGCCTCCGACGTCGAGCCCAGCAGGAACAGCCCGTGCACCCCGGCCTCCACCAGGAAGTCCACCAGGCGGAGCAGCGAGGGCACATCCACCTCGCGCTCCGGTGTCAGCGGCGTGCAGACGGGCGGGACGACACCGGTGAGCGGGGCGGGAAAGGTCATTCACGGCTCCTGGCGCGCTAGGTCTCGGGTCGGCTGGTCCTCCTGAACAGGATGGTGGCACCGGTAGCGGTGTCCGGGCCGTGACGCGGCCGAGAAGTCCGCCATCGCCCCGGCGCAGACCTCGTCGGCCTTCCAGCAGCGGGTGCGGAACGGGCAGCCGCTCGGCGGGCGGGTCGCCGAGGGGACCGGCCCGGTCCCACGATCCGGCCGAGGCGCATGGTGATCACCCGGTCGCTCATCCGCCGTACCGTCGGGTGTCGTGCGAGACGCACACCGGGGCGAGACCGAGGCGCTCCTTCAGGTCGAGCAGCAGGTTGAGGATCTGCGCGCGGACCGAGACGATCAGGGCGCTGGTCGGCTCGTCGGCGACGACCAGGGCCGGGTCCAGGGCGAGCGGGCCGCGGCTTCGCGTACGGCACCGGACCACCGCGTCGGGCGCGCTGCGCTCCCACCGGGGGCACCCGACCCGGCGTGCGGCGAGTTCCCGGGCGGTCCCCGGCTCGCCTCCCTCGTGGTCCGCCTGCGGGAACGCGGTCCGTTCTTCACCGGCCTGTGGGACCAGCACCGCATCAGCGGCGGGTCGGGCGTCACCCAGGCGGTGCGCCACCCCGGTCCGGGCGGGTGTCCCTGAACCAGGGCGACCGTCCCCGCGGTGCCTGCCCGGGCGCCGTCGCGCGGTCGCTCGGTCGGCGGCCCGGGCCGGCAGGTCGCGCAGGGTCGTCTGCTCCTCGTCGGTGAGCCGCCCGAGGGTCCGCCGCGGTGGTGCCGCCCATACGTGCGACGGGACCGCCCCGGCATGGGCGAGAATGGAGCCATGAGTCTGTTCCGCGACGACGGCATCGTGCTGCGCACCCAGAAGCTGGGAGAAGCGGACCGGATCATCACGCTGCTCACGCGCGGCCACGGCCGGGTGCGGGCCGTCGCCCGGGGCGTGCGGCGTACGAAGTCCAAGTTCGGCGCCCGGCTCGAACCCTTCTCCCACGTCGACGTGCAGTTCTTCGCGCGGGGCAGCGAGCTGGTCGGGCGCGGGCTGCCGCTGTGCACACAGAGCGAGACCATCGCCCCCTACGGCGGCGGGATCGTCACCGACTACGCGCGCTACACCGCCGGGACCGCCATGCTGGAGACGGCCGAGCGGTTCACGGACCACGAGGGCGAGCCGGCCGTCCAGCAGTACCTGCTGCTGGTCGGGGCCCTGCGCACGCTCGCCCGGGGCGAGCACGCGCCGCACCTCGTCCTCGACGCCTTCCTGCTGCGCTCCCTCGCCGTCAACGGCTACGCGCCCAGCTTCGGCGACTGCGCGAAGTGCGGGATGCCCGGCCCGAACCGGTTCTTCTCCGTGGCCTCCGGCGGCTCCGTCTGCGTGGACTGCCGGGTGCCCGGCAGTGTCGTACCGTCCCCGCAGACCCTGGTGCTGCTGGGGGCGCTGCTTACGGGAGACTGGGAGACGGCGGACGCGTGCGAGGCGCGGTACGTCCGCGAGGGCAGCGGGCTGGTGTCCGCCTACCTGCACTGGCATCTGGAGCGCGGGCTGCGTTCGCTCAGGTACGTCGAGAAGTAAGAGGGAGACGAGAAGCACATGGTCGTACGCGGGATCCTGGGGCGCCAGCGGCGCGAGTACAAGGCGCCGGAGCCGCACCCGTCCGGTGCCCGCGCGCCCAAGCTCCCGGGTGAGCTGGTCCCGAACCACGTGGCGATCGTCATGGACGGCAACGGGCGGTGGGCGAAGGAGCGGGGGCTGCCGCGCACCGAGGGGCACAAGGTCGGCGCCGAGCGGGTGCTGGACGTGCTCCAGGGCTCCATCGAGATCGGCGTCCGCAACATCTCCCTGTACGCCTTCTCCACCGAGAACTGGAAGCGGTCGCCCGACGAGGTCCGCTTCCTCATGAACTTCAACCGCGACTTCATCCGCAAGACCCGCGACCAGCTCGACGAGCTGGGCATCCGGGTGCGCTGGGTGGGCCGGATGCCCAAGCTGTGGAAGTCGGTGGCGAAGGAGCTCCAGGTCGCCCAGGAGCAGACCAAGGGCAACGACCTGCTCACCCTGTACTTCTGCATGAACTACGGCGGCCGTGCGGAGATCGCCGACGCGGCGCAGCGGATCGCCGAGGACGTGAAGGCGGGCCGGCTCGACCCGTCCAAGGTCAGCGAGAAGACCGTCCAGAGGTACCTGTACTACCCGGACATGCCGGACGTCGACCTGTTCCTGCGGCCGAGCGGCGAGCAGCGGACGTCCAACTACCTGCTCTGGCAGAGCGCGTACGCCGAGATGGTCTTCCAGGACGTGCTGTGGCCCGACTTCGACCGCCGTGACCTGTGGCGGGCCTGCGTCGAGTTCGCCTCCCGCGACCGCCGCTTCGGCGGCGCGATCCCGAACGAGGAACTGCTGGCCATGGAAGGCGAGCGGAGCTGATCGGACGCCGGGTGCCGACGGCGCTCGGCCTCAGCCGGTCAGCGCCGCGCAGTCGGCACAGGTGCCGAAGATCTCCACCGTGTGGGCCACGTTGACGTAACCGTGCTCGGCGGCGATGGCCTCGGCCCACTTCTCCACCGCCGGGCCCTCCACCTCCACCGCCTTGCCGCAGGCGCGGCAGACCAGGTGGTGGTGGTGTTCGCCGCTGGAGCAGCGGCGGTACACGGACTCGCCGTCGGACGTGCGCAGGACGTCGACCTCGCCGGCCTCGGCGAGGGACTGGAGGGTGCGGTAGACCGTGGTCAGGCCGACGGAGTCGCCCTTGTGCTTGAGCATGTCGTGCAGTTCCTGCGCGCTGCGGAACTCGTCGACCTCGTCCAGGGCCGCCGCCACGGCTGCACGCTGGCGGGTCGCGCGGCCCTTCACGGGCGGTCCAGCGGTCGTCACCGTTGCCTCCTCACGTCTGCTGCTGCCCGGGCCATTGTGCCAGCCCGGGCTGTCGGCGGTCAGACGCCGACCTCGTCCCCGGAGCCCCGCGTGGCCGGAATCGCGCACTCCGCGGGGTCCCCGGCGGGCTGGGCCGCGGCGGCCGCGCGGGCGCGTCGCCGGGCCAGCGGGCCGGCCAGCGCGGTCAGCGCGAGGAACGCGGCGATGGTCAGCAGGACGATCGTGGCGCCGGGCGGGACGTCCTGGTAGTACGACGTGACCGTGCCGCTGACGGCCACCACCACGCCGATCGCCACCGCGATCACGAAGGTGACGGTGAAGCTGCGGCTGAGCTGCTGCGCCGCCGCCACGGGGACGACCATCAGCGCGGACACCAGCAGCAGGCCGACGACCCGCATGGCGACCGTGACGGTGACGGCCGCGGTGACCGCCGTCAGCAGGTTCAGCGCGCGCACCGGCAGGCCCGTGACCCGCGCGAACTCCTCGTCCTGGCTGACCGCGAACAGCTGGCGGCGCAGGCCCAGCGTGACCAGCAGGACGAACGCGGCGAGTACACAGATCGCGGTCACGTCGGACTCGGACACCGTCGACAGGGAGCCGAACAGGTACGACGTCAGGTTGGCGGTGGAGCCGCCCGGCGCGAGGTTGATCAGCATCACACCGCCGGCCATACCGCCGTAGAACAGCATGGCCAGGGCGATGTCGCCGCGGGTCTTGCCGTACCAGCGGATCAGCTCCATCAGGACCGCGCCGAGGACGGAGACGGCCGTCGCCATCCACACGGGGGACGTGGACAGCAGGAAGCCGAGGCCGACGCCCGTCATGGCCACGTGTCCGATGCCGTCGCCCATCAGGGCCTGGCGGCGCTGGACCAGGTAGATGCCGATCGCGGGCGCGGTGATGCCGACCAGCACGGCGGCCAGCAGCGCCCGCTGCATGAAGGCGTAGTTCAGGAAGTCCATCAGCTCAGCAGTCCCGTGCGGATCGGTTCGGCGCCCGCCGGTGCGTGCGGGTGTACGTGGTCGTGGCCGGGCAGCGCGTGCTGGCCGACCGCGCGCGGCGGCGGGCCGTCGTGCAGCACACAGCCGTCGCGCAGGACGACCGCCCGGTCGATCAGGGGCTCCAGCGGGCCCAGCTCGTGCAGTACGAGCAGGACCGTCGTACCGGCTTCCACCTGCTGCTTCAGGGTGCGCGCCAGGATCTCCTGGCTGGCCAGGTCGACACCCGCCATCGGCTCGTCCATGATCAGCAGCTCGGGCTCGGCGACCAGCGCGCGGGCGATCAGCACCCGCTGGTGCTGGCCGCCGGACAGGGCGTTCACGGAGTCCTTGGCGCGGTCCGCCATGCCGACCAGCTCCAGGGCCCGGCGCACGGCCTCGCGGTCGCTTTGGCGGAAGACACCGAAGCGGGTGCGGGACAGGCGGCCCGCGGAGACGATCTCGGTGACCGTCGCCGGGACTCCGCCCGCGGCCGTCGTGCGCTGCGGTACGTAGCCCACGCGCGCCCAGTCCCGGAAGGACCGGCGCGGGGCGCCGAACAGCTCGATCGTGCCGCTGTTCACCGGCACCTGGCCGATGATCGCGCGGATCGCCGTGGACTTGCCGGAGCCGTTGGCGCCGAGCAGCGCGACGACCTCGCCGCGGCCGACGGTGAGGTCGATGCCGCGCAGCACGGGGCGTGCGCCGAGTTCGGCGGTCACACCGCGCAGGGCTATGACAGGCTCGCCGGTCATCTCGTCTCCTGTCACTTGGCGCCCAGTGCCTGCTGGAGCGCCTTGAGGTTGGCCCGCTGGACCGCGAAGTAGTCCTTGCCGCGGGACTTGCCGGTGATGCCCTCGATCGGGTCGAGGACGTCGGTCTTCAGGCCCGCGTCGGTCGCGATGGTCTTGGCGGTCTTGTCGCTGACGAGCGTCTCGTAGAAGACCGTGGAGACGCCGTCGGCCCTGGCCATCTTCTCCAGGTCCCGGACGCGGGCGGCGCTCGGCTCGGACTCGGGGTCGAGGCCGTTGATGGCCTCCTCGGTGAGGCCGTAGCGCTCGGCGAGGTAGCCGAAGGCGGCGTGCGTGGTGATGAAGACCTTGCTCCTCGTGTCCGCGAGCCCGTCCCTGAACTCGGTGTTCAGGCCGTTCAGCTGCTCGACCAGGGCCGCGGTGTTCTTCTTGTAGTCGGCGGCGTGCTTCGGGTCGGCCTTCTCGAAGGCCTTGCCGACACCCTCGGCGACCTGGGCGTAGCGCACCGGGTCGAGCCAGATGTGCGGGTCCTTGCCGGTGGCTTCCTCGCCCTCGTGGCCGTCGTGCTCGGCCGCGTGGCCGCCGACCTCGTTGCCGTGGTCCTCCAGTGTGGTCAGGGAGGCCGCGTCGATCTTCGTCCTGACCGGGGACTGGGCCACCGCGTCGTCGACGGACGGCTGGAGGTTCTTCAGGTACAGCACCGCGTCGGACTCCTGGAGCGAGGCGATCTGCTGGGGGCTGATCTCCAGGTCGTGCGGCTCCTGGCCGGGCGAGGTGAGGGTGGTGACGTGGACGTGGTCCCCGCCGATCCGCTCGGCGAGGAAGGCCATCGGGTAGAACGACGCGACGACGTCGAACTTGCTCGTGTTGGCCGCGACCGCCTTGTCGCCGGAGCAGGCGGAGAGCGTGCCGATCCCGAGGGCGGTGGCCGCGGCGACCGCGGCGGCGGGTATGAGGCGCTGCGCGCGGGACCGGATGCGTCGTCGTACGTTCATGACAGTCATTTTCAACAAATATGGAAACCGTTGTCAACAACGCTCGTCAGGCGGTCTGGGCAGGGGCCGATTTGGTCGTGGGGGAGCCTGCGCCGGTAACCTGAATCATTCGCTGGAAGCATCTCGCTTCAACGCCCGTCGTCGTAATGAAGAGAGCACCGTGGCCGCCGACAAGATCGACACCATCGTCAGCCTGAGCAAGCGCCGTGGCTTCGTTTTCCCCTGCAGTGAGATCTACGGCGGACAGCGTGCCGCCTGGGACTACGGACCGCTCGGTGTCGAGCTGAAGGAGAACATCAAGCGCCAGTGGTGGCGCTACATGGTGACGTCGCGCGAGGACGTCGTCGGTATCGACTCGTCCGTCATCCTGGCCCCCGAGGTCTGGGTGGCCTCCGGCCACGTCGCCACCTTCACGGACCCGCTGACCGAGTGCACCGCGTGCCACAAGCGGTTCCGCGCCGACCACCTGGAGGAGGCGTACGAGGAGAAGAAGGGCCACGCCCCGGCGAACGGCCTCGCGGACATCAACTGCCCGAACTGCGGCAACAAGGGCCAGTTCACCGAGCCCAAGCAGTTCTCGGGTCTGCTCTCCACGCACCTCGGCCCGACCCAGGACTCCGGCTCGGTCGCGTACCTGCGCCCCGAGACCGCCCAGGGCATCTTCACCAACTTCGCCCAGGTGCAGACCACCTCGCGCCGCAAGCCGCCGTTCGGCATCGCCCAGATGGGCAAGTCGTTCCGCAACGAGATCACGCCGGGCAACTTCATCTTCCGCACCCGCGAGTTCGAGCAGATGGAGATGGAGTTCTTCGTCAAGCCGGGCGAGGACGAGCAGTGGCAGGAGTACTGGATGGAGCAGCGCTGGAACTGGTACACCGGCCTGGGCCTGCGTGAGGAGAACATGCGCTGGTACGAGCACCCGAAGGAGAAGCTCTCCCACTACTCCAAGCGCACCGCCGACATCGAGTACCGCTTCCAGTTCGGCGGTTCGGAGTGGGGCGAGCTGGAGGGTGTCGCCAACCGCACCGACTACGACCTCTCCGCGCACTCCAAGGCCTCGGGCCAGGACCTCTCCTACTTCGACCAGGAGGCCGGCGAGCGCTGGACGCCGTACGTCATCGAGCCGGCGGCGGGTGTCGGCCGCACCATGCTGGCCTTCCTGCTCGACGCCTACGTCGAGGACGAGGCGCCGAACGCCAAGGGCAAGATGGAGAAGCGCACGGTTCTGCGCCTGGACCACCGCCTGGCCCCGGTGAAGGTCGCCGTGCTGCCCCTGTCGCGGAACCCCGAGCTGTCCCCGAAGGCCAAGGGCCTCGCCCAGGCGCTGCGGCAGAACTGGAACATCGAGTTCGACGACGCCGGTGCCATCGGCCGCCGCTACCGCCGCCAGGACGAGATCGGTACGCCGTACTGCGTGACCGTCGACTTCGACACGCTGGAGGACAACGCGGTCACCGTCCGCGAGCGTGACTCCATGAAGCAGGAGCGCGTGTCGCTCGACCAGATCGAGGGCTACCTGGCCCAGCGCCTCGTGGGCGCCTAGTCACACCGCCGGATGCCGGGCGAGCCGCCAGCGCGGACTCGTCCGGCATTCGCGTGTCCGCCCCCGCTCAGCGGCCCTGGAGCGCCCTGACGTTGTCGCCGAAGGTCCAGTTCTTCGCGCCGTCCCAGTTGACCGACCACGTCATCAGGCCCTTGAGCGAGGTGCCGTAGTGCTTCCAGGCCTGGGAGACCAGGGACGGGGACATGTAGCCGCCGCCCGCGCCGGACTGGGCGGGCAGGCCGGGCACCTGCTTGTCGTACGGCACCTTGATCGTCGTACCCTGCACCACCAGGCCCTTGTTGAGGCAGTCGGTCTGGGCGGTGAAGCCCTGCACCGTGCCGGCCGCGTAGGAGTCGCCGGAGCAGCCGTACATGCTGCCGTTGTAGTACTGCATGTTCAGCCACCACAGGCGGCCGTTGTCCGCGTACTTCTTGATGACCGGCAGGTACGCGCCCCAGATGGAGCCGTAGGTGACGCTGCCGCCGGTGACGTACGCCGTCTCCGGGGCCATGGTCAGGCCGAAGCCCGCCGGCATCTGCGCGAGGATCCCGTCGATGATCCGGATCAGGTTGGCCTGGGACGTGGAGAGCCGGCCGATATTCCCGCTGCCGACCAGGCCCGTCTCGATGTCGATGTCGATGCCGTCGAAGTTGTACTTCTTCAGGATGGGGACGATCGTCGCCACGAAGCGGTCGGCCACGGCGGAGGAGCTGAGGTCGATACCGGCCGCCGCGCCGCCGATGGACAGCAGGATCGTCTGGCCGGACGCCTTGGCCGCGCACATCTCGGCCGGCGTGGCCACCTTCACGCCCGCGTCCATGCCGTCCTCCCACAGGGCCGTGCCGTCGGAGCGGATCACCGGGAAGGCCGCGTTGATCACGTTGTAGCCGTGGGCGGCGATGCGGGAGTCGGTGATCGGGGTCCAGCCGAAGGGCGGGTGGACCCCGTTGGCGGCGCCGTCCCAGTTCTCCCAGTAGCCCTGGAGCACCTTGCCCGCCGGCTTCGGCTTCACCGCGCAGGTGTCGGCGGCGGAGGCGGCGGGCGCGCCGGCGATCGCGAGCGGGGCGAGAACGGCCGCGGCGAGCGCGGCGGTGAGGACGCGCAGGGTACGGCGGAGCATGGGGCCTCCCGGTGGGGGATCGGTGAGGTGTCCTGTCGTAGACATGACAGTGCGCGTGGTCCAGACCTCTCGTCAATAGGTCTGGACCAAAAGCCCGCCGCTCTCAACCCACCGTCCGCGGCAGCCGCAGGCTCAGCAGCCCCGTCAGCACGATCCCGCCCAACTGCACCAGCAACGTGCTGACCAGCGCGTCCCGCATCCCCAGATGCGGCACCAGGGTCAGGAACAGCGTGCCCAGCGTGGCCACCCCCAGCGCCAGCGCCGACTGCTGCGTGGTGACCATCACCCCGCTGCCGACCCCGGCCCGCGCGGGCGGCACCTCGGACATCACCAGCCGCATGATGTTGGGCAGCTGGAGCGCCTGCCCCGCACCGGCCACCGCCGCGCCCGGCAGCAGGGAGACGACGTCCAGCCGAGGCCAGTCCCGCCACGCGGCCAGCACGATCAGCAGCACACCCACGCCCTGGAGCACGGACCCGGCCGTGACCACCCGCGTACCGAAGCGGGCGATCAGCCGGGGCCCGGCGAGGGAGACGAGCAGGAACGCCACGGCCATCGGCGCCAGCGCGAGCCCGGCCGGCACCGGACCGAGCCCGGCACCCTGCTGCAACGCCAGCGCGATCACGAACATGAACCCGCTGAAGCCGATGGAGAACGGCACCATCAGCTCCAGACCGCGCCGCATGGACGGCACCCGGAACAGGCTCGGCGGCACCAGCGGCGTCCGCCCCGACCGGTCCGCCCGCCGCTCCACCACCCAGAACGCGCCCGCCGCGAACGGGAACGCGGCCAGTGACAGCCAGGTCCACAGCGGCCAGCCGGCCGCCCGGCCCTCGGTGAGCGGCGCGAGCAGCGTCAGCAGGGACACCGCGAGCAGCACGGTGCCCGGCACGTCCACGGGCTCGGGGTGCTGCGACCGGGTCTCCGGCACGAACCGCGCGGCGAGCACGAGCCCCAGCACGACCACCGGCACATTGACGAGGAAGACGGCCCGCCACCCGGTCCCGGCGACGTCGGCGGCGACCAGAACCCCGCCGAGGATCTGCCCGGCCACCATGGACAGCCCGGCCGTGGCGCCGTAGAGGCTCATGGCCTTCGCACGGCGGGCGCCGCTCGTGGCGGACTGGATGGTGGCGAGCACCTGCGGCAGCATCGCGGCGGCCGAGGCGCCCTGCGCGACCCGGGCCGCGACCAGGCTCCAGGCCCCGGGCGCGAGCCCGCAGGCCAGCGACGTGAGCCCGAAGGCGGCCATCCCGGCGAGGAACAGCCGGCGCCGGCCGAACAGGTCCCCGAGCCGCCCGCCGAGCACGAGCAGCACGGCGTACGCGACCCCGTACCCGGCGACGACCAGCTCCAGCACCGACTCGCCCGCGGCGAGATCGGCGCCGATGGCCGGCAGGGCGACATTGACGATGAAGAAGTCGACCAGCGGCAGCGCCGCGGCCAGCAGGACGGTGAACAGCCCGGGCCCGCCGAGCGCGGGCGGCGCCGCCGTCGGCCGGACGGCGGGAGCGGTGACGGTTTCCCTCATGCTCCCGAGCCTGGAACACCGCCCAGGCTGGTACCAGAGTCTCCTCATCCTGGTAGCGGAACTACCCGGAACCACCCCGCGACGCACCGGATTCCGGGTCATGCTGGTGGCCGGCGGCCCTTGTCCTGGTACTGGAAGCACCTGGAAACAGGTTGGACCGCCCGGCACCCTGGACCTATGACGACCTCGGTCCAGGAAACCCGGGCGCAGCCCGCCCGGGGAGCGGAGATCCGCCGGCACGAGCTGGCCGCGTTCCTGCGCAGCAGACGGGAGCGCATCACGCCGGAGCAGGTGGGCCTGCCACGCGGGGCCCGCCGCCGCACCCCCGGGCTGCGCCGTGAGGAGGTCGCCCACCTCTCCGCGGTCGGCGTCACCTGGTACACCTGGCTCGAACAGGCCCGTGACATCCAGGTCTCCGTCCAGGTCCTCGACGCCCTCGCGCGCGCCCTGCGCCTGGACGCCAGCGAACGCGCCCACCTCTTCCAGCTGGCCGGCGCGACCGACCCGACCCCGGCGGCGACCTGCCCGAGCGTCACCCCCGCCCTGCGCGAGATGCTGACCGGGCTGGAGCCGATCCCCGCCTGCATCCAGAACAGCCGGTACGACATCCTCGCCTACAACCGCACGTACGGCCGCCTCCTGGGCGACCTGGACGCGGTCCCGCCCGAGGACCGCAACTGCATGCTCCTCGTCCACACCGACAAGGAGTGGCAGGCGGCGGTCGTCCACCTGGAGGAGACCCAGCGCCTGATGGCCGCCCGGCTGCGCGCCGCCCTGGCCGGCCACCTCGGCGAGCCCGCCTGGAAGATGCTCCTGAAGCGGCTGGAGGAGTCACCCGCCTTCCGCGAGAACTGGCAGCGCTACGAGGTGGTCGACACCCGCTCCAAGACCAAGGAGTTCCTCAACCCCTACGTGGGCCACCTCAGCCTGGAGCACACGGACCTGTGGCTCGCCCCCGAGGTCGGCGCCCGCATGGTGACGTACACGCCGAGGAACGAGGAGACCCGGGAGCGGCTGGAGAAGCTGTACGAGATCGCGTGCGGGCGCTGACCCTCAGCCCTCCACCCCGGTCGCGGTGTGGGCCGCGCCGACCGGCTTGGACTCGGGGGAGCCACGCTGGCGCAGATAGACGGAGAGGATGGCCATCGAGGCGACGGCCAGCAGTTCGGACTGCCAGTTCTGCAGGGTGCGGTCCCAGAAGTCGGCGCAGCCCAGGTACGCCCACCAGGAGATCGGCGACTGGAGCTGGCGCAGGTGTTCCTCGTTGTAGGCGGCGACGCCGGTGATGGACTGGGCGAGCCAGGACCAGAGGAAGATGGCGGCCATGACGACGCCCAGCGAGCGGGCGTACATCCGCTGCCGCCAGCCCGTGGCGGCGGCCCAGCGCGGGGACTCCGGGCCGGCGTGCTCGCCGACCTTCTGGTCCCGGTCGCTCTCCACCCCGGCCTTGTGCAGCTCCTTGGACTCGGGTGAACCGCGCTGGAGCAGCCAGACGGTGCCGAAGATGTACAGGAAGAACTGCAGGTACTCCGACTGCCAGTTCTCGGTGACGTCCACGGCGAAGTCGGAGGTCGCGAGGTAGTCGAGGAAGCCGACCGGGTGCAGCCCGTCGGTGGTGAGCCGGTTGTTGAAGTCGGCGTGGCCGGCCACCGCCTGCCCGGCGAGGGTGAGCACGAAGCCGGTGAAGAAGGCGAGGGTCAGGCTGTTGTGCTTCAGGAAGCGGGTGAGGCGGTTCACCGCTGCATCAGCCCCACGGCGGTGAAGTAGCAGAGCCCGGTGCCCACGGTCAGCAGGACCACGGTGAACAGGGTGCGCATGACCGGCTCAGCCCCCTTTCACCTTGCACTGGTACGGCTGCTCGGGCCGCGGCACGCAGCCCGCCGCGGTGATCAGCCAGCCGGCCGGGAAGGCAGACAGGAACAGGGTGTCGCGGTCCAGGACGACCTGTGCCTGCCGGCCGTGGACCCGGACGTCCCGTACGGCACCCCCGTAGGGGAGCTGTTCGCCGGGGAGGGCCTTGGCGCAGGAGGACTCGGCGGACTGCTCGACCTCCTGCCAGGTTGCCGGGGCGAGCGCCGCGCAGCCGCGGGGGCCGTCGGCCCGCCGGACGCTCTCCTCGAAGCGCACGGCGGCCCGGGACGCGGCAGCCTCCCGCTCGCCGAGCGTGGCGCAGCCGGTGAGGCAGACAGCGCAGACGAGCGCGGTCAGGCCCGTACGCCTCCAGCACGGCAAGGAATCCTCCACGGGGTCGGCGGAGCTGCTGCCGGACATCGTGAGCCGGGAACCCCACCGGACCCGGAAGCCGCGCCGCACCCCGCACGGACAACAGGGCGTTCGGACCAGGGACACGTGCGGCGGGGCGGGTGCCGGGCCTCAGCCGGGCGTCCGGGACCGGAGCAGGAACCTGAGCGGCGTCCCGCCGGGCTTTGGGGCTACGCCCGTTCTGCGGTTTCCGCGATCTGGCGTACCTCCGGTGACCGCAGGCTCTCGGCCGTGCGTTCGGCGGTGCGGCGGGCCCAGTGGCCGCTGGTCAGGAGGCCCAGGGTCAGGACGGCCAGGCCGCAGGCGGTGAGGATCCACCAGCCGGGGCGGGCCGCCGACACGAACACCTGCCGGTACGGGGACGAGCCGATGCCGGAGGCCAGGACGGCGCCGATGACCGCGACGCCGAGCGTCTGGCCCAGCTGCCGGCTGGTGGAGGCGACGGCGGCGGCGACACCGGCCTGGGCGCGCGGCATGCCCGACACGGCCGTGTTGGTGATCGGCGCGTTCACGAAGCCGAAGCCGATGCCGAAGAGGACGTAGCCGAGGAGGAGGGTGGCGTTGGAGGTCTCCGCCTCGAACGCGGCGAACAGGACACCGCTCGCGGTCATCGCCGTCCCCGCCACCAGGAGCGGCAGGCGCGGGCCGCGGCTGCCCACCAGGCGGCCGGACAGCGGGGCGCACAGGAACGTCGGCAGGGCCATCGGGAGCATCCACAGGCCCGCGTGCAGGGCGTCCAGGCCGCGCACGTTCTGCAGGTACAGGGTGGACAGGAACAGGAACCCGCCGAGGGCCGCGAACGCGCTGATGGCGATCACCGTGGCGCCGCTGAACGGGGCCGAGCGGAAGAAGCGCAGGTCGATGAGGGGTTCGTCGCGGCGGGGCTCGTACCGGAGGAGGGCCAGCAGCGCGGCCACGGCGACCACGGCGAACGGCGTCACCGGGCCGGCGCCCGACTCCGGTGCCTCGATGATCGCGTACGTCAGCGAGCCGAACAGGGCGATCACCAGCAGCTGCCCGACCGGGTCGGGGCGACGGGCCTTGGGCGCGCGGGACTCGGGGACGAAGCGGAGGGTGAGCAGCAGGGCCGCGAGACCGACCGGGAGGTTGACCCAGAAGATGGCGCGCCAGCTCACCGACTGCACCAGCAGCCCGCCGACCAGCGGACCCGCCGCCATGGAGATGCCGACCACCGCGCCCCACACGCCGATCGCGCGGGCGCGTTCCCGGGCGTCGGTGAAGGTGTTGGTGATGATCGACATGGCGACCGGGTTGAGCATCGAGCCGCCCACCGCCTGGACCATGCGGAAGACGATCAGCAGTTCCAGGTTCGGGGCGACGGAGCAGAGCACGGAGCCGACGGTGAACACCACCAGGCCCGCCATGAAGACGCGTTTGCGGCCGATCCGGTCGGCCGTGGAGCCCGCCAGCATCAGCAGCGAGGCCAGCACCAGCGTGTACGCGTCGATCGTCCACTGCAGGCCGGAGGTGGTGGCGTGCAGGTCGCGCTGCATCGAGGGCAGGGCCACGTTCAGCACGGTGTTGTCGAGGCTCACGATCAGCAGGCTCATGCAGCAGATCGCGAGCACGAGCAGGCGTCGGCGAGGGCTCAGCTCTGGCATGTGTCCCATCGTACGCCGAACTCAATAGTGCGTCTAACTAATGATTCATGCATGATCTTCGGGTGCCGGCCGGCGGAGCCGAGCCGGCGGACCGGGCACGGGACGCGTGAGGGACAATGGGTCCTTGCCCAGCGTTCCCGTGTCCGTCCTGTGCCGTAGATCCGTCCCGGAGTCCTGACGATGACCCACCCGCTCTCCATCGGCCCGCACGCCGTGACACCGCCCGTCGTGCTCGCACCCATGGCGGGGATCACCAACGCCCCCTTCCGCACCCTGTGCAGGGAGTTCAGCGGCGGCAAGGGACTGTTCGTCAGCGAGATGATCACCACCCGGGCGCTGGTCGAGCGCAACGAGAAGACCATGCAGCTGATCAAGTTCGACCCGAGCGAGCAGCCGCGCTCGATCCAGCTGTACGGCGTCGACCCCGCGACCGTCGGCAAGGCCGTCCGCATGATCGCGGAGGAGGGCCTGGCCGACCACATCGACCTGAACTTCGGCTGCCCCGTGCCGAAGGTCACGCGCAAGGGCGGCGGCTCGGCCCTGCCCTACAAGCGGAACCTGCTGCGGGCCATCCTGCGCGAGGCGGTCAGCGGGGCCGGTGACCTGCCGGTGACCATGAAGATGCGCAAGGGCATCGACGACGACCACATCACCTACCTCGACGCCGGCCGGATCGCCGTGGAGGAGGGCGTGACGGCCATCGCCCTGCACGGCCGCACCGCCGCGCAGCACTACGGCGGCACCGCCGACTGGGACGCCATCGCGCGGCTGAAGGAGCATGTGCCGGAGATCCCCGTGCTCGGCAACGGTGACATCTGGTCGGCCGAGGACGCGCTGCGGATGGTGCGGGAGACCGGGTGCGACGGGGTGGTCGTGGGGCGCGGGTGCCTGGGGCGGCCGTGGCTGTTCGCGGACCTGGTCGCCGCGTTCGAGGGGCGGGACGATTTCCTGCGGCCCACGTTGCGGGAGGTCGCCGACGTCATGGTGCGGCACGCCACGCTGCTCGGGGAGTGGATCGGTGACGAGTCCAAGGGCGTGGTCGACTTCCGTAAGCACGTCGCCTGGTACCTGAAGGGGTTCGCGGTCGGGTCCGAGATGCGTAAGCGGCTCGCGATCACGTCGTCCCTGGAGGAGTTGCGGGCGGGGCTGGACGAGCTGGATCTGGATCAGGCGTGGCCGGTCGGTGCGGAGGGGCCTCGGGGGCGTACGTCCGGCAACAACCGGGTGGTGTTGCCGGACGGGTGGCTGAAGGATCCGTACGACTGCGCCGGGATCACCGAGGAAGCGGAGCTCGACACGTCGGGTGGCTGACCGGCCCTGGCGCTCCGCCCCAGACCCCGCCCAAGGGGCTCCGCCCCTGGACCCCGGCCTCGCCCACCCACCACTCGACTCGGTCGGCTGGAAGGCGCCGCGTCAGTTCTTCTTCGGGTGGGGAGTCGAGCCGTAGGCCGTCAGGAAGCGGTCGCGGAAGGAACTCATCTTCCATACCGGGGCGTCGTGGGCGGGGCGGAGCCCGTCCGTCCAGTTCCAGTCGACGATCTTGTCCAGCATCCTGGGATCCTTGGCGACGATCGACACCGGCACGTCACGGCTGGCGTGGTTGCCGCTGACCCGGGCGATCGGCTGGTGGTCGCCGAGGAAGACCAGCACCGTGTCCTCGGTGCCGTACCGCTCCAGCCACTCGGTCAGCGCGGTCACCGAGTACCGCACCGACTTGCCGTACTCCTCGCGGGACTTGGTGGTGTCGGCGATGACGTCGGCCGGCTTGTTCCCCGCCGCCTGGATGCCCTTGAAGACCGAGCCGTCACCGAGCTGGTCCCAGCCCACCATCTTCGGGACGGGCGCCCAGGGCTGATGACTCGACGTCAGGATGAGCAGGGACATCCGCGCCTTGCCGTCGGCCGGCCGCTTGCTGTGCACCCGCTCCTGGTACTGCTGGAGCGCGTACTGGTCGGGCATGGTCGACCAGCTGAACTTCGGCCCCCGGTAGCCGAGTTGGAAGGCGTTGTAGACCTTGTCCAGGCCGTACCACTTCTGCTCCGGCCATCCCTTCTGCACACCCGGCATGACCCCGACGGTGTCGAACGCGCCGGTCTTCTTGAACGCCTCCGTCAGGCTGAGGTGGTCGCTGGCCATCACCGTGCGGTAACGCTGCTGATTGCTGATCCACAGGCCCGACATGGTGGTGGAGTGGCCGAGCCAGCTGCTCCCGCCGTACGTCGCCGAGGTCAGCCAGCCGCTCTTGGCGTGGAAGCCGGCCTTGGCCAGCGCCTTGGTGCGGACGTCGAGCGTGCGGTCCACGCCGGGCGCCATGATCGGGTCCTCGATCGCACTGCGGCCGTAGCTCTCGATGAAGGTGAAGATCACGTCCTTGCCGCGCAGATCGGGGACCAGCTGACTGCCCGGCGTGTTCCCGAACGCGTCGGCCCGGGCCACCTTCCGGAACTCCGCCTCGTCCTTCAGCGTGGCCGACACCCGGCGGGCCTGGACCTTCAGCGCGGTCGCGGTGCGGTCGGAGGCGATCGGCACGCCCGCTATCTGGAGCCCGAGCGAGGAACAGGTGATCCAGACGACCCCGGCGACCAGGGTGCCGCGGGTCGCGGTGCCGGGGTGCCGGGCGAGGAGGTCGCTCAGCCGCACCATCGCCAGCGCCAGCAGCACGAAGAGCAGCAGGACGACCACGATCAGTCCGGCCACCGCGGCGAGGGTGGCCGTCCGCCCGAGGGAGTCCTCCAGATACGACTCCGCGTCCCCGAACAGACTCCAGTCCAGTACGACGTTGAAGCTGCGGCCGAGGTACTGGTTGAACCCCATGTCCAGCGCGTTGAGCACGGTCATGGCCCCGAGCAGCACCCCGGACACCGCCGCCACCGCCACCCGGGGCCGCCGCGGCAGCGCGAGCAGCACGGCCGCCCCGATGACGGCCTCGGCGGGTATGCGGAAGAACTTCGCGGGACCCAGCCGGACGACCGTGTTGGGCATCACCAGCGCCGCGACGACAAGGGCCGCGGCGAGCACGGTGACGGTGACGGACAGGGCCCGCGCGACCTCCGGATGCCCCGCCCGCCAGCGCCTCCGCCACGCCGACCATGCGGCCCAGGGACGGCGGAACGTGCGTGCGGCGGGTTCGGAGACCTCTTCGGCCACGTCCTCCGCAGAGGCAGACTGGAGCGCGCTCATGCCTTCCCGTACGGCCCGCGGGAAGGCACCGTTCACGACGACTGGGCAAACACCTGGTCAATCCGGTCGGCGGTACGACAGTGCCCGGAAGACCACCCCTCAGGCGCCCCCGACAGCCGTCAGCAAGGCAAGCGGTGCGGCAGCCGACCGCGCCCCCCGCCCGCACGCATGCGGATACGGCACCGGCGAACCGTGCGGAGTACGCCCGTACCCCGCCAGCACCTCCGGCAACCGGTGCCCGCCCACCGTCGCCGCGTCGATCAGCGCATGGGCGACCGTACGGGCCTCGTCATGCAGCCCGTACCGCGCCAGGCCCAGGGCGATCAGCGCGTTGTCGTGGGGCCAGACGGACCCCCGGTGATGGGACAGCGGATGGTACGCGGCCTGGCCGGAGGCCACCGTGCGGACGCCCCAGCCCGAGAAGAAGTCCGGCTCCAGCAGCCGCCGGCCCACCTCCTCGCCGTACTCCTTGTCCAGCAGCCCCGACCACAGCAGATGCCCGGCGTCGGACGCCAGCGCGTCGATCTGGCGGCCCTGCTCGTCCAGCGCCAGCGCCGGGAAGGACTGCTCCCGCATCCAGAAGTCCCGCTGGAAGCGGTCCCGCAGGTCGGCCGCGGCCTGTTCCAGCAGTGCGGCGTACGTCTCGTCGCCCCACACCGTCCGCGCCACCCCGGCCGTGCGGCGCAGCGCGTCGTACGCGTAGCCCTGGGCGCCCGCCGCCATCACCGCGCCGGTGGGCCGGGTGCCGTCGGCGCGGCAGATCGCGCCGGGGGAGTCCTTCCAGTTCTGGTTGGCCAGGCCGCCCTCGTCGGCGCGGTAGACGAGATAGCCGCGCGAGGTCAGGCCGCCGTGGTCGAGCATCCAGCCGATGGCGGCCCGGGCGTGCGGCTCCAGACGCCGGGCCGGCTCCGTGTCCCCGGTCTGCTCGACGTACGCGCCGAGCAGGATCAGGAAGAGCGGAGTGGCGTCGACCGAGCCGTAGTAGCGGCCGAACGGCACCTGGCCGAAGTGGGCCAGCTCGCCGTGCCGTACCTCGTGCACGATCTTGCCCGGCTGGGCGACCGGGGACCGGCCGGTGCCGGTGGCCTGCGTGGCGGCCAGGGCGAGGAGCGTGGCGGCGGCCGGCCGGGGATGGTACGGCAGGACGAACAGGGAGGTGAGGAGCGCGTCGCGGCCGAGCAGGGTGAGGAACCAGGGCGCACCGGCCGCCGGTACGCGCAGGTCCTCGCCGTCCGGCCCGGTGGCCGGGACCTGGAGCGCCGCCAGGTCGGCGAGGCCCCGGGCGCAGGCGGCGGCCAGCTCCGGCCAGCCGGTCGGGAAGGCCACGCCCTCCATGAACCGGGCTTCCTCGGCGAGGAGTTGTTCCTGTACGGCGGCGGGGTCGCGGGGTACCCGCAGGGCACGCTTCTCGCCGTGCGGGCGGGCGATCACCCGCAGCAGCAGCTCGGTCGTGCCGTGGGGCGCGAGGTCGAGGGTCCACACCAGGCGGCGGGCGCCGGTGCCCGTCTCCTCCACGGCGTCGGGGGCCGGGTCGGCCGTGATCGTCGTACAGGACCGCCATTCGGCGCGCCGGTAGGTGAACTCGATGCCGTCGGGGAGGACTTCACGGGAGCGCAGGGCACCGGCCTTGGCGTAGGTGCGGTGGTCGGAGCGCAGTTCGAACTGGTCGGTGAAGTCGGCGTCGACGGTGAGCGCGAGCCGTACGGTGGTGGGCACCGGGCGGTTGCCGGTGACCTTCACGGACTCCACGAACGAGCTGTCCCCGACGGCCTGTTCACGGAAGAGGGTGTACGCCGGGGGCTCCTGCCGGCCGCCGCGCGGGACCAGCACACAGCGGGCCTCGTCCCCGTCCGTGACCGGGGTGAGCACCTCGGGCACCGCGCCGTCGAGGGTGAGCTGCCAGCGGCTGAGGTGCCGGGCGTCCCGGACGAACAACCCGTCCGGGGAGCTGCCGCCCCGCACCCCGCTGATGTCGCCACGGTCGCCCACGGCGGCGAAGGTGGCGCCTTGCACGAGCAGATGATGCCGGTCCGTCATCCCCGGTCCCCTCCTCTGTCACTCCTGTCGAACGTTCCGGTGTTCGTGGGGGGTACGACTCTTTGTGCGCTCTTGTCCAGATTTTGACGCGCGGGGTGTGCGGCCGGCCGGTGGCACAGGTCGAGCGCGAGGGCCGCCGTCCAGCTGAAGCCGGTGGCTCCGCAGGGTTCGCCGGTGTACGGGTCGACGTACTCCGCGAAATCGGTGGCGCCGGCGAGGTCCAGCACCGCCTGACGCAGGGCGTCGGCCGCCGCCGTCTCACCGTGTGTGCGCAGCCCGCGCTCCAGCAGCCAGCTCGTGTTGAACCAGGCCGGTCCGCGCCAGTAGCGGTGCGGGTCGAAGGCCTCGCCGAGGAGGTCGTAGCTGGGCACGAGCCGGGTGCGGTCACCGACCGAGAAGTGCGGCCCGCGCACGGTACGGACGAGGGCCGCGGCGATGCCGTGGGGGAGCCCGGGCAGGATCAACGGCACCAGACCGGAGACACCGCGCTCGGGGAGGAGACCGGAACCGTTGACGCGCGGCTCGCCCCCGGGGCCGGAAGGGGAGGCGCCGCGTTCGGCGACGGGGCCTGGCCCGGAGGCGCCGCGTTCGGTGACGAGGCCGGAACCGGAGGCACCGCTCCCCGCGGTGGAGGCACCACGCCCGGCGACCCGGCCGGACTCGGAGGGCCCGCGTCCGGACTCGGAGGCCCCGCGTTCGGCGGTGGCGCCCTCGCCCCGCAGGTCCCGGCACAGGAACATCCCCGCCTCCGCGTCCCACAGCCGCTCCACCAGCGTCGCCGTCAGCCGCTGCGCGCGGGCCCGGCGGGCGGAGCCGGCCGCGCCCAGTTCCTCGGCGATCCGCGCGAGCGCGTACTCGGAGGCGATGAGGAGGGCGTTGAACGCCGGATCCTCGACGGCGAACTCCCCGCCCCCGTCGGCGTACCCGGCGTCCCGGTAGTCCGCGGCCAGCCGCACGTACCGCCCGTAGTCCAGATCCGTCGGCCGGTCCCCGGCCGCGCCGTGGTCGAGGTCGGCGCGGCGGAAGGAGCGGGCGGGGGCGGGGCTGATCCGGGCGAGCGGGGCGTCCCAGCAGGGGCTGTTGTCCATGCCCTGCTCCCAGGGGTGGACGACGGACACCAGCCCGGCGCCGCCCAGGTCCCGGCGGTGCAGCAGGTACCGGTGCCAGGCGGCCAGCCGTGGGTGGACCCGGGCGAGGAAGCCGCGGGCCCTGGACAGCCCGGGGTCGGCGCGGTGCACCAGCCAGGCCGCCAGCGCGTGCACCGGTGGCTGCACGATGCCGGAGGTCTGTAGCGTGCGCGGGGCACCCGCGGTGCGCCCGGCGGTCGAGGAGCGCCAGAAGTCGGGGCTCGGGAAGTACGCGTCGAGCGGTACGGAGGGGTTGAACACGATGTGCGGGACGCGACCGTCGGCCCACTGGGCCGCGAGCAGCGTCTCCAGCTCCGTCTGGGCCCGCCGCGGCGCGACGTGCCGCAGCCCGATGGCGATGAACGCGGAGTCCCAGGACCACTGGTGCGGATACAGGTCGCGGGAGGGCACCGTCGACGCGCCGGTCCAGTTCGCCTCCAGCACCCGGGCGGCCCGCGCGTGCAGGGACGTCGTCGCGGCCGGGGCGGTGGCCGTGGGCGGTGGATCGTATGCCGTCTGGTACGGGGTGGAACGGGCAGTGAGCTGGGCGGTGCGATCCACTCGGGGCTCCCCGAAGACGTCCGGCCGACGCGGTTCGGCCCCGGCCACCGTAGGGTTACGTCTATTTAACACGCAAAACTCAGCATGTAATGCAAACTGGAGAAACACAAGGGGGTGCGCATGACCGGACGTCCGGGGAGGACCGGCAAGAGCGGAAGCCAGGCGGGTGCCGGCGATCTGCTCGAACTGGTGCGCAGCGGACGGGCCGTGACGCGCGGCGCGCTCCAGCAGGCGACCGGACTGTCCCGGGCCACCGTCGGCCAGCGCCTGGACCGGCTGTTCCGGGCGGGCTGGCTGCGCGAGGGCGCCGGCGGCCCGGTCGACTCGCCGCTCGGCGGACGCCCCTCCATCACCCTGGAGTTCGACGACTCCCACGCGGTGGTCCTCGCCGCCGACCTGGACACCCGGCACGCCCGCGCGGCCGTCCTCACCCTGACCGGCGAGATCCTCGCCGAGCACGCCGGCACGCTGGCGGTCGAGGACGGCCCCGACGCCGTCCTGGGCGAGCTGGGACACTGGTTCGCCGAGCTGCTGACCAAGGCCGGGCACCACGCCCGGGAGGTGTGCGGGATCGGGCTGGCGGTGCCGGGCCCGGTGGACAGCGAGACCGGCCGGGTGGTCCAGCCGCCGATCATGCCGGGCTGGGACGGCTACGACATACGGGGCCGCCTCTCCCGCGCCCTCACCGACCACACCGGGGCCCCCGCGGTCCCGGTCCTGGTCGACAACGACGCCAACCTCATGGCGTACGGCGAACAGCGCACCGGACACCCCGACTGCACGGCCTTCGTGCTGGTCAAGGTGTCGACGGGCATCGGCGCCGGGGTGGTCGTGGACGGCTCGATCTACCGGGGCGTCGACGGCGGCGCGGGCGACATCGGGCACATCCGGGTCGGCGCCGACGCGCTGTGCCGGTGCGGCTCGTACGGCTGTCTCGCGGCGGTCGCGAGCGGCGGTGCCGTGGCCCGGCGGCTGGCCGCGTCCGGGGTGCCGGCCGCCTCCGGCGCGGATGTGCGGGACCTGCTGGCCGCCGGGCACCCGGAGGCCGCCGCGCTGGCCCGGGAGGCCGGGCGGCAGGTCGGGGACGTCCTGGCGACGGTCGTGACCCTGCTCAACCCGGGCGTGCTGATGATCGCGGGCGACCTGGCCGGAACGCCCTTCCTGACCGGCGTCCGCGAGCTGCTCTACCAGCGGGCGCTGCCCCGCTCCACGGCCCACCTGGACGTGGTCACCTCGCGGCTCGGCGAGCGCGCCGGGCTGATCGGCGCCGGCGCGCTGGTGGTGGAGCACCTGTACGCGCCGGACCGGGTGGAGCAGCGGCTGTCGGAGATGGGTGTGTGACAGGGCTGTTTCCGCCGTCGGCCGGCGTCCGCCGAGCGGTCCGCATGGTGAAACGGAGCGGTCTGTGGCAGCGTGATTCTCGCCACCCTTGATAAGGGTTGCGCTCAGATGAGCGGATCAAGCGCGGCTGCACTTCCTCAAGGGGTGGCACTCGGTGCCACCCCTTGATCGTTCATCGATCGAAATCAGTCGTGCCGCGACCTGCTCATCTGAGCAGAAAACTGCACCTGTGGGCACTGCTGTCTTCAAGAAGTGAAAACATACGGCTGGCTTCGCTTGCCAAGCCTTGACTTTCGATCCGCTGGCGGACGGGTGGTTACAGGCGCATGACGCGCAAGTGCACGTACCCAGGAACCTTCGATCTGGGTATGTTCCTCGCCATCAGGGCAGCCACCGTGGCCTCAAGGAGTCGAGACCCGTGTCGGAAAACAAAGAACCCCAGGCAGCGAAGTTCGTTTACGACTTCACCGAGGGCAACAAGGACCTCAAGGACCTGCTCGGCGGCAAGGGTGCCAATCTCGCCGAGATGACCAACCTGGGTCTCCCGGTCCCTCCCGGCTTCACGATCACCACGGAGGCCTGCAAGGTCTACCTGGAGAGCGGCGAGGAGCCCGCGGCACTCCGTGACGAGGTAAGTGCGCACCTCGAAGCCCTCGAAGCGAAGATGGGCAAGAAGCTCGGCCAGGCCGACGACCCGCTGCTGGTGTCCGTCCGCTCCGGCGCCAAGTTCTCCATGCCCGGCATGATGGACACGGTCCTGAACATCGGCCTGTCGGACAAGTCCGTGCAGGGCCTGGCCGCCCAGGCCGGCGACGAGCGGTTCGCCTGGGACTCCTACCGCCGCCTCATCCAGATGTTCGGCAAGACCGTCCTCGGCGTCGACGGCGACCTCTTCGAGGAGGCCCTCGACAAGGCCAAGGCGGCCAAGAAGGTCACGGTCGACACCGACCTGGAGGCCGCGGACCTGAAGAAGCTGGTCACCACCTTCAAGAAGATCGTCAAGAAGGAGGCCGGCCGGGACTTCCCGCAGGACCCGCGCGAGCAGATGGACCTCGCCATCAAGGCGGTCTTCGACTCCTGGAACGGCGACCGCGCCAAGCTCTACCGCCGCCAGGAGCGCATCCCGCACGACCTGGGCACGGCCGTCAACGTCTGCTCGATGGTCTTCGGCAACCTGGGCCCCGACTCCGGCACCGGTGTCGCCTTCACCCGCGACCCCGCCTCCGGCCACCAGGGCGTCTACGGCGACTACCTGCAGAACGCCCAGGGCGAGGACGTGGTCGCGGGCATCCGCAACACCGTGCCGCTCGCCGAGCTGGAGCAGATCGACAAGAAGTCGTACGACCAGCTCATGCAGATCATGGAGACCCTGGAGAACCACTACAAGGATCTCTGCGACATCGAGTTCACCATCGAGCGCGGCCAGCTCTGGATGCTCCAGACGCGCGTCGGCAAGCGCACGGCGGGCGCGGCCTTCCGCATCGCCACCCAGCTGGTGGACCAGGGCCTCATCGACGAGACGGAGGCGCTCCAGCGCGTCACCGGCGCCCAGCTCGCGCAGCTGATGTTCCCGCGCTTCGACGAGCAGGCGAAGGTCGAGCAGGTCGCCCGGGGCATCGCGGCCTCGCCGGGCGCGGCCGTCGGCAAGGCGGTCTTCGACTCGTACACGGCGGTGAAGTGGTCCCGCTCGGGCGAGAAGGTGATCCTGGTCCGCCGGGAGACCAACCCCGACGACCTGGACGGCATGATCGCGGCCGAGGGCATCCTGACCTCCCGCGGCGGCAAGACCTCCCACGCGGCCGTGGTCGCCCGCGGCATGGGCAAGACCTGTGTCTGCGGCGCGGAGGAGCTGGAGGTCGACACCAAGCGCCGCCGCATGACGGTCCCCGGCGGACACGTCGTGGAGGAAGGCGACCTGATCTCCATCGACGGCTCGACCGGCAAGGTCTACCTGGGCGAGGTCCCGGTCGTCCCCTCCCCGGTGGTGGAGTACTTCGAGGGCCGCATGCACCCGGGCGCCGACGACGCCGACGAACTGGTCGAGGCGGTCCACCGCATGATGGCCTTCGCCGACCGCAAGCGCCGCCTGCGGGTGCGCGCCAACGCGGACAACGCCGAGGACGCGCTGCGCGCCCGTCGCTTCGGCGCCCAGGGCATCGGCCTGTGCCGCACGGAGCACATGTTCCTCGGTGACCGCCGAGAGCTGGTCGAACGCCTCATCCTGGCCGACACGGAGGAGGAGCGCGAGGAGTCCCTGAAGGCGCTGCTGCCCCTGCAGAAGAAGGACTTCGTCGAACTCTTCGAGGCGATGGACGGCCTCCCGGTCACCATCCGTCTCCTCGACCCGCCGCTGCACGAGTTCCTCCCGGACATCACGGAACTCTCCGTCCGCGTGGCCCTGGCGGAGTCCCGCCAGGAGCCGCACGAGAACGAGCTGCGCCTGCTCCAGGCCGTGCACCGCCTGCACGAGCAGAACCCGATGCTCGGCCTGCGCGGCGTACGCCTGGGCCTGGTCATCCCCGGCCTGTTCACCATGCAGGTGCGCGCCATCGCCGAAGCGGCGGCCGAGCGCAAGGCGGCCAAGGGCGACCCGCGCGCGGAGATCATGATCCCGCTCGTCGGTACGGTCCAGGAGCTGGAGATCGTCCGCGAGGAGGCCGACCAGGTCATCGCCGAGGTCGAGGCGGCGACGGGTACGAAGCTGAAGCTGGCCATCGGGACGATGATCGAGCTGCCCCGAGCGGCCCTCACGGCCGGCCAGATCGCGGAGGCGGCGGAGTTCTTCTCCTTCGGCACGAACGACCTGACCCAGACGGTGTGGGGCTTCAGCCGGGACGACGTGGAAGCCTCGTTCTTCACGGCGTACCTGGAGAAGGGCATCTTCGGCGTCAGCCCCTTCGAGACGATCGACAAGGACGGCGTCGGCTCCCTGGTGAAGGCGGCGGCCGAAGCGGGCCGTCGCACCCGGCCCGACCTCAAGCTCGGCGTCTGCGGCGAACACGGCGGTGACCCGGAGTCGGTCCACTTCTTCCACGAGGCCGGCCTGGACTACGTCTCCTGCTCCCCGTTCCGCATCCCGGTCGCCCGCCTGGAAGCGGGCCGCGCGGCCACCCAGTCGGCGGGCAGCGACCACCGCTGACCCACCCGGTCCCCGGAGCCGCCGTCGGTCCCCGACCCTCACCGATCGACGGCGGCTCCGGCGCACGAAAGAGGAGGGGCGACATCCCAGTGCGGGGGGTGTCGCCCCTCCGGTGCGTCCGCGTCACACACTCTGCTCGACGGCCTGGAAGATGCCGGCGTCGGTGTCGCACCGCCACTCGGGAAGCTCGCCCCAGCCGGCGACACACCCGGGCCTGAACGACAAAGGAACACCGGCCAGTCCTTCCGCGACACGGATCTGCTCCGGTCGGCGCTGACCGCGGCCCGACCGGCAGATCCCAACCCGGAGTTGTCGGCCGCCGGTTGGACCAGCCGGCGGGCGTGTGTGCCTGGGCCGGCGTCACCTTCGGCTCCGCACCGGCGACACACGGCCGCAACTCGTCTTTCGTAATCGGGCGGCATGGTTGATCGTTGGGCCGTGCATCGATGACGGACGTCAGGGGGCACGATGACGATCAGGCGTAGGGATCTGCTGGCCGCAGGGGTGGGTGCCGGGGTGCTCACGGCCTGTGGGTCCAACACCGGCCGGGGTGGCGGGGGTTCGGGGCCGGGGCTGGTGCAGTGGTACCACCAGTACGGGGAGCCCGGTACCGAGCGGGCCGTGCGGCGGTACGCCGCCGGCTTCGAGAAGGCGCGTGTCTCGGTGCAGTGGCGGCCGGGGAACTACGACCAGCAGACCGCCGCCGCGCTGCTCACCGACTCCGGGCCCGATGTCTTCGAGGTCAATGGACCCACCCTCGACCAGATCCGGGGCGGGCAGGTGCTCGACCTCACCGAGCTGGTGGAGGAGGTGAGGGACGACTTCCATCCGGCCGTGCTCACGCCGAAGACCCACGACGGCAGGGTCTACGGCATTCCGCAGGTCATCGACATGCAGATGCTCTACTACCGCAAAAGCCTGCTGAAGGACGCCGGTGTCGAGCCGCCCACCACCCTCGACGCCCTGGTGGACGCCGCACGCCGGCTCACCGGCGACAAGGTGAAGGGGCTCTTCCTCGGGAACGACGGGGGAGCGGGCGTGCTCGGGGGGACTCCCCTGTACGCGGCCGGATTCCAGTTCGTCGGCGACGACGGCAAGGCCGGCTTCGACGATCCCGCCGCCGCCCGCACCCTCGGCAAGCTGCACCGGCTGTACGCCGACAAGTCCCTGCTCCTCGGCGCGCCCAGCGACTGGTCGGACCCGTCCGCCTTCGTGCAGGGGCTGACCGCGATGCAGTGGACCGGGCTGTGGGCGCTGCCGCAGGTCCGCAAGGAACTCGGTGACGACTTCGGGGTGCTGCCCTTCCCGCGGGACGGCAGTCAGGGGCGGCCTTCCGTGCCCGTCGGGGCGTTCGGCGCCGCCGTCAGCGCCCGCAGCCGGCACAAGGAGGCGGCCAAGGAGTACGTGAAGTGGCTGTGGGTGGAACGCACCGACCTCCAGGAGGACTTCGCGCTGTCGTACGGGTTCCACATCCCCGCCCGGATCTCCCTCGCCGAGAAGGCCACCGCGCTCAAGGACGGTCCCGCCGCCGACGCCGTCCGCTTCACCACCGACCACGGCTACGCCCAGCCGCTGCTGTGGACCCCGGCGAGCCAGACCGCCTACCAGGACGCGCTCAGCCGGATCATCAAGGACGGGGCCGGTCCGGAGCGGGAACTGCGGGCCGTCGTACGGAAGGTGTCGGCCGAACTCGACCGTGTGAAGAAGACGTCGTGAGGCGGCGCGGGGCGCTCTGGTTCTGGGTGTTCGTCGGGCCGTTCGCGCTCGGGCTCGCGCTGTTCACGTACGTCCCGCTGCTGTGGAGCGTGTCGCTCAGCTTCTTCGACGCGCACAACACGGTCACGCCCACGCACTTCGTCGGGCTGGACAACTACACGGCCATGCTGCGGGACCGGGCGTTCGTGGACAGTCTGAGGACGTTCCTTCTCTTCACCGCCTTCATCGTGCCCGTCACCTACCTGTTCTCCCTCTCCCTCGCCCTCATGGTCAACCGTCTCAAGACCGCCCGGGCCTTCTTCCGGTCCGTGTTCTTCCTGCCGGCCGCGTGCAGTTATGTCGTGGCCGCGCTCATCTGGAAGATGTCGCTCTTCAACGGGGTGCGGTTCGGGCTCGCCAACACCGTACTGGGGTGGTTCGGCGGCGATCCCGTCGCCTGGCTGTCCACCACCGATCCGCCCTGGTACTGGCTGGTCGTCGTCACCGTACGGCTGTGGCTCCAGGCCGGGTTCTACATGATCCTGTTCCTCGCCGGGCTCCAGCGGATAGACCCGGCGCTGTACGAGGCGGCGGCCGTGGACGGGGCCCGGCCCGGCTGGACGGTGCTGCGGCACATCACCCTGCCCCAGCTGCGGGCCACCTCGGTCGCGGTGGTGCTGCTGCTCGTCGTCAACGCCTTCCAGGCCTTCGACGAGTTCTACAACCTGCTGTCCGACGCCCGGGGCTATCCGCCGTACGCCCGGCCGCCGTTGGTCTACCTCTACTACACCGCCCTCGGGCAGGGACAGAACCTCGGGCTCGGCAGCGCGGGCGCGGTGATCCTCGCGCTGGTCATCGCCGTCGTCACGGTGGGGCAGGCGCGCTGGCTGCGGCTGGGGAGGACGGACGCCGATGGATGACGCCCTGGTACGGGCCGGGCGGGCGCTGCGGCTGGTGCTGCTGATCGCGCTCGCCCTGCTCTTCCTGATCCCCTTCTACCTGCTCGTGCGCAACGGGCTGGCCAGTGAGAAGGACATCACCTCCCCCGAGTGGACCTTCTTCCCCCGGCAGGTGCGGTGGGGAAACGTCGGCGAGCTGTTCGGTGATCCGTCCGTGCCGTTCGCCCGGTCCCTGCTCAACTCCGCGCTGATCGCCGTCGCCACCACCCTCGGCACCCTCCTCCTCGCCTCCCTCGCGGGCTACGGCCTCGCCCGCATCCCCTACCGCCACGCCGACAAGGTCTTCTACGCCGTCCTGGGCACCCTGCTGGTCCCGGCGGCCGTCACCTTCGTGCCCAGCTTCGTGCTGGTGTCGTCGCTGGGCTGGATCTCCACCCTGCGCGGACTGATCGTGCCGACCCTGTTCCCGGCCTTCGCCTGCTTCGTCTTCCGGCAGTACTTCCTCGGCTTCCCCCGTGAGCTGGAGGACGCGGCGCAGGTGGACGGGCTCGGGTACTGGCGGACGTACTGGCTCGTCGTCGTACCCAACGCCCGTCCGGTGTTCGCGGCCGTCGGGGCCATCGTGTTCCTCGGCGCGTGGAACTCCTTCCTGTGGCCGCTGGTGATCGGGCAGGACCAGAGCGCCTGGACGGTGCAGGTGGCCCTGTCCTCGTTCACCACCGCCCAGGTCGTGCGGCTGCACGAGCTGTTCGTCGCGGCGGCCGTGTCGATCCTGCCGTTGCTGCTGGTGTTCCTGTGCTTCCAGCGGTGGATCGTGGCCGGGGTGGAGCGGTCCGGGATCGACTGAGGCGGCCGGACTCGGGACGTGGAGCCGCCGTCGCTCGACGGTGGAGACCCGGCCGAGCGGCACCACGGTGCGCACGCGCGCGGCCCGGCCGGCGGTGCCGGGCAGCCGGCCGGCACGCCGATCCGGGAGACGATGTTCACGATGGCGCCGCCGCTCGGCTGGGTGCGCATCCGCGCGATCTCGGCCTGGAGGGCGAGGAGGACACCGGTGACGTCGGTGTGGAGCATCCGGCGCCACTCCTCGCCGGGCGCCGCCGCCGAGGCGCACGCGCGGAGGGAGAACGGGGAGCTGCGGGGGCGCCGGGTGGTGCTGCGCACGGACCTGACCTGACCTGCGGCCGGCGGTCCGGTCCGTACGCCCCGCCCTGTCACGTCACCGCTACAGCGCCCGTACCTCGTACGCGGTCACCCGTACCGACTCGTCGTCCAGGCACTCCCCGGTGACCAGGTCGAAGCGCTGCTTCAGCAGCGGGGACGCCACGAACGGGCGGCCCTGGTGGGTGCCGGTCAGGCCGCGGGAGAGGACGGCCGCGCCGGTGAAGGGGTCGCGGTTGTCGACGGCGTACAGCCGGTCCGCGCGGTCACGGAAGAGGGCCACCTGGCGGCCGTCCGGCAGCAGGGCCGCCACTCCGCGGCCCGGGACCAGCAGGCTCAGGTCACAGACCGTGAACCAGCCGTCCGCCAGCTGGAGCTGGACCTTCAGGTCGGTCGTCTCAACTGCCAGGGTCATCGCTGGGCGCTTCCTTCCAGGACGTCGTCGGCGGGCCGCAGGCCGATGTTCAGCAGCGGCAGGTCGGGCTTGATCTGGTCGCGCTCGGGGACGAAGGAGACGACCGGGTCCGGGGTGTCCGGGGCGTTCACGAAGGACACGAACCGGGCCAGCTTCTCGGGGTCGCTGACGGTCTCCGCCCACTCGTCGCGGTAGTTCGCGACGTGCGCCCGCATCAGCTTCTCCAGTTCGTCGCAGATGCCGAGCGAGTCGTGCACCACCACGTCCCGTACGTGCTCCAGGCCCCCCGGGATGCGTTCCAGCCAGGTGCTGGTGCGCTCCAGGCGGTCGGCCGTACGGATGTAGAACATGAGGAACCGGTCGATCAGCCGGACCAGTTCGGCGTCGGACAGGTCCTGGGCCAGCAGGTCGGCGTGGCGCGGGGTGGCACCGCCGTTGCCGCCGACGTACAGGTTCCAGCCGTTCGAGGTGGCGATCACCCCGAAGTCCTTGGACTGGGCCTCGGCGCACTCGCGGGCGCACCCGGACACCGCCGACTTCAGCTTGTGCGGGGACCGCAGGCCGCGGTAGCGCAGCTCCAGGTCGATCGCCATCCGGACCGAGTCCTGCACGCCGTACCGGCACCAGGTGGAGCCCACGCAGGACTTCACCGTGCGCAGCGACTTGCCGTAGGCGTGGCCGGACTCGAAGCCGGCGTCCACCAACCGGGCCCAGATCAGCGGAAGCTGTTCGACGCGGGCGCCGAACATGTCGATCCGCTGGCCGCCGGTGATCTTCGTGTAGAGGCCGAAGTCCCGGGCGATCTCACCGATCACGATCAGCTTCTCGGGTGCGATCTCCCCGCCGGGGATGCGCGGCACGACCGAGTACGAGCCGTTCTTCTGGAGGTTGGCGAGGAAGTGGTCGTTGGTGTCCTGGAGCGCGGCCTGCTCGCCGTCCAGGACGTAGCCGCTCGCGCCGATCGTCGGGGCGAGGGAGGCGATGATCGAGCCGACCGCCGGCTTGCACACCTCGCAGCCGTCGCCGCCCCGGGCGCCCTCGCGGCCGTAGTGGTCCAGCAGTTCCTGGTACGACGTGACGCGCAGGGCCAGGACGATCTCGTACAGTTCCTCGCGGGTCTGCGCGAAGCAGCCGCACAGGCCCTTGTCGACCTCGACGCCGGACGCCTCCAGTTCGGCGGTGACCAGCTGGCCCAGCACCTTCACGCAACTGCCGCAGCCGGTACCTGCCTTGGTGCACTTCTTCACCTCGGGCACGGTCGTGCAGCTGTGCTCGGTGACCGCGCCGCGGATCGTGCCCTTGCTGACGTTGTGGCAGGAGCAGATGATCGCCTCGTCCGGCAGCGCGGACGGGCCGAGCTGGGCCCCCGAGCCCGCTCCGGCGGGCAGGACGAGCGACTCGGGGGAGATGGGCGGCACCGAGCCGGTGAGCGCGCGCAAGGTGCCGTACGCCTCCGCGTCGCCGACCAGGATGCCGCCGAGCAGCGTGCCGTCCGCGCCGATGACCAGCTTCTTGTACAGGCCCGCGCGGGAGTCGGAGTAGACCACGTCCAGGCAGTTCTCGGTGGTACCGTGCGCGTCGCCGAAGGAGGCCACGTCCACGCCGAGCAGCTTCAGCTTGGTGGACAGGTCGGCGCCGGTGAAGGAGGCCTCGTCGGCGGCGATGGTGGCCGCGGCCGTCTCGGCCTGCTCGTAGCCCGGCGCCACCAGGCCGTAGACCCGGCCGTCGGCGGCCAGCGCGCACTCGCCGATCGCGAAGACGTGCGGGTCGGAGACGGTCCGGCACTGCTCGTCCACCGCGATGCCGCCGCGCTCGCCGACCGTGAGGCCCGAGGCGCGGGCCAGCTGGTCGCGGGGGCGGACACCGGCGCTGAACACGACCATGTCGGTGGCGAGTTCGGAGCCGTCGGACAGCTTCATGCCGGTGACGGCACCGTCCGCGTCCGTCACGATCTCCTGGGTGCCCACACCGGTGTGGACGGTCAGGCCCATGTCCTGGATGGTCCGCAGCAGGGCCGCGCCACCGCCGTCGTCCACCTGCACCGGCATCAGGCGCGGCGCGAACTCCACGATGTGGGCGTTGAGTCCGAGCCCCTTGAGCGCGCCGGCGGCCTCCAGGCCGAGCAGACCGCCGCCGACCACGGCACCCGTCGTCGCCCGGGTCTTCGCGTACTCCTCGATGGCCAGCAGGTCCTCGATGGTCCGGTACACGAAGCAGCCGGTGGCGTCCTTGTTCGGCACCGGCGGCACGAACGGGTAGGAGCCGGTGGCCAGGACGAGGACGTCGTACTCCACGACCAGACCCGAGCGGGCGGTCACCGTGCGCGCCTCGCGGTCGATCGTCTCCGCCGGGTCGCCGATGTGCAGCTCGATGCCGTGGTCCTTGATGAACTCCCTGTCGGTCAGGGAGAGGTCCTCGGGCGTCCTGCCGGAGAAGTACGAGGTGAGCTGGACGCGGTCGTACGCCGGACGCGGCTCCTCGCACAGTACGACCACGCGGTGCGTGGCGGTCAGGCCGCGCTCGGCGAGCGCTTCGAGGAAGCGCTGGCCGACCATGCCGTGGCCGACGAGCACGATCGTGGGGGTGGCCCCCAGGGTGGCGGTCATTCAGGAGCCTCCATCGTTGGTGAGCAGGTGGAGCAGGGGGCCGTCGTCGGGGAGCGGCTCCGCTCCCTCCCAGGCGCGGGCGAGCGCGCCGACGGTGCCGAGTTCGCCGACGAGGACCCCGCCGACCAGACGGTCGTCGCGGACGACGACCTTGCGGTAGGTGCCCCGGGTGGCGTCGGCGATCCGCACGACGTCGTCGCCGGGGCGGGGTTCGGTCTCGCCGAACGCGGCGAGGTCGAAGGGGGAGTCGGGACCGGTGAGGGTCAGCCGGGTCAGGGAGCGGGTGCCGGTGTAGCGGGCGCGGGCGTCACCTGCCAGCAGCTCGGCGAGCGCGTCGGCCTGTTCCAGGGCCGGGGCGGCCAGGCCGTAGACCGTGCCGTCGTGCTGGGCGCAGTCGCCGATGGCGTGGATGCGCGGATCGGAGGTGCGCAGCTCGTCGTCCACGAGGACGCCCTTGTGGACGGCGAGGCCCGCCTGCTCGGCGAGACCCGTGCGGGGCCGTACCCCGCAGGCGAGGACCACGAGGTCGGCGTCGAGCGCGTATCCGTCGGCCATCTCGACCGAGCGGACCGCGCCGCCGACGCAGCGCACGTCCCGCACCCGGCACTCGGTGTGCACCTCGACGCCCAGCTCGGTCAGGTGCCGCAGCACCAGCCGGGAGGCGTCCGGGTCCAGCTGGCGCTCCATGAGCCGCTCGGCCTGCTGCGCGAGCACCACCTGGGCGCCGCGTACGGCGAGCGCGCGGGCCGCGGAGACGCCGAGCAGCCCGCCGCCGATGACGACCGCCCGCACCCCGGGCCGCACCGCCTTGGCGAGGCCCAGGCAGTCGTCCATGGTGCGGAACGCGTGGACGCCCTCGGGCAGCTGGTGGTCAGGAGTGAACAGGCCGCGCAGCGGGGGCAGCACCGGGTTGGAGCCGGTGGCCAGCACCAGCGCGTCGTAGGCGATCGACGTACCGTCGGCGCAGGCGACGGTCCGGGCGGCCCGGTCGATGCCGGTGACCCGGGTGCGCAGCAGGCCGGCATGCGGCGGGAGGGTGATCACCTCCGGGGCGTACCGGCCGGCCAGTACCTCGGCCAGCAGCACCCGGTTGTACGGCGCGTGCTCCTCCTCGCCGACGAGCAGCGCGGGCGTGCCCAGCTCGCCGAGCCGCCGGGCGAGCCGTACGCCCGCGAGGCCGGCGCCGATCACCACCACACGCGTATTCGAGGTCATGTCCCGAGCGTGCGGCCCCGACGTTACCCGGCAGCATCGCGTCTGTTTCCCGGGAGGAACGCTGCCCTCAGCGGACCGGGGCGGGGAGTGTGAGGGGGTTGCGCGGGGGCGGGGGAGGGTGTGAGGCGGCCGTTCGTGCCGTGTCCGGTGCCGGTGGAGACCTTGGTGACCGCCGTCAGCGGCTCGCCGTCAGGTGGGCGAACACCACCACGTTGCCCTGGTAGCCGGTGGTCTTCGAGTAGCCGCCGCCGCAGGTGATGACGCGGAGTTCGGGGCGGGGGGCCGCGCCGTACACCTTCTCGTCGGGGAAGTCGTGGGCCGAGTACACCTCCACCGCGTCGACGGTGAACACGGCCACGCTGCCGTCCCGGCGGTCCACTTCGATGCGGGCGCCCCGCTTCAGCGCGCCGAGGTCGTAGAAGACGGCGGGGCCCTCGGTGTTGTCGACGTGGCCGGCGACGATCGCGGTGCCCGTCTCGCCGGGGGTGGTGCCGGCCTCGTACCAGCCGGCCAGGTTCTTCTCCTTGGCGGGCGGCGCGTCCAGGCTTCCGGAGCGGGTGAGGGCGAGGCCCATGAGGGGCGCGTTCACCCGGATCGCGGGGATGCGGATGCGCAGGGGCGGGGACGGCGCGAGGCCGGGCGCCGCGGCCCGCGCACCGCCCGGGTCGGGACGGCCCTCGGCGGCGGACGGCTGCGGTGGGGTGTGCGGGCCGGTGCCGCCGCCCAGCAGCCACACGCCCGAGCCGAGGGCCACGACGGTGACGGCGGCTATGGCGGTGTCGCCGAGCCGGGCGGCCCTGGCGCTCCGAGCGCTCCCGCGGTTCCCGGCGGCCTCGCGGTTTCCGGCGGCCTCGCGCATGCCAATCCCCTCTCCCGGGGGCGCACCCCCAAAAGCCCCTTCCCCCTCCGGGCCGCGAGGGGCGTCGGACCCGGAGGGGGCGGGATGTGCGGTACCGGCGGACGGACAGCGGAGGGTGTCCGTCAGATCCCGTCGCCTCTCGCCCGGCGATGCAGGAGCCAGGTACCGCCCGCGGCGGCGACGGCCAGTGCCGCCACACCCGCCGCGGTCTGTACGGGGTCGGGGCCGAGTCCGCCGCCGACCCCCGTCTTCACGCTTCCTCGCGGCAGCACCTGCTGCTCGTGTGCCGCGGTCAATGCCACCACCAGGTCGCCCGCCACCTGCCGGTCGCCCTCGGCGCACCGGGCGACGATCTCGTACGTCCCCGGCTGCGCGCTCGGCGGCACCCGGAACTGTCCGATCGCCTCGCCCTCGTGCGCGGTGGGCGCCAGCATGAACGTTCCGGCACCGACCGCGCCCGCGTCCCCGGTCGCGGCCCCTGTGTCCCCGCACGCGGCGGTGTTCACCGTGACCTGGCCACCGGGTGCCACGGTCGCCGGGTACAGGTCCAGACGGCCGGTTCCGGCCGCGTGGGCGGGCGCCGCGGCGGTCACGGCGAGCGCGGTACCGGCCAGCAGACGGGCAGTGCGTCGCATGGTGCTCCCCAGAGCTTGTCCGACTCGTCCAGGGGTGCGCCCCTGCCCTACCGAGGTAAGTCGCAGTCGCGGGGATCCGCTTCCCGAGGCTGCGCCGGGAATGCGGTGAACGGGTGGCGCGAAAGGCCCCCCACACGGCCTAGCCGGAGCGCTTTCCGGCAGGTCAGGGCCGTGTGAGGGGCCGGGTGCGAAGAGCACACGATTGGCCCCCACCCGCCGGCCGCACCCCGTGCGCGGGGCGGCGGCCGGCCGGGGAGGCCGCGTCGGTTCAGTTGACGTTGACCGCGCTCCAGGCGGCGGCCACCGCGTTGTACTCGGTGCTGCCCGCGCCGTAGAGGTCCTTGGCCGCGTTGAGGGTGGCCGTGCGCGCGCCCGCGTAGTTGGTCGAGGAGGTCATGTAGACCGTCAGCGCCCGGTACCAGATCTTGCCGACCTTGTCCCGGCCGATGCCGGTGACCGTGGAGCCGTTGTACGTCGGCGAGTCGTAGCTGACGCCGTTGACGGTCTTGGCGCCGCTGCCCTCGGCGAGCAGGTAGGCGAAGTGGTTGGCGACGCCCGAGGAGTAGTGGACGTCCAGGTTCCCGACCGACGAAGTCCAGTAGTCCGCCGAACTCCCGTCCTTGGACGGCTTGTCCATGAAGCGCAGGGCCGCCTGGCCGAAGCCGGGCTTCACGATCTTCTCGCCGATGAGGTAGTCACCGGTGTCGGAGGAGTTGTTCGCGTACCACTCGACCATCGTGCCGAGGATGTCGGAGGTGGCCTCGTTCAGCCCGCCGGACTCGCCCGAGTAGGTCAGCGCGGCGGTCTTGGACGTGACGCCGTGGGTCATCTCGTGTCCGGCGACGTCGAGGGCGACCAGCGGTCCGAAGGTGGTGCCGTCACCGTCGCCGTACGTCATGCAGAAGCAACTGTCGTCCCAGAAGGCGTTGTTGTAGTTGCTGCCGTAGTGGACGCGGTTGTACGAGCCCTTGCCGTCGCCCGCGATGCCGCTGCGGCCGTGGATGTTCTTGTAGTAGTCCCAGGTCTCGTTGGTGCCGTACTGGGCGTCGACGGCGGCCGAGGCGCGGTCCGCGGTGGCGCCCGAGCCCCAGTGGTTGTCGGCGTCCGTGAACAGGGTCGCGGGGGCCCGGTTGAAGCAGATGCCGAAGACGCACAGGTCGGTCTTGTTCTCGGCGTCACCGGTGTAGGTGTTGCCGCGCGTCGGGTCCTTCAGCTGGTACGACGACCCGGACTGGGTCGACTCCAGCGGCACCGTCCCGCTGTACAGGGACTTGCCGTCGCCGGTGGCCGTCTCGATGCTGTCCCAGGCGTCGATCTGCGCTCCGGTGCGCGCGTCGGTCAGCACGGTCCGGGCGACGGGGTTGCCGAGCGAGTCCAGGCCGGCCGCGTCGGTGCGCCAGGCCAGCTTCGGGCTGCCGTGCAGGGCGTCGACCACCAGCACCGGCTTGGCCTTGGCCTGCTTCAGCGTGGTGCCGGGGTTGGCCGCGCGCAGGGCGCTCACCGCGAGACCCGCGGCCTTGGGACCGGAGACCCGCGGGGTGACGGAGGGCACGGAGATCGCCTGCCGGGTGGCGCGGTCGGCGCTGCGGTAGGTGCCGTCGGGAGCGAGATGGACGACGAAGTCGCCGCCGAGCACCGGGAGCTGACGGTAGGTGCGGTCGTAGCGGACGTGCTGGGTGCCGTCCTTGTCCACGACCACGTCCCGGACGCTCGTGTCCTGCGGGGCGGTGAGGCCCAGGGACGCCGCGTGGGCCAGGAGGGCCGACGCCGCGTTCTCGATCGCGGTGGCCCGGGCCGGTCCGGCGTCGGCGTGGGCGGCGGGGGAGAGGCTGACGGCCAGCAGGGTCGCGGTGGTCAGGGCGACTGCGGCGGTGGCTGTGCGGCGGGTTCCTCGGACGTGCTGCCGTATCCGGCTCATCTGTCTCCTCGGGGAGGCGCCAGGCTGGGTGTGGGGGTGGCGCTGACGTGTCACCGAGATTTAAGAGGCCATGACATGTCATGTCCATAGCGCGTTCATGGATCTTCGGGGAGATGTGTGGGGAGCCGGCGAGGGTCCAGAATCGTTTCCGTGATCGCCGAGGACCGCCGCCCCCTGCCCTTCTTCGTCTACGGCACGCTCCGCCCCGGCGAGGCCAACCACGACCTCTTCCTGCGCGGTCGCACCCTCGCCGAGGAACCGGCCCGCCTCACCGGTGCCGTGCTGTACGACGGCCCCGGCTACCCCTACGCCGTCGAGGAGCCCGGCGGTACCGTGCGCGGAGAACTGGTGACCGCCCGGCCCGAGGCGTACGAGGAGCTGCTGGCCGCCCTGGACCGGCTGGAGGAGTACGTGCCCGGCGACCCCCGCAACCTCTACGAACGCCTCGCCCGGGACGTCGTCCGCACCGCCGGCGGCACCGTCCGCGCCTGGGTCTATCTGGCCGCCCCGCGCGTCGCCGCCCGGCTGCGCGCCACCGGCACCCGCATCGCGGACGGCGACTGGCTCTCCCGCCGCTGAGTCAGGGCAGCAGGGTGACCCCCTCGGGCACCTCGATGCCGAACTCCTGCTCCACCACGCGCCGCGCCCGCGCCTCCTCGGTCAGCGTGCGCTCGGTCACCGTGCCGTCGGCGAGCGTCTCGGTGAACCGGGCGCCGTCCAGGGCGAGATGGCGGTCGGCGGTGGTGCGCTGCAGATAGGGACGGCGGGTGAACGGAGACCGGGGGTGGGTGCCGACGAACCAGTTGAACACCTCCAGGTCGGACGCGGCGAACGGCTCCTGGGTGAACGCGTACTGACCGGCCCACGGCCCCTCGCCCGGACCGCCCCGGGGGTCGTGGGCCTGCAACTCCCACAGCTCCAGCGGCCCGTCGTGCGGCAGCCGCACCAGCCGGTGCCGGCGACCGGCGCCCTCGAACTCGGTGCCGGTCACCAGCGGCACCGGCAGCAGCAGCGCGCCGGGCGCGCCGAAGCCGACGTCCGCGAGATACGGCAGCGGCTCGTCCGCCACCTCGACCCGGAGCATCGCGTGCGTCCGGGGCCGGCTCTCCGGCGTCTGCGCGCCCACCACGACCCGGCCGGCCAGGTGGGTCACCCGGAAGCCGAGCGCCTCCAGCGCCAGCCGGAGCAGGATGTTGTGCTCGTAGCAGTAGCCGCCGCGCCGGCCGTGGATCATCTTGGCCATCAGGTCGGCGGGCGCGAGGGAGGGAGCCGTGCCCCGCACCGGGTCCAGGTTCTCGAAGGGCAGCGACAGCGCGTGCGCCAGGTGCACCCCGCGCAGGGTGGCCAGGCCGGCCCGCCGCTCGCCCTTGAAGCCGATGCGGTCCAGATAGGCGTCGAGGTCGTACGGCTCGCTCTGCTCGGTCAGGTCGGTGTCGGACATGCTCCGAACCTATGCGAGCCCCGCCGCCCGTGCCGCGTCCGGCGGACCGGACCTCACTGGTCCGCTGGACCTAGGACCTCCACCCGCACCGCGCACGACTTGAACTCCGGCATCCGGGAGGTCGGGTCCAGGGCCGGGTTGGTGAGCGTGTTGGCGCGGCCCTCGCCCGGCCAGTGGAAGGGCATGAAGACGGTGTCCGGCCGGATGGCACCGGTGATCCGCGCCGGCGCGACGGCCCGGCCGCGCCGGGACACCACCGCCACCGGGTCGCCGTCGGCCGCCCCCAGCCGGGCCGCCAGCCGGGGGTGCAGTTCCACGAACGGGCCGGGCGCCGCCGCGTTCAGCTCCGCCACGCGCCGGGTCTGCGCCCCCGACTGGTACTGCGACACCACCCGCCCCGTGGTCAGCAACAGCGGATACTCCGCATCCGGCTCCTCGGCCGTGGCCCGGTGCACCACGGGCACGAACCGGGCCCGGCCGTCGGGCGTGGCGAAACGGTCGAGGAAGAGGCGGGGGGTGCCGGGATGCACGGCGGCCGGGCCGGGGCTTGCCACGGGGGTGCCGGGCAGCGAGCGGGCGTCGGCAGGGGCGCCGGCGGCGGTCGTCGGGTCGTCGGTCGCGGCATCGGCAGTGGTCCCGGCGTCCGCGGTGGGGTGGGCGGGCGCGGTGTGGCGAGCGATGTCGGCGGCTGTCGGGTGGGCGGGCGTGGTGTCGTGGGTGGTGCGGGCGGTGGTCGTCGGGTCGTCGGCAGTGGTCCCGGCGTCCGCGGTGGGGTGGGCGGGCAGCGTGTCGACGGTGGCGTCGGCGTTCCTGAAGTGGGCCGGCAGGGTGTCGGCGTCCGTCGCCGGGTCGTCCGGCAAGGTGTCCAGGATCGCGTCCTCACCGTCGGCCGTGGCGGAGCCGTCCTGCCCGGCCGCCACGTTTCCGTACGCGCCCGGTGCCGTTCCGTCGGCGGTGACGGGTGTCTCACCCGAACCCTCCGGACACGGCCAGAAGACGCCGTTCTCCTCGGTCAGGCGGCGGTAGGTGATGCCGGAGTAGTCCGCCGGGCCGCCGGCGCTCGCGCGGCGGAGTTCCTCGAAGATCTCCTCCGGGTCGGTCGGGAAGCCCTTCTCCACCCCGAGGCGGTCGGCCAGCTCATGGAGGACGTACAGGTCGCTGTGGACGCCGGGCGGCGGAGCGACGGCCTGGCGGCGCAGCAGCACGCGGCCCTCCAGGCTGGTCGTCGTGCCCGTCTCCTCCGCCCACTGGGTCACCGGCAGGACGACGTCCGCCAGTTCCGCCGTCTCCGAGAGGACGACGTCGGCCACCGCGAGGAAGTCCAGCGAGCGCAGGCGCTGCTCGATGTGGGCCGCGCGCGGGGCCGACACCACCGGGTTGGAGCCCATCAGCAGCAGCGCCCGGACGTCGGTACCGAGGGCGTCGAGGAGTTCGTACGCGCTGCGCCCGGGCCCCGGCAGGCTGTCCGGGTCCACGCCCCACACCCCCGCCACGTGCCGCCGCGCCGCCGGGTCGTCCAGCTTGCGGTAGCCGGGCAACTGGTCGGCCTTCTGGCCGTGTTCGCGTCCGCCCTGCCCGTTGCCCTGCCCGGTCAGACAGCCGTACCCGGAGAAGGGGCGGCCCGGACGGCCGGTCGCCAGGCACAGGTTGATCCAGGCGCCGACCGTGTCCGTGCCCTTGGACTGCTGCTCCGGTCCGCGCGCGGTGAGCACCATCGCCGCCTCCGGCTCGCAGAACATCCGTACCGCCTGGCGGAGCTGCGGCACCGGCACCCCGGTGATCCGCTCGACGTACTCCGGCCAGTGCGCCATCGCCGCGGCACGGGCCTCCTCCCATCCGGTGGTCCGCTCCCGGATGTACTCCTCGTCCGTGCGCCCCTCGGCCACCACCAGGTGCAGCAGGCCCAGCGCGAGCGCGAGATCGGTGCCGGGCCGGGGCGCGAGGTGCAGGTCGGCCTGCTCGGCGGTCCGCGTCCGGCGCGGGTCGACGACGATCAGCGTGCCGCCGTTCTCCCGCAGTTCCGTGAAGAACCGCAGCGACGGCGGCATGGTCTCGGCCAGGTTGGACCCGACGAGGATCACACACCCGGTCCTCGGGACGTCCTCCAGCGGGAACGGCAGTCCCCGGTCGAGACCGAACGCCTTCGTGCCGGCCGCAGCCGCCGACGACATGCAGAACCGGCCGTTGTAGTCGATCTGCGAGGTGCCCAGCACCACCCGGGCGAACTTGCCGAGCGCGTACGCCTTCTCGTTGGTCAGTCCGCCCCCGCCGAACACCCCGAGCGCGTCGGCGCCGTACCGCTCCCGGGTCGCCCCGAGCCGCTCGGCGATCCGGTCCAGCGCCTCTGGCCAGCTCGCCTCCACCAGCCGGCCGCCGTCGCGCACCAGCGGCGCGGTCAGCCGTACCGCGGGCGACAGCACCTCGGCCGCCGTACGGCCCTTGCCGCACAGCGCGCCCCGGTTCACGGGGAAGTCGGCGCGCTCGGTGATCTCGACGCCCCCCTGGGGCAGGGGCGTGATGTTCATCCCGCACTGCAGGGCGCAGTACGGGCAGTGGGTGGGCGTCGAGGTGTTCTCCATGCCGCCCAGCGTGCGTCGTACGTGTTACGGCCCCGGGTCGCCTCCGGTTACACCCCCGGCACGGCGACCTCCCCGCGCCGGCCGGCCGGCCGTGAGGCCGCGGTCACCGCCCGGCGGCCAGCGCCCGCGCCACCCCCGGCTCCTTCGGCCCCAGGAACCGCGGGTCCGGCCGGAAGACGGCGTCCAGCGCCGCCTTGCCCGCCGCGAACACCTCCCGCGTCCCGCCGTAGTACCAGGTCGCGTCGTGCTCGGCGTCGACCCCGACCCCGTACGACTCCACCCCCGCCGCCTGGCACAGCGCCACCGCCCGCCGGATGTGGAAGCCCTGGCTGATCAGCACCGCCCGGTCCACCCCGAAGATCTTCTTCGCCCGGACACAGGAGTCCCAGGTGTCGAACCCGGCGTAGTCGCTGACGATCCGCGCGTGAGGCACCCCGTGCTTCGTCAGGTAGGCGCGCATGGCGTCGGGCTCGTCGTAGTCCTCCCGGCTGTTGTCCCCGGTGACCAGCACCACCTCGATCCGTCCCGCCCGGTACAGCGTGGCCGCGGCGTCCAGCCGGTGCGCGAGGTACGGCGTCGGCTGCCCGTGCTTCCACAGCCCCGCCCCGAACACCACCGCGACCTCGGTGCGCGGCACGTCCGCCGTGGTCCGCAGCCGGTCCGCCGTCGACACGTACAGCCAGGCCGACGGCAGCAGCGCCAGCACACACCCGGCCATCACGGCCTGCACCAGCCGCCGCTGCCCGGTCCGCGTGCGCGGCCATCGCGGTCGACGGATCCTCATACGGCCCCCCAGTGATCGCTCCCGACCAAGGAGGACGCCACCGGCGCGGCTCCGGTTCACCTCACATCGGACGTCCGTGCGAGGTGAACCCGCGGTAAATACCCGTGACGGCCACGCAACGGGCGCGCAACGTGCTCCGGCCAGGATCGTTCCATGACGGCGTCGATCCCCCTCCGCACCAGCAGCCGGCTCGTCTCCCCGCTCGGCCGCCGCCGCCCGGCCCCGCCGGCCCTCGTGCTGGTCGCCCACGGCAGCCGGAACCCCCGGGCCCTCACCACCGTACGGGCCCTCATGGACCGGGTCCGCGCGCTGCGCCCCGGCCTCCCGGTCCACCTGGGCCACATCGAGCTGAACGAGCCCCTGCTCCCCGACACCCTCGCCGCCCTCGGCAGCACCCCCGCCGTCCTCGTCCCGCTCCTCCTCGGCCGCGGCTACCACGTCAAGCAGGACATCCCCGAGATGGCGGCGGCCTCACCGGTACGCGCACACGTGGCCACCCCGCTGGGCCCCCACCCCCTCCTCGCCGAGGCCCTGCACGCCCGCCTCCTGGAAGCCGGCTGGCCGGCGGCCATGGACGACACCGCCCGCCGTGAAACCGCGGTCGTCCTCGCCGCGGCCGGCTCCCGCGACCCGGACTCGGCCACGGACACCCACCACACGGCCCGCCTCCTCTCCGCCCGCCTGGGCGTCCCGGTGATCCCCGCGTACGCCTCGGCGGCGACCCCGACGGTGACGACGGCTCTGCGTGCCTTGGCGGCAAGGGGCCGCCACCGAGTGGCAGTGGCGTCCGGTTTCACGGCCCCGGGCCGCTTCGCGACGCAGTGCGCGCAAGCAGCGCCGTGGATCGCCTCGGCCCCTCTTGGCGCCCACGATGCGATGGCTCGTCTGGTCGTGCACCGCTACGACCAGAGCCTGGCAGAAGGGTCCACGGCAGCTGCCTGAAAGCCACCACGCACCCGCACCCGCCGGCGGAACCGAACATGGCAGACGATTAGGCTTACTGTCGACCCATGGAAGGCACCGCACTCTCCACGGCATACGACCCGACGTCAGTCGACCGCTGGGCCCCCGAACCCGACAAACGCCCGGGCCGCACAGCCTTCCAGCGCGACCGTGCCCGCATCCTCCACTCCGCCGCCCTGCGGCGTCTCGCCGGCAAGACGCAGGTGGTGACCCCGGGCACCAGAAGCCAGGTCTGGGACGCCAGTCCCCGGACACGGCTCACCCATTCCCTCGAATGCGCCCAGGTCGGCCGGGAGCTGGGCGCCGCCCTCGGCTGTGACCCCGACCTGGTCGAGGCGGCCTGCCTCGCCCACGACCTCGGTCACCCGCCCTTCGGCCACAACGGCGAGACCGCGCTGAACGAGTTCGCCGACGACTGCGGCGGTTTCGAGGGCAACGCCCAGTCCCTCAGGCTCCTCACCCGCATCGAGCCCAAACGGTTCACCGAGGACCGCTCCGTCGGCCTCAACCTGACCCGCGCCACCCTGGACGCCGCCACCAAGTACCCGTGGCCGCGCGGCACGCACCCCACCGACCCGGCGTCGCGGAAGTTCGGCGTGTACGAGGACGACCTCCCGGTGTTCGACTGGGTCAGACGGCACGCCCCCGGCACCCGCACCTGCTTCGAGGCGCAGGTCATGGACTGGTCGGACGACGTCGCCTACTCGGTGCACGACGTCGAGGACGGCCTGCACGCCGGCCACATCGACCCCAACTGCCTGCACGCCGAGCCGGAACGGCGGGCGGTGTTCGAGGTCGCCATCGGCCGGTACGTCCCCGTGGACACCGACCCCGCCGAACTCGACGCCGCCCTGGACCGCCTCCAGGACGAGGAGTGGTGGCCGCACGGCTACGACGGCACGGCGGTCGCCCAGGCCCGTCTGAAGGACGCCACCAGTCAGCTCATCGGCCGGTTCTGCCTGGCCGCCGAGGCCGCCACCCGCGCCGCGTGGGGTACCGGCCCGCTCACCCGCTACGACGCCGAACTCGTCGTCCCCCGGGGGACCCGCATGGAGTGCGCGGTGCTCAAGGCGGTCGCGGACCGGTACGTGATGCAGCGCGCGGAGCAGGAGCAGCTCCGCGCCGACCAGCGGGTCATCGTCGCGGAGCTGGCCGAGGCGCTGACCGCCCGCGCGCCCGAGGGCCTGGACCCCCAGTTCCGGGCGCTGTTCGACGCGGCGGACGACGACCGCGCGCGCAAGCGGGTGATCGTGGACCAGATCGCGTCCCTGACCGACGCCTCGGCGCTCTCGCTGCACGCGAGACTTACGGGGCATATGTGAGAGGAACATGACCCTGCGTGGCCTGATCGGGTCACACCCTCTTCCCGCATCACGCCGCGTGCGGGACGCTCGCATGTGGCGGCACCCTTACGAGGAGGCATCAAGTGGTCGACGCGGATCAGACATTCGTCATCGTGGGAGGCGGTCTCGCCGGCGCGAAGGCGGCCGAGACGCTCCGGACGGAGGGCTTCACCGGCCGCGTGATACTGATCTGCGACGAACGCGACCACCCCTACGAGCGCCCGCCGCTGTCCAAGGGCTATCTGCTCGGCAAGGAGGAGCGGGACAGCGTCTTCGTGCACGAGCCCGCCTGGTACGCCCGCAACGACGTCGAGCTGCACCTCGGCCAGACCGTGGACCGGATCGACCGTACGGCGAAGACGGTCCGCTTCGGCGACGACGGCACGATCGTCCGCTACGACAAGCTGCTGCTGGCCACCGGCGCCGAGCCGCGCCGTCTGGACATCCCCGGCACCGACCTGGCGGGCGTCCACCACCTGCGCCGCCTCGCGCACGCCGAGCGCCTCAAAGGCGTCCTGCACCACCTCGGCCGGGACAACGGGCACCTGGTGATCGCGGGCGCCGGCTGGATCGGCCTGGAGGTCGCGGCGGCGGCCCGGGGCTACGGCGCGGAGGTCACGGTGATCGAACCGGCGCCGACCCCGCTGCACGGTGTGCTCGGCCCCGAGCTGGGCAACGTCTTCGCCGAGCTGCACCGCGAGCACGGCGTCCGCTTCCACTTCGGCGTCCGGCTCACCGAGATCGTCGGCCAGGACGGCGTGGTCCTCGCGGCCCGCACGGACGACGGCGAGGAGCACCCGGCGCACGACGTCCTCGCGGCGATCGGCGCGGCACCCCGGGTCGCCCTCGCGGAGGCGGCCGGCCTGGAGATCGCCGACCGGGCGCACGGCGGCGGCATCGTCGTCGACGAACGCCTGCGCACGTCCGACCCCGACATCTACGCGGCCGGCGACGTGGCGTCCTTCCCGCTCGCCCTGTTCGACACCCGGCTGCGCGTCGAGCACTGGGCGAACGCCCTGAACGGCGGCCCGGCGGCGGCGCGCGCGATGCTCGGCGAGGAGGTGGTCCACGACCGTGTGCCGTACTTCTTCACCGACCAGTACGACCTGGGCATGGAGTACAGCGGATGGGCGCCGCCGGGGTCGTACGACGAGGTGGTGATCCGGGGCGACGCCGGGAAGCGGGAGTTCATCGCGTTCTGGGTGAAGGAGGGCCGTGTGCTGGCCGGGATGAACGTGAACGTGTGGGATGTCACAGAGCCGATCCAGAAGCTGATCCGTTCCCGGGCCCAGGTGAACACCGAGGCGCTCTCGGACCCGCACGTCCCCCTCGACAGCCTCACCTCATGACCTCCGCGAGCACCGGGACTGTCACCGCACCCCCGTAGAATTCACGCGTGGCAGGACGGATCAACGACGAGGACGTGAAGGCGGTACGGGACGCGGTCCCGATCGACGCCGTGGTCTCCGAGTACCTCCAGCTGCGCAACGCGGGCGGCGGCAACCTCAAGGGTCTGTGCCCGTTCCATGACGAGAAGTCGCCGTCCTTCCAGGTCAGCCCCAGCAAGGGTCTCTTCCACTGCTTCGGCTGCCAGGAGGGCGGCGACACCATCACCTTCGTGATGAAGGTGGACCACCTCTCCTTCTCGGAGGCGGTGGAGCGGCTGGCCGCGCAGGCCGGCATCACGCTGCGGTACGAGGAGGGCGGGTACAACCCGGCCCACCAGCGCGGTGAGCGCATCCGCCTGGTCGAGGCCCACAAGATCGCCGCCCAGTGGTACGCCGAGCAGCTCGCCACCAGCCCCGAGGCCGAGACCGGCCGGATCTTCCTCGCCGAGCGCGGCTTCGACCAGGCCGCCGCCGTCCACTTCGGCGTCGGCTACAGCCCCCAGGGCTGGGACCACCTGACCCGCTATCTGCGCGGCAAGGGCTTCACCGACAAGGAACTGATCCTCTCCGGCCTGGCCCAGGAGGGCCGCCGGGGCCCCATCGACCGGTTCCGGGGCCGGCTGATGTGGCCGATCCGGGACATCGGCGGCGACGTCGTCGGCTTCGGCGCCCGCAAGCTGTACGAGGCCGACACCGGCCCGAAGTACCTCAACACCCCCGACACGGCGATCTACCGCAAGAGCCAGGTGCTGTACGGCATCGACCTGGCGAAGAAGGAGATCGCGAAGAGCAGCCGAGCGGTGGTGGTCGAGGGCTACACCGACGTCATGGCCTGCCACCTCGCCGGCGTCACGACGGCCATCGCGACCTGCGGTACGGCCTTCGGCGGCGAGCACATCAAGATCCTGCGCCGGCTGCTGATGGACAACGGCTCGGCCCGGGTGATCTTCACCTTCGACGGTGACGCGGCCGGGCAGAAGGCCGCCCTGCGCGCCTTCGAGGACGACCAGAAGTTCGCCGCCGAGACGTACATCGCCGTCGCGCCGGACGGCATGGACCCGTGCGACCTGCGCCTCGCCAAGGGCGACGAGGCGGTGGCGGACCTGGTCGAACCGCGCACGCCCCTCTTCGAGTTCGCGCTCCGTCAGATCGTGAGCCGCTACGACCTGGACACCCCGGCGGGCCGCGCGGCGGCGCTGGACGAGGCCGCGCCGATCGTCGCCCGGATCAAGAACAGCGGCGCCCAGCACGAGGTCGCCGTCGAGCTGGCCGGCATGCTCGGCATCCTCGACACCCAGTTCGTGGTCCGCCGGGTGGCGCAGCTGGCCCGCTGGGCCCGCGACGGCAAGGGCCCCCAGCAGCAGGACCGGCGCCGCCCGGCCGACCGCCAGTGGACCGAGGCGCCCAGCCCCGCGAACTCCGGGCCGGCCCTGACCCTGCGCAACCCGGTGTTCGCCGCCGAACGCGAACTGCTCAAACTCGCCCTGCAGCGCCCCGAACTGGTCTCCCCGGCCTTCGACGCCTACGGCGTGGACGAGTTCACCGCCCCGCCGTACGCCGCCGTGCGCCAGGCCATCGCGGAGGCGGGCGGCGCCGAGTACGGCGTACCCGACCCGCAGGAGTACCTGGTCCGCGTCCGCGAGGCCGCGCCCGACGACACCGTGCGCGCGATGGTCACGGAGCTGGCCGTCGAGCCGATCCTGCGCCGCACGGTGGACGAGACGTACGCCGGCACGGTCCTCGTCCAGATCCGCCGCCGCGCCGTGGAACGCCGCATCCGCGACATCCAGTCCCAGATGACCCGCCTGTCCACCGCCGGCGACCCGGCCCAGCTGGCCGCCGTACAGAACGAACTCTGGGTCCTCCAGCAGTACGACCAGGCGTTGCGCGAGCGGGGCGCGGAGGCGCTGTGAGGGGGGCTAGCCCTGTTCGCGGGGCGGCTCGGGCGGGGTGACGCCGAGGTGGTCGGTGATCGCTCCGACCTGCGAGGTGAGCGTTCCGAGATGTTCCATCATCGCCACCTGACCGGACACGAGGGCACCGAGCAGTTTGCCGTGCTCCTCCAGGGTCTTGGTGTGTGCTTCCAGCACCTTGCCGTGCTCCAGCTGCGTATCCCGCAGGGCCCGGATCACCTGCATGTCCGCGCGCCGCTGCACCTGGAGAGCCGCGACGTCGCTGTCGGAGCCCACGGCCAGGTTCCGGGTCGTGGTGTGCTCCGCCATGACCTCGTCCACCCGCGCCTCCAGCGCCTCCAGACGCCGCCGCAGCTCTTCCATCTCGCTCATGCCTTCCATCTTCCCCCAGATCCACGCGGACCAATGGCCCGCAGTTGCCAATCGCATAGTCCAACGAGACGAGTAACCGACCGGTGACGGACCGGACGCAAAAAGTCACGGCACGACCCTCGTGGCGGGCTTGTGTCGTACTCCACACTGGGGGCGGTGCCCGAGCCTCGGAGCGCACGCTGCCGCACACCTTCAGCAGCGATCATCCTGGAGGTCGCCCCCCGTGCAGACCCAGACCCTCACCCAGACCGACAGCAGCACCAGCGCCACCGGCATCACCGCGGACGAGACGGACGCGGAGGCGGACGTGCTCGCGGCCGTGCCCCCGCAGAGCCGTGCCGCCCTGCATCCCGAGGAACCCCCGGAGCCGGCGGAGACCGAAGAGGCCGCCGAGCCGATCGAGATCCCGCCCGTCGCCCGGGTCGAATCCGGCGGGCCCTCCGCGGACCTGTTCCGCCAGTACCTGCGCGAGATCGGCCGCATCCCGCTGCTCACCGCCGCCGAGGAGGTGGAACTGGCCCGCCGGGTGGAGGCCGGCCTGTTCGCGGAGGAGAAGCTCGGCACCACCCCCGACCTGGACAGCGAACTCGCGCTGGACCTGGACCGGCTCGTCGTCATGGGCCGGATGGCCAAGCGCCGCCTCATCGAGGCGAACCTGCGGCTCGTCGTGTCCGTGGCCAAGAGGTACGTCGGCCGCGGCCTGACCATGCTCGACCTCGTCCAGGAGGGCAACCTCGGGCTCATCCGGGCCGTGGAGAAGTTCGACTACGCGCGCGGCTACAAGTTCTCCACGTACGCCACCTGGTGGATCCGGCAGGCCATGTCCCGGGCGCTCGCCGACCAGGCCCGCACCATCCGGGTCCCGGTCCATGTCGTGGAGCTGATCAACCGGGTCGTGCGGGTCCAGCGGCGGATGCTCCAGGAGCGCGGCTACGAGCCGACGGCGGAGGAGGTCGGCGCCCAGCTGGACCTGCCGCCCGAGCGCGTCGGCGAGGTGCTGCGGCTCGCCCAGGAGCCGGTGTCGCTGCACGCCCCGGTCGGCGAGGAGGACGACGTCGCCCTCGGCGACCTCATCGAGGACGGCGACGCGACGAGCCCCGTCGAGTCCGCCGCCTTCCTGCTGCTGCGCGAGCACCTGGAAGCGGTGCTGTCCACGCTGGGGGAGCGCGAGCGGAAGGTCGTCCAGCTCCGGTACGGCCTGGTCGACGGCCGCCCGCGCACCCTTGAGGAGATAGGCCGCATCTTCGGCGTGACCCGCGAACGGATACGGCAGATCGAGTCCAAGACCCTGAACAAGCTCCGGGACCACGCGTTCGCGGACCAGCTGAGGGGCTACCTGGACTGAGGGGCCGCCACCGTGCGACGGCCCCCCTCGTGCCTAATCGACCTCGGCCACCGCCTGCGCGAACTGGGCCTTGTACAGACGGGCGTACGCCCCGTCCGCCGCCAACAGCTCCGCGTGCGCGCCCTGTTCGACGATGGACCCGTTCTCCATCACGAGGATCGTGTCCGCGTCCCGGATGGTCGACAGCCGGTGCGCGATCACGAACGACGTACGGCCGGCCGCCAGCTTGGCCATGGCCTTCTGGATCAGCACCTCCGTCCGCGTGTCCACGGAACTCGTCGCCTCGTCCAGCACCAGGATCACCGGGTCGGACAGGAACGCCCGCGCGATGGTGATCAGCTGCTTCTCACCGGCGCTGACGCCCGTGCCCTCGTCGTCGATCACGGTGTCGTAGCCGTCGGGCAGGGTGCGGATGAAGCGGTCCGCGTGGGCCGCCCGGGCCGCCTCCTCGATCTCCCCGCGCGTGACCTCGCGCGAGGCGCCGTACGCGATGTTCTCCGCGATGGTGCCGCCGAACAGCCAGGTGTCCTGGAGCACCATGCCGATCCCGGCCCGCAGTTCGTCCCTGGTCATCTTCCGGATGTCGACCTCGTCCAGGGTGATCCGGCCGCCGGAGACGTCGTAGAACCGCATCAGCAGGTTGACCAGCGTGGTCTTGCCCGCGCCGGTCGGGCCGACGATCGCCACCGTGTGGCCCGGCTCCACCGTGAGCGACAGGTCCTCGATCAGCGGCTTGTCGGGGTCGTACCGGAACGACACATGTTCCAGGCGTACCCGCCCGCGCAGTTCCTCGGGCCGCTCACCCGGCACCGGATCCGCCTCCTGCTCCTCCGCGTCCAGGAGTTCGAAGATCCGCTCGGCCGAGGCGACGCCCGACTGCACCAGGTTCGCCATCGACGCGACCTGCGTCAGCGGCATGGAGAACTGCCGCGAGTACTGGATGAAGGCCTGCACATCGCCGATGGAGAGGGCACCGGACGCGACCCGCAGACCGCCGACGACCGCCACCAGCACGTAGTTCAGGTTCGACACGAACATCATCAGCGGCTGCATGACACCGCTGTGGAACTGGGCCTTGAACGCGGCCTGGTACAGCGCCTCGTTCTGCTCGGCGAACTGCTGCGCCGACTCCTCCTGCCGCCCGAACACCTTCACCAGGGTGTGCCCGGTGTACATCTCCTCGATGTGCGCGTTCAGTTTGCCGGTGGAGCGCCACTGCTGCACGAAGTGCGGCTGCGACCGCTTGCCGACCCGGGTGGCGACCACGAACGACAGCGGTACGGTGACGAGCGCGACCAGCGCCAGCAGCCAGGAGACCCAGAACATCACCACGAGCACGCCGACGATGGTGAGCACCGAGTTGATCAGCTGGCCCATCGACTGCTGGAGCGTCTGCCCGATGTTGTCGATGTCGTTGGTCGCCCGGGACAGCACCTCACCGCGCTGGCGTTTGTCGAAGTACGACAGCGGCAGCCGCGACAGCTTTCCCTGCACGTCCTCGCGCAGCCGGTACATGGTGCGGTTCACGGCCCGGTTGACCAGCCGCGTCGCGACCGCCATCAGCAGGCCGGCGACCAGGAAAACACCGAGCGCGAGCAGCAGGACGTGCCCGACGGCGTCGAAGTCGATGCCCTTGCCGGGCGTGAAGTCGGTGCCCCTGAGCACGTCCGCGATGCGGCCCTGGCCACGCTCGCGCAGGGAGTCGAGGACCTGCTCCTTGGTGGCGCCGGCCGGGAACCGCCGGCCGACGATGCCCGCGAACACCAGGTCGGTGGCCCGGCCGAGGATCTTCGGGCCGACCACGCTCAGGCTCACGCTGATGACCACGCACAGCAGCAGGGCGTAGATCGTGAGGCGTTCCGGTCTGAACTGGGCGACGAGCCGTTTGCCCGACCCCTTGAAGTCCATCGAGCGCTGGTCGGGGCCGCCCCCGGCCATCATGCGTCCCATGGGCCCGGCCATCAGGCGGCCTCCGCTTCCGTCAGCTGGGAGAGCACGATCTCCCGGTAGGTCTCGTTGGATGCCATCAGCTCGGCGTGCCGGCCGGAACCCACCACCCGGCCCTCGTCCAGCACGATGATCCGGTCGGCGTCCCGGATGGTCGCCACCCGCTGGGCGACGATCACGACGGTCGCCTCGGCGGTCTCCCGGGCGAGCGCGGCGCGCAGGGCCGCGTCCGTGGCGTAGTCCAGGGCGGAGAAGGAGTCGTCGAAGAGGTAGATCTCCGGGCGCTGCACCAGCGTGCGGGCGATGGCGAGCCGCTGCCGCTGGCCACCGGAGACGTTGGTGCCGCCCTGTGCGATCGGCGCGTCCAGGCCGCCCTCCAGGTTCCGCACGAAGTCCTCGGCCTGCGCCACCTGCAGCGCGTGCCACAACTCCTCGTCCGTGGCGTCCGGATTGCCGTACCGCAGGTTGGTCGCGACCGTACCCGCGAACAGGTACGGCTTCTGCGGCACCAGTCCGACCGTCCGGGCGAGCAGGTGCGGCTCGACCTCGCGGACGTCCACGCCGTTCACCAGGACCTCGCCCTCGGTGGCGTCGAACAGCCGGGGGACGAGACCCAGCAGGGTCGACTTGCCGCTGCCGGTGGAGCCGATCACGGCGGTCGTCCGCCCCGGCCGGGCCACCAGGTCGATGGACCTGAGCACCGGCTCCTCGGCACCCGGGTAGCGGAAGCCCGCGCCCCGGATCTCCAGGTGCCCGTGCGCCCGCAGCTCGGTGACGGGGGCGGTCGGCGGTACGACGCTGGAATCGGTCTCCAGGACCTCCTGGATGCGCTCGGCGCACACCTCCGCGCGCGGCACCATCATGAACATGAAGGTGGCCATCATCACGGACATGACGATCTGCATCAGATAGGCGAGGAACGCGGTGAGGTCACCGATGGCCATCCCGCCGCTGTCGATCCTGTGGGCGCCGAACCACACGACCGCGATGGACGACAGGTTCACCACCGTCATGACGATCGGGAACATCAGGGCGAGCAGCCGGCCGGTGGCCAGCTGCATGTCCGTCAGCTCGCCGTTGGCCTTCCCGAACCGGCCCTGCTCGTACTCGTCGCGGACGAAGGCGCGGATCACCCGGTTGCCGGTGATCTGCTCGCGCAGCACCCGGTTCACCGTGTCCAGCCGGACCTGCATCGCGCGGAACAGCGGGCGCAGCCGGCGCACGATGAGCGTCACGGAGATGCCGAGCACCGGTACCACCGCGACCAGTACCCCGGACAGCGGCACGTCCAGACCGAGGGCCAGCACGATGCCGCCCACGCACATGATGGGTGCCGAGACCATCAGGGTGAACGTCATCAGGGCCAGCATCTGGACCTGCTGCACGTCGTTCGTCGTACGGGTGATGAGCGAGGGCGCCCCGAAGTGACCCACCTCACGCGCGGAGAAGGACTGCACCCGGTCGAAGACGGCACCGCGCACATCCCGGCCGAGGGCGGAGGCGGTCCGGGCGCCGTAGTACACGGCACCGATGTTGCACACCACCTGCACCACAGAGATGCCGATCATCAGGGCACCGAAGGACAGGATGTAACCGGTGTCACCCTTCACGACACCGTTGTCGATGATGTCGGCGTTCAGAGTGGGCAGGTAGAGGGTGGCGCAGGTCTGCAGGAACTGCAGCACCACCAGCAGAGCGATGGGTTTCTTGTAGGGCCTGAGACAGGTCCGCAGAAGTCGTATGAGCACGCTACGTCTCTCGGAGTCGGCGACAGGGGCTTGGTCGGTTGCCCTTGGCCCCTATCGTCGGACACTCCACCGGCGTTACCTCAACTGTTTATCGGTCCGCCGGTCTTCAGGCACGGAACGCCCCCGGATGGGTCTGCTCCCGCACCGCCGTGAACTGCTGCCGCACCGCCTGCCCGACGGCCAGCTCCTCGCCGGGCTCCAGCACCTGGGCCGCCGCGCCCTGCCAGGCCGGCGGGGTGCGCGGATCGAGTGTGCCCTGCGACACACCGAGCGCCCAGGCCGCCTGCCGGGCCGCGCCGATCGCCGTGTAGTCCGCGGGCTGCGGTACGACGACCTGCGTGCCGAACAGCGAGGGCGCCGAGGCCTGCACGGCGGGCAGCTCGGCGGCCGGTCCGAGCAGGAAGATCCGGCGCACGTCCACACCCCGCCCGCGCAGCACGTCCAGCGCGTCGGCGAGGCCGCACAGCATGCCCTCGAACGCGGCCCGCGCCAGATGCTGCGGCTTCATCGACTCACGCCGCAGTCCCGCGAGGGTCCCCGCGGTGTGCGGCAGGTTCGGCGTCCGCTCACCCTCCAGATACGGCAGCAGCACCAGCCCGTGCGCGCCCGGCGTGGACTTCATCGCCAGCTCGGACAGGCTCTCCAGATCCGGCAGACCGAGCAGCTCGGCGGCGCCGCGCAGGACGCGGACGGCGTTCAGGGTGGTGACCACCGGCAGGTGCATGCCGGTGGCGTCGGCGAGGGAGGTGATCATCCCGGACTGGTCGGTGAGCGCCTCCGGGTGCACGGCCATCACCGAGCCGGAGGCCCCGAGGGACACGACCGCGTCCCCCAGCCCGATCCCGAGCCCGAACGCGGCGGCCATGGTCTCCCCGGTGCCGGCGGAGATCAGCAGGCCCTCCGGGGTCGTACCGGCCGCGTCGGACGGGCCGATCACCTCCGGCAGCATCGCCTGGTGACCGAGGGCCAGCTCGACCAGGTCGGGCCGGTAGGCGCCGGTGGCCGCCGACCAGTACCCGGTGCCGGAGGCCCCGCCGCGGTCGGTGGTCCGCCGCACGGGCCGCCCGAGCAGCTGCCACACCAGCCAGTCGTGGGCCTGGAGCAGGGCGGCCGTCCGCAGCGCGTTCTCGGGCTCGTTCTTCGCGAGCCAGCGCAGCTTGGTGACGGGCTGGGCCGCCTGCGGGACGCAGCCGACCGCCTGCGCCCAGGCCTCCCGGCCGCCGAGCGCGTCCACGAGATCGGCCGCCGCGACCTGGGCGCGCTTGTCACTGCCGACCATCGCGGGGCGGACGGTGTTGCCCTGGGCGTCCAGCGGGATCACCGCGTTCTGCTGGGCCGACACGCCGATGGCCTGCACGCCCTCCAGCAGGCCGCCGCCGGCGGCCTCACCGAGCGAGAGCAGCCAGGCCTGCGGGTCGATGTCGCTGGGCCGGCCCTCGACCGGGTGCGGGGCGTACCCCTGCCGTAGTACGGCACCGGTGTCCGTGTCGCAGACCACGATGCGTGTGAAGTCCGGTGAGCTGTCCAAGCCGGCGACTATCCCCATGCGGAGAATTTTGCCGCATGGGGAGGAGTGGCCCTTACGTGTTGCTCGTGCCCCAGTCGTCCTCGGTCCTGCCGTGGGCGTTGCGGTCGCGCAGGGAGCGGACTCGGTGGGCCACGGACTCCGGGACCCGGTCGCCGACCTTGTCGCTGACCGTGTGGAAGGCCCGGCCGGCGTAGACACGGCCCTGCTGGGCGGCCGTCTCCGCGGTGTTGCGCACCGCGGGGTTCTGCGCGATCTGCCGGGCCGACTTCTTCAGCTGCTCGTAGCGCTCACGACCGGCCCTCGTGCCGAGTACGTAACCGAGGGCCAGTCCGGCGAGGAACGTGAGCCGGTAGCGCATGGCTGCCACCCTTCCCGTGCGTAGGTTTCTGGTGCCGCGCTGGCGCCGAGGGTACCGATTGGCGGAGCACCCCCCTGCTTGCGCTAATGTATGTGTCGCAGCGAGCGCCCGCCCCCTGGCGAATACCCAGGTAGGTACGTTCGATGCAACGAGGCGATCCTCCGTAGCTCAATTGGCAGAGCAGCCGGCTGTTAACCGGCAGGTTACTGGTTCGAGTCCAGTCGGGGGAGCTTCGGTCCTCCGTAGCTCAATTGGCAGAGCAGCCGGCTGTTAACCGGCAGGTTACTGGTTCGAGTCCAGTCGGGGGAGCGCTGAACGAGGACCCCTCCGGGGTCCTTTTTCATGTCCCCGGGAACCGCCGCGGCCTGCGGCGCTGTCCTCGAGGTCATGAGCAGCTCGGAAGCCGACCATCCGAGGCAGGAGATCGTATGAGCGGCTATGCTGCGGCAGACGGCGCGCACACTTGTACGCGACACGCCGCTATGGGGCGGTAGCTCAGCCGGTTAGAGCAGCGGACTCATAATCCGTCGGCCGTGGGTTCGAGTCCCACCCGCCCCACCGGACCCCGCGGGCGCAGAATCGATGCGACCTGTGGGGGGTGAAGAAGGGTGGCCGCCACGTCGAGGCGGCGGTCACCGTTCACCGGCGCAGGCCGGGATCGCGGGACGGCCAGGGGCCTGAACTTCCTTTTCCGGCCGGGCCTTACGCGGACGGTTCGGGGAACCAGGCGACCATCTGCGCGTACACCTGTGGCGGTTCCCCGGTGCCGGTGAGCCAGTCGGTCTCGCCCTGGTTCCACTCGTGGGCGCGGTGGCGGACGCCGAGTTCCTCGACGAGTTCGGCGGCCAGCCGGGAGGCTTCGTAGAGGTCCTGGTCGGTGGTCTGGGAGCTGGCGGCGACGATCAGCCCGCGCACCTCGGCCGAGTGGCCGTAGCGGAAGGCGCCGGTGCCGAGCAGGTGCGGATCGGTGTGCACGGAGGTGCCGTTGTTGCCCCCGAGGCGCCGGTGGGCGGCTGCCTTGGCCGCGGCCTTGGGGAGGAAGCGGCGCGCCTCGTCCCCGACCGTGATCGCGCCCAGGACCGCGTCGGCGGGTGCGGTGCCCGCCTCCGCCGTCGGGTCGAGGACGACGAAGCCCATCGCGGGGCGCGGGTAGGGGCCGCGCGGCGCCTTGCCCTCGGGGGCGGTGTGGTTGCGCAGGATGCTCTCGGCCCGGCGGCGGCCGAGGTCCGCCAGCAGGGCGGTCAGTTCCCCGTCGGTGAGCATGTACGTGTAGGGGTTGCGGCGCACCGCCGCCTCGACGCGGAGTGTGCCGGCCGTGCTCGTCACGCCTGTCTCCTCCTTGCTGCGCTGACCGCTGTCCGCGCCCGGTGGCGCGGCCCGGCACACCGTAGCGGCTTGATCATCCACGGGCTATAGGTCTGGACCAATTTTCTGATCACTGTTGACCTTGCGGTGTGCCGCCCCGTAGATTTCCGTCCCGTCTTGATCAATGGTCCAGACCAGCTTCGAAGGCTCGCTGGGCTTTCCATTCGACGATCCCCCTTCTCGGGGTGCGCTGTGCTCTCAGGCTGCTGGGAGAAGGGGCGAAGGGGATGTTTGTCTTGACGACGCAGGTGCTTTCCGACCTTGCGCAGAAGTTCGCGGCCGACGGATTCGCCACCGTCGGAAAACTCGTTTCCCCCGGTGAACTCTCTGTTTACCGGGACATCTACGACCGTTTCCTCAGCGGTGACATCGAATCGGGTGACAAGCGGTCCGATCTCGGTTCCCACCTCCCGCGCAAGGACGGCGTACGCGAGAACATCACGCAGATCATGTGGCCGTCGGCCCTCCACCCGCCGCTGCGGGAACTCCCCCTGCACCACAAGGCACTCGCCGTCGCCCGGGAACTCATCGGCGCCGACGCGGAACTCGACTTCGACATGATGATCCACAAGGCTCCGCACACCGCCGTCCCCACGCCCTGGCACCAGGACGCGGCCTACTGGATCGACATGCCCGACCACCGGGCGGTCTCCATCTGGGTGGCGCTGGACGACGCCGAGGTCGACAACGGCTGCATGTGGTACGTGCGCGGCTCGCACGAACAGCCGCTGCGCCCGCACCGGCCCACCAGCGACGGCAAGAACATCGAGTGCGACTGCTCCGAGGACGAGCCGGGAGCCACCGCGGTGCCACTGCGGGCGGGGGAAGCAGTGGCCCACTCCGGCTTCACGCTGCACTACTCCCGGGGCAACACCACGGACGGCACGCGCCGCGCGTACATCCTCAACTACCGCCCCGCCGCGATGATCCGGCACGAACGGGCGCAGGGCGCGGACCACGGACTCAACGAGAACGTACGGCAGGTCCGCAACCCGGGCGCCGTCGAGGACTGACCGCCCGGCACCACCCCCGCCACCGCCGGGCCGGCCACCACCGGCCCGGCCCCGACAGTCAGATGGGAAAGCCGTGAACGCTGTCATTCTGACGGGTGCCGTCATGACCCACCCGCGACGCCGCGCGGCGGCCGAGGCCATCGCGGCGAAGGACCCGCGGGGCCGCGTCCGCGTCGTCACCGACCCGGACCCCTCCGGCCCGCCCACCGCGCTGCGCACCGCGAACCCGTCCTGGAGCTGTGTCGGTGCGGACGCCACCCACCACGTGGTCTTCCAGGACGACGTCCTCGTCGCCGAGGACTTCTTCCCCTGTGCCGAAAAGGTCGCCGCCGCCGTTCCCGGCGAGGCCGTCGCCTTTTACGAGGGCTGGGAAGGCAGAAACAGCGGTGTCGTACGCCTCGGGGCCCTCACGGGTGCGCAATGGGCCTATGCAATCGACGAACACGTGCCGTCACTGGCGCTGATGCTGCCCGCCGACGTCGCCCGCGGATACGAGCGATTCGCGGCGGAACACGGCAATGGCTGGCCGTACGACGTGGTGATCCAGCGGTATCTCAAGGCGCTGGACGTTCCGGTGCGGATCGCCGTGCCCAGTACGGTCGACCACGACGACGTGCCGAGCATCGCCGGAAACAGCACCCACGGATGGCGCCGTGCCACATTCTTCACCGACCGGGCGGAATTCTCCCCCGAACACGACGAGTGCGCCGCATTCTCCGTGGTGCCCTTCTACCAGTACGGCGAGTCGAAATGCGCGGTACGGCAGGAGGACCGCTGGGAATACCTGGACACCGATCGCTATCTGCGGCGCATCGGCCTGCTCGACACGTGCGAGGACGGCTTCGCCGCGGCGGACCGGCCCGACCTGCCCGACACCGTGTGCCGGCAGGTGTGGCTCACCGCCTTCGCGACGGGCGTCGCGGTCGCCGGCCTGACGGACCGTGACCCGGAGCCCGCCGTGGCGGCGGCGGTGATGGACTCCCTCGGCCCCGGCGGCCTGTGCGAGGAGTACACCGGCGCCGAACTCGTGCCGATGATCCCGCTCGTCCGCGACCTCGCCCTCGCCGCCCTCGACGCCGGCCGGGCCGCCCACCGCGCCACCGCCGGCACCCCCCGCCCCGCCCCCGCGCCCGGCGTCGTCGTCACCGGCGGCGACCCCGCCTTCGGTGCCCAGCTGGCGCGGCTGCTGACCGACGCGGGCCGCACCGCCGTACACGCCGAGCGGCTCGACCCGGCCGCGCACGCGGTGCCCGGGGCACCGGACGCCGTGATCCACCTCGGCATCCCGCACGACACCGGGTATCCGCTGGCGGACCTGTTCGCCGACGCCGAGAAGCTCGGTGCGCGGCGGCTGGTGCACGCGAGTTCGGCCGCCGTCTACCGGGGCGGCGCCGCCGAGGACCGTACCGAGGACTCCGTCCGCGAACGGCCCGAGGACGCCGAGGCCCGGCTGTGGTGGGACGCGGAGGAGCAGTGCCGGGCCTGGGGCCGGAAGACCGGTACGCCCGTGCAGATCGTGCGGTTCGCCGAGCCGGTCGGCCCGCACGCCCCGCTGAACGGGGTCCTCGCCGACTGGATGCTGCGGGCCTGGACCCGGCGCCCCATGACCCTGGTGGAGGGCCGCCGGCACCAGATCGTGGACTACCGCGACATGGCCGGCGCGCTCGCCGCGCTCCTCGCCCGCCCGGCCGGGCCCGAGGTCTGCAACGTCGCGTCCGCCGGCTACGACGAGACCGCGTTCGCCGAACTGGCCGCGGAGACGGCCCGCCGCACCCCCTGGGAGTGGGCGGACGCCCCCGCACCGCACACCCCGCTCATGTCCACCGCCCTGATCACCTCCGAGACCGGCTGGCGCCCCGCGGCACCGGTCCGCAACGGCGCCCGGGCGCAGGCCCAGTGGCTGGCCTGCGACACCCACGACGACCTCGCCGGGCTGTCGTGGACCCCGGCCCCCGGCGACGGCACCGGCGTACGGCGGGCCTGACGATGGCGGAGAAGGCGGAGAAGCAGGCGGTGCCCGGGACGGGCGGCGGCGCGGAGGGCGGGATCTTCTCGCCGCCGTACCTCGCCGCCACCGTGACGTTCGCCGTGGTGATGTTCCTGACCGGGTTCGCCGCGCTCGCCGTGGTGCCCACCCTGCCGACGGCGGCCCGGGAACTGGACGGCGTGTCCCTGTTCCCCTTGGTGGCGGGCTGCTTCGTCGCCGCCAGCCTGTTCGGCGGGGTGCTGGGCGGGCACTGGGCGGACCGGGCGGGCGCCCGGCGGCCCCTGGCGCTCGGCATGGTCCTGTCGGTGCTCACCCTGCTGGTGTCCGCGTCCAGCGGGTCCGTCTGGCAGCTCGCCGCCGGCCGGTTCGTGGACGGCCTGGCCGCCGGCATGGTCGCGGTGTCGGTGACCACCGCCATCGGCCAGGCCTACCCCGAGCAGCTGCGGCCCCGGATGCTCGCCATGATGAGCGCCAGCTGGGTCATCCCGTCGCTGCTCGGGCCGCCGCTCGCCGGTGTGGTCGTCCAGTGGTGGTCCTGGCGCGCGGTGTTCTACGGCCTCGCCGCCCTGACGGCGCTGCCCGCCGTCGCCCTCGTCGTCGTCCTGGGCAGACCCGCGGACGGCGACCCGGCCGGCGTACCCCCCGCGGCGGAACGGGCCGCCCGCCCCCCGCTGCTGGTCGCGGCCATGCTCAGCCTCGGCGCGGCGCTCGGCCAGTACGGCGTCTCCGACTGGGACCCGCGCCACCTCGCGTTCGTCGCCGCCGGCCTCGTCCTCCTCGTCGTCTTCGCACCCCGGCTCCTGCCGCGCGGGACCTGGCGCAGCGCCCGGGGCCTGCCGACCGCGGTGCTGCTGCGCGGCCTGACCTCCGGCACGTACTTCACCGTCGAGGCGCTGGTGCCGCTGATGCTGATCACCGAACGGCGGGTCGCCGCCGTCGTGGTCGGTGTGGCGTTCACCGCCTCCGCGGTGCTGTGGGCCGGCGCCTCCTGGGTACAGGGCAAGGCGCTCCAGCACGTCGCCCGGCACCGCCTCGTCACCGTGGGCGCCCTCATCATGACGGCCTCCGTCGCCCTCGCGGTGGCCGGCTGCTCCGGCGGCCTGCCCGCGGTCACGGCCGCCGCCGCGATGCCGCTGTCCGCCATCGGCATGGGGCTGCTCGACCCCTGCGTCACCGTGCTCTCCCTGAAGCACAGCGAGCCGCACCGGCAGGGCCACACCACCAGCGCCATGCAGACCAACATGAACCTCGGCCAGGTCGTCGTCCTCGCCCTGGCCTCCGCAGTCCTCAACGCCTGCCTGGCCGCCGGCGCCGGCCCGCTCGACGGCTACCGCACGGCGTTCGCGCTGCTGCTCCTGCCGACCCTGCTGGTCGCCCTGCTCGCCGTCCGCGCCCGCGGCGACTGACCCCCTCCCTCTCCTTCCGCACCCTCCCATCCGAAAGGGACCGTTGTGCGCAGTGACCTTGTCGTCATAGGCCTCGGATACGTGGGCCTGCCCCTCGCCGTGGAAGCCACCCGCTCCGGGATGACCGTCGTCGGCCTCGACAACAACGCCGAGATCGTCGCCCGGCTCAACGCCGGTGTCTCGCACGTCGACGACATCGACGACGCCGCCGTCGCCGGCGTCCGTGCCCAGGGCTTCACCGCGACCACCGACGAAAGTGCCGTCGCCGGCACGGACACCGTCGTGATCTGCGTCCCCACCCCGCTGTCCGCGCACGGTGGACCCGACCTGACCATGGTCGAGAGCGCCTGCGCGGCGATCAGCCGCCACCTGCGGCCCGGGACCCTCGTCGTCCTGGAGTCGACCACCTACCCCGGCACCACCGACGAGGTCGTCCGTCCCCTCCTCGAACGCTCCGGACTCACCGCCGGCCGCGACTTCCACCTCGCCTTCTCACCGGAACGCGTCGACCCCGGCAACCAGGTCTACGGCATCCGCAACACCCCCAAGGTCGTCGGCGGCCACACCCCCGCCTGCGCCGCCGCCGCCGCGGCCTTCTACGGCAAGATCGTGGACACCGTCGTCCAGGCCACCGGCACCCGCGAGGCCGAGATGGCCAAGCTCATCGAGAACACCTACCGGCACGTCAACATCGCGCTGGTCAACGAGATGGCCATCTTCTGCAACGAACTCGGCATCGACCTGTGGGACGCCATCTCCTGCGCCGCCACCAAGCCCTTCGGCTACCAGGCGTTCCGGCCCGGCCCCGGCGTCGGCGGCCACTGCATCCCGATCGACCCCAACTACCTCGCCCACAAGGTCCGTACGCTCGGCTACCCCTTCCGCATGGTCGAACTCGCCCAGGAGATCAACACGCGCATGCCGCGCTACGTCGTGGAACGCGCCCAGCACCTCCTGGACCGGGCCGGCAAGACCCTCACCGGCGCCCGCGTCCTGCTGCTCGGCGTCACGTACAAGGCGGACATCGCCGACCAGCGGGAGACCTCCGCCCGCGACGTCGCCAAACGGCTCCGGGCCCGCGGCGCCGACGTCTCCTACCACGACCCGTACGTGCCCGAGTGGTCCGTCGACGGTACGGCCGTCCCGTCCGCCGCCGACCTGCCGGCCGCCCTGGAGACCGCCGACCTCGCCATCCTCCTCCAGCGGCACCGGGTGTTCGACCTGGACGAGATCCAGCGGCGCGCCCCGCTGCTCCTCGACACGCGCGGCGCCGCCCGCCCGCAGCCGCACGTCGAACGCCTCTGACCGACGGCCCCGCCATCTCCCGTTCTCACACCCCAGGAGTGCTTCCATGTGCGGTATCGCCGGGTGGGTCGACTACGCCCGCCCCGTCGACCACGACATCGCGCGCGCCATGACGGACACGATGGCCCGGCGCGGCCCCGACGCGGAAGGGGTCTGGAGCGACGGCCACGTCGCCCTCGGCCACCGGCGGCTGTCCGTCATCGACCTCGAAGGCGGCTGCCAGCCCATGGCCGCCGACGAGGGCCCCGGCGCCCGCGCCACGCTCACCTACAGCGGTGAGACGTACAACTTCCAGGAACTGCGCACCCAGCTGACCGGCCTCGGCCACCGCTTCACCACCCGTAGCGACACCGAGGTCGTCCTGCGCGCCTACCTGGAGTGGGGCCCCGCGTTCGCCGACCGGCTCGAAGGCATCTACGCCTTCGCGATCTGGGACCGCGACCGCGACGAACTCCTGCTCGTCCGCGACCGCATGGGCGTCAAACCGCTCTACTACGCGCCGACCCCCACGGGCGTTCTCTTCGGCTCCGAACCCAAGGCCATCCTCGCCCACCCGGCGTTCCGGCCCGTGCTCGACGCCGACGGCCTGCGGGACATCCTGTCCGTGGCCAAGGTGCCCGGACACGCGGTCTTCCGCGGCATGCGCGAGGTCCCGGCCGGCTGCCTGGTCCGCGTGAACCGCACCGGCCTCACCGAGGAACGCTACTGGCAGCTCCGGGTCGCCGAGCACACCGACTCCCTGGACGACACCATCCGCACCGTGCGGGAACTCCTCGCGTCCACCGTGGACCAGCAGATGGTCTCCGACGTCCCCCTGTGCACCCTGCTGTCCGGCGGCCTCGACTCCAGCTCGCTCACCGCGCTCGCCGCGCACGCCACCCGCACCAAGGGGCTGGGCCGCATCCGTTCCTGCTCGGTCAGCGACCCCGACCTCGACGGCACCGCCGGCCCCGACGCCAACGAGGACCACGTCTACGCCCGTCTGCTCGCCGAACACGTCGGCTCCGACCACAGCGAACTCCCGCTCAAGGCCCCCGACCTGCTCGACCCGGCACTGCGCGCCTCCGTCCTGCGCGCCTACGACCTGCCCCTCGCCAAGGGCGACGAACACGCCTCCCTGCACCTGCTGTTCGGCATCGTCCGGCAGCACTCCACCGTCGCCCTGTCCGGCGAGTGCGGCGACGAGGTGTTCGGCGGCTACCGCTGGCAGCGCGACCCCGACGCGGTCTTCTCCACCACGTTCCCCTGGGTCCACGAAGGCCGCCACAACTACCAGGGCAACGACGTCGTCTTCACCCCCGACCTGCTCGCCAAGCTCGACCTCGACACCTACGAACGCGACTGCCACAGCGCCGCCGTCGCCGAGATCGACGCCCGCCGGCACCTGGACGACCCCGCCGAGGCCCGCTACCGCGAGGTCACCTACCTCGCCCTCACCCGCCACGCCCAGGTCCTCTTCGACCGCAAGGACCGCATGAGCATGGCCTGCGGACTGGAGGTCCGCGTGCCCTTCGCCGACCACCGGCTGGTCGAGTACACCTTCAACGTCCCCTGGGCGATGAAGAGTTTCGACGGCCGGGAGAAGAGCCTGCTGCGCGCGGCCATGAAGGACCTGCTGCCCACGGCCGTCGCCCAGCGCGTCAAGACGCCCTACCCCTCCATCCGGGCCGAGGCCTACAACCGGACCCTGCGCGAGCGCCTCGCCGACCTCGTCCGCGCCGGCACCGGCCCGCTCGACCCCTTCTTCGAGCCCGGCCTCAAGACGCGGGTACGGCGGGACGGAGCCGCGGCGCTGGAACAGGGCATGAGCCGGGCCGCCCTGGAGACCACCCTCCAACTCGACGCGTGGCTGCGGGCCTACGACGTGGACGTCGTGCTCTGAACCGCACCGGCCGCCGGATCCGGACCGGGCATGGACGGGCCGGGTCCGGCGGCCATACTGGACCGCATCGACCCGCTCCTCGCCCGCTACCTCACCCGCTAGCCGGTCCGGGTCAACCACCCGGCCCACCAGACGACTTGAGGCGGTCCAGGCTTGAACCGGTCTGGTCCTGGGCACGCACCTCCTACCGGTGTGCAGCCGGGCGGTGCCGGCAGGAGGAGGGCGTCATGGACCGTCGGATCCGGGTACGTGTCAGCCGGCGGCCCGCCGCGCCGCGCGGGCAGGAGATCGACCGCAGGACTCCCTCGGGGCGCGTCCTGCCGTACTGACCGCCGTACCGGCCCGGCGGACCGCGGCGGCCAGAGCCGTCCGCAGCGGCTCCGGCGGGGCCGGGCCGTCCGGCGCCGCGCTCGCCGTGACCGCCGACGCCACGTGCCGCAGCTTGGTGTTGGACCGCTGGGACGCCTCCCGCAGGATCTCCCACGCCTGGTCCGGGGTGCACGCGTGCGCCGCCATCAGGACGCCCCGGGCCTGGTCGATCACCGGGCGGGAGTCCATGGCACGGCGCAGCTGCCCGATCTCCAGACGCAGCAGGTTCAGTTGCTCGGTCTGCTCGGCGTGCTCACGGGCCACCGCCGAGGCCGTACGGGCGAAAAGCCCCGCCGGCAGGACGGCGCCCAGCGGGTCCACGGGGTCCAGACCGGCCAGTTCCAGCACCCGGCGTGGCTGCCCCCGCCAGCCGGTGGTCCGTACCGGCACCTGGCGCCGGTGGCCGTACTCGCTCAGCGTGTCCAGGGCCGCCAGCCCCGCCGTGTCCAGGAAGGTCACCCCGGACGCGTCCAGGTCGACCCCGGCCACGCCCGCCGGCAGAGCCGCCAGCGCCCTGGTGAGGGGCTGCGCACACCCACGGACCAGCTCGCCGCGCACGGTCAGCAGCACCCGGTCGCCCTCTGTACTGCCGTCGACGGCCAGGGCGTCCAGCCGCCCGGTGTGCGGTGCGCGTGCAGCTGAAATCATCTCTCTCGTCTCGCTCCGCCGTCGGTCGCTCACCGTTCGCCTGCCCCCGGCGAAGGGGCCTACACACCATCCGGGGGAGCCAAGGCGCATACTGGGCACTCATGTATTCGTGCGGCTGGGAGACGGCGTGAACGCAGCTGAACCGGCGCGGCCCCGACCGGCCGTCGTGCCGAGGCCGGCGGGGCCGACGCCCGCGGCGCCGCGGCTCGACGTGTCCCCGTTGCCCGGGCGGACCGGATTCCGGGCGGCGGGCGAGGTGAGCCTGCGCACGCGCGGCATCTGGGAGCGCGCGCTGGAGCGGGCCGTTCGCGAGGGCGAGGACGTGTATCACTTGGAGCTTTCCGCGCTGACATTCGTCGACGTCGCGGGCGCCGGCGCACTGGCGGACGCCGCCCGGAACCTCGGCGGGCAGCGGCGTCTGGTGCTGGACCGGCCTCCGGACGCCCTGCCACGGATACTGGACCTGCTGTGGCCCGGTCTGCCGGGGATCGAGGTGTGGACGTCATGACCGCGACCGCCGAACCCGTGGACCCGTTCGTGCATCCCGCGCTGTTCTACGCCGACGCGCGGGAGTACGTCGCCGGCACCGTGCCGTTCGTCCGGGCGGCACTGACGGCCGGCGAGCCGGTCGCGGTCGCCGTCCCCGGCGAGAACCTGCGGCTGATCCAGGACGAGCTGGGCGCCGACGGCGCCGCCGTACGCTTCCTCGACATGCGGGAGGCCGGACGCAACCCCGGCCGGATCATCCCCGGTGTGCTGCGCGCCTTCGCCGACGCCCAGCCGCCCGGCCGCCGGGTCCGGATCATCGGCGAGCCGATCTGGGCGGGCCGCAGCCCGGCCGAGTACCCGGCCTGCGCCCAGCACGAGGCGCTGATCAACGCGGCGTTCCGGGGCCGTGAGGTCACCATCCTGTGCCCGTACGACACCACCCGCCTGGACGAGCGGGTGCTCGCCGACGCGCACGCCACCCACCCGGTCGTCATCCCGGCCGGCTCCGGCGCCGAACGGACCAGCGCGGCCTACGACCCCGACGGCGTGGTCGCCCGCTACAACGAGCCGCTGCCGCCCGCCCCCGACGCCGGCCCCGACGTGCTGCGCGTCTCCTTCGACGAGGACTCCCTGTCCGCCGTCCGGCATCTGGCCACCGACCACGGCGCCCGGCTGGGCCTGACCGGCCTGGGCCTGGAGAACCTGGCGCTGATCACCGCCGAACTGACCACGAACAGCGTCATCCACGGCGGCGGCACGGGTGTCCTCACGGTGTGGCCCGAGGGCGGACACGTGCTGTGCGAGGTCCGTGACAAGGGCCGCCTCGCCGACCCGCTGGCAGGCCGCCGCCCCGCGGCCCGCGACCAGCGGGGCGGACGCGGGCTGCTGCTGGTCAACCTGGTGGCGGACCTGGTCCGCGCGCACACCGGCCCGGAGGGCACGGCGATCCGTTCCTACCTGCGCCGCTGAGGCCGCCCGCCGAGCGGGCTCACGCCGCGAGCGGGTTCAGGACCAGCGGTTCGATCCGGCCCTCCAGCATGGCGCCCAGGCCCTGCGCCGCGCACACGTCGGGCCGCTCGGCGATGTGCACCGGCATCCCGGTGGCCTGCCGCAGCATCTGGTCGAACCCGGGCAGCAGCGCCGAGCCGCCGACCATCACGATCCCGCGGTCGGCGAGGTCGGCCACCAGGTCCGGCGGGCACTCGCGCAGCACCTTGCCGATGGCGTCCAGGACGGCCGTCAGCGGGGTCTGGATCGCGTCGCGCACGGCGGCGGTGTCCACCCGCACACTGCGCGCCAGCCCCGTCGCCACGTCCCGGCCGTGGATCTCGGTCGACGCCGGACCGTGCGGGGTCAGCCCGTTGCCCGACAGGGCCAGTTGCAGCGGCCGTACCGCCTGACTGGGCAGCATCAGCGCGTGCTCGTGCCGCAGATGCTGCACGATCGCGTGGTCCACGGCCTCGCCGCCCACCGGGATCCGCTCGGCGGTGACGATGGAGCCCAGCGAGAGCACCGCGACCTGGGTCGCCGCCGCCCCGCACACCATGACCATGGTGGCCTCGGGCCGCTCCACCGGCAGCCCGCACCCCACGGCGGCGGCGATCAGCGTGTCGACCAGCTCCACCCGCCTGGCCCCCAGCCCGACCAGCGTCTCGATCGTCGCGCGCTGGGCCAGCGGATCGGCGTCGTGCGGGGCACAGGCCGCCGCCCGCAGCCGGGGCTTGCGGCGCAGCGCCCGGCGCATCTTGTCGCCGAGCAGATGCCGCAGCATCCGCTGGGCCATCTCGATGTCCACCACCGTGCCTCCGGCGATGGGCCGTACGACCCTGATGTAGTCCGGGGTGCGCCCCGTCATCTTCTCCGCGAACTCGCCGACGGCGATCAGCGCGCCGGTACGGGTGTTCACGGCGGCGACCGAGGGCTGGTCCACGACCAGACCGGAGCCCTTCACATACACCCGGGTGCGGGCCGCCCCCAGGTCGACGGCGAAGTGACAGCGGCGCAGCTGCTCCAGGCTGACGGTCACGGCGGATCCTCCCGAGTGCGCAGGCCTTGAGGTGCCCCGCCTGTCCGGCGGGCTCACTGGCATCCTGCGCGGGGCCGGGCGCGGGCGCCTTTCCTGGGCGGCCGGGCGGGGCGCCGCTGAACGGGCGTACTTTCCGGCCGTCCCGGAGTGTCGACGGGGTCAGCGGGCGCGGATGGCCTCCACCAGCGGTTCGAGGGAGGAGACCGTGACCTCGCTGCCGCCCTCGGCCATGCCCGCCACCCTGCCGTCCGGGAACGTCGCCGCCGCCCCGCCGAACCCGTCCACGAGCGGCTGCCCGTGTCCCTGCCACGCCACCAGCTCCAGCCACTCCCCGGCGATCAACCGGCCGGAGACGGCCTGGCACCCGGCCGGCGTGCTGGGTACGGCTCGGTGGACGCGGCGTCGGGCGGTGCGAATCCGGCCGGGGCGGGCCGGACGTCACGGTCCGGTTCGAGTACGGCGACATCGCCGGGGTCGGTGACCTCGCCCGTCCGGCCGCCGTGCGCGACGACCGACGCGGTCAGCCCGCCCAGCGCCCTGGCGTGCGGGAAGGCGACGGTCAGCGCTGCCCGGTCGCTCCGCCTGACGACGCCGGCGCAGGTGAGCAGCCGGCGGCCGGGACCAGGAATCCGGCGCCCACCGCGTCGCCCCAGGCGATCGGGGCCTGTCAGGCAGCGCTGCCCCTCACCGGTCGGCGGACTCCGGGCCGGGCACGGTCCGGTCGGGAGAGGCCTGGCCGGGCAGGGCCGGCGGTGACGCGTGCTGCCCGGACGCGGCGCGCGCCGGCGGGTGCTGCCCCGGGGCGGCCTGGTCCGGCGCCTGCCCGGGGGACCAGCTGAGCTTGACGACCAGGTGGCCCTCCGCCGATCCCTTCGCGATGACGGCACCGGCCTCCGCGGACAGCCGCACACCGAACTCGATCTCCACCGCGTCCGGGCGCAGGCTGCCGTCCCGGAAGACCCGCAGCGCGGCCGCCGCGGCCGCCCGTACGCCGTCGAGCGCTCCCTCGAAGGTGCGCGCGGCCTGCGCCGGTCCGTCGCCGCGCGAGACGAGGCGGGTCCCCGACCGGGTGCTGCCGGCACCCTCCACCACGACGAGCGCGCCGTCCTCGGTCCTGAACTCCACCCATTCGTCCACGGTGACGCTCGCTCCCCGTCGTACCTGACCAGTGACCACCGTCCATGGTACGGACGGTGCTGCCTGAGTCACACATGCGGCGGTGCGGGGCGGGACGTGTTCTGAGACTGGCGAAAACCCGCCAGGGCGCTTTTCCGTCAGTACCCGTCAACTCCCGTGCCGGAAACGGCACATCACACTCGTCCCAGCACTCGACGCACTCGGCACACACGACTCGACGACACGACTCGCCACACACGAGAAGAGGCGTGGATGAGCACAGGACCAGTCAGACGCGGGGCCGCCCTGCTCGCTGCGGGGCTGGTGAGCGCCCTGCTCCCGGCCGGCCCGGCGGTCGCGGCGCCGCATCCCCAGGGCCCCGGCGCGAGCGGCACCACCACCGTCACCCTCGTCACCGGCGACAAGGTGACCGTCACCGACCTCGGGCACGGCAGACAGACGGTCACCGTACGGCGGCCCGTGGGCGCCACCGGTGCCGTACGGACGCAGCGCGGCGACGGCCACCTCACCGTCGTACCGGACGAGGCGCTGCCGTATCTGCGGGCCGGCACCCTGGACCGGCGGCTGTTCGACGTCAGCGGGCTGATCCGGCAGGGACTCACCGACGCCGAGACCGACGCCCTGCCGCTGATCGTCACCTACGACAAGAGCGCGCGGGCCGCGACCCCGGCCGGTGCCGAGCGGACCCGCGCGCTGCCCAGCCTGCGCGGCGCCGCCGTGGAGGCCGGCAAGGGGCGCGCCTTCTGGCGGTCGTTCACCCGGACGCCCGGCATCGACAAGGTGTGGCTCGACGGGCGGGTGCGGGCCGAACTCGCCGAGAGCAACGCCCAGATCGGCACGGCGGCGGGCTGGGACGCGGGGCTGACCGGCAAGGGCGTCACCGTGGCCGTCCTGGACACCGGCGCCGACCTCGGCCACCCCGACCTGACGGACCGGGTGAGCACCGCCAAGAGCTTCATCGACGGGCAGGAGACCGCCGACCGCAACGGCCACGGCACCCATGTCACCTCCACCGTCGGCGGCAGCGGCGCCGCCTCCGACGGCAAGGAGAAGGGCGTGGCGCCGGGCGCGACCCTCGCCGTCGGCAAGGTGCTCAGCGACCAGGGCTCGGGCAGCGAGTCCCAGATCATCGCCGGGATGGAGTGGGCGGCACGGGACGTGCACGCCCGGATCGTCTCCATGAGCCTGGGCTCCACGGAGCCGAGCGACGGCACCGACCCCATGGCGCAGGCGGTGAACACCCTCTCGAAGGAGACCGGCGCGCTGTTCGTCGTCGCCGCCGGCAACACCGGTGCCCCCTCCTCCATCGGCTCACCGGGCGCCGCCGACGCCGCCCTCACCGTCGGCGCGGTCGACTCCGCCGACCGGGCGGCCTGGTTCAGCTCCGCCGGACCCCGGTACGGCGACAACGCCCTCAAGCCCGACCTCACCGCCCCCGGCGTGGACATCCTCGCCGCCCGCTCCGGGCTCGTCGGCGGCACCGGCCACTACACCTCCATGAGCGGAACGTCCATGGCGACCCCGCAGGTCGCGGGCGTCGCGGCGCTGCTCGCCGAGCGGCATCCGGACTGGACCGGCGCGCAGCTGAAGGACGCGCTGATGTCCAGTTCGAAGCAGCTCGACGCCTCCGCCTACACGCTGGGCGCGGGCCGGGTGAGCGTGCCGGACGCGGTGCGCGCGACGGTCACCGCCACCGGCGGCGCCGACCTCGGCTTCCACAGCTGGCCGTACGAGGCGGACAAGCCGGTCACCCGGACCGTCACCTACACCAACTCCACCGGCTCGCCTGTCGAGTTGAGGCTGTCGGTGCGGGGCGCCCCGGACGGCGTCGCCGCCCTCGCCGACGACACCCTCACCGTCCCCGCCCACGGCACGGCCTCCACCACGGTCACCGGCGACGCGTCCAAGGCACCGGTCGGCGAGACCAGCGGACAGATCGTGGCCACCGACCGGGCCGGCGCCACGCTCGCGCACACCGTGTTCGGGCTGGTCAAGGAGGAGGAGCGGTACACCCTCACCGTCCACGTCAAGGACCGGTCGGGCGCGCCCGCCGCCGCCGACCTCACCGTGCAGCGGCTCGCCGAGGGCGCGGACGCCGAGCCCGTCCACGTCGGCGACTCGGGCACGCTCCGGCTGCGTCTGAAGCCCGGCACCTACTCCCTCGCCACCTTCCTCGACGTGCCCGGCAGCCACGGCGCCGACTCCCTCGGCCTCGGCTTCCTCGCCGCCCCCGAGATCACCCTCGACCGGGACCGCGACATCACCCTGGACGGCCGCACGCTGCGGGAGATCCGCGCGGACGTGGACCGGCGCACCGAGACCCACCAGCTCGTCATGGAGTACGACCGGAAGGCGAACGGAGCCGGCCTGTTCGGCGCGGTCCAGGTACCCCTCACCTACGACAGCGTCTTCGCCGCGCCCACGCCCAGGGTCGCGCAGGGCACCTTCGAGTACCGGACCGTATGGCGGCTGGCCGAGCCACAGCTGGAGGTCAAGGGCGTCGGCGAGGCCACCGTCCAGCCGGGCGGCACCCTCATCGCGGGCCGTACGCGGCTGCCCCTGGTGGACGTCGGCGACGGGCCCGTCACCGGGGTGTCCGGCAAGGCCGTCCTCGCCCGCCTCACCCCCGGCGCCGACCCGGCATCGCTCGGCCGGGCCGCGCAGGACGCGGGCGCCAGGGCCCTGTTCGTCACGGACGAGGCGCCCGGCCGGCTGATGGCCTGGTGGGGCACCGACGACAACGCCGACCGGCCCCTGCTGATCGCCACCGTGAACCGGGCGGACGCGGCACGCCTCAGGGCGGCGGGCCGGGCCGACATGACCGGCACCCCCGACCCGCCGTACGTGTACGACCTCTCCGAGGGCCACCGGGGAGCCATCCCGGACCGGGACCTCACCTACGCGCCCGGCAACCGCCAACTGGCCGCCGTGCACGTCACGTTCCACGCGGCACGGCCACAGAGCGGCGGCGAGTTCCGGTACTCGGTCACCGACACCTTCCCGGTCGGCCTCGGCTTCCAGGAGCGCGTCGCCCTCCCCGCCGAGCGCACGGACTACGTCTCCACCGGCCCCGGCCAGCTGTGGCACGAGTCCGTCACCGCCGCCGACGGCGCGCTGGAGCAGCGCGGCGGGCTCGTCCGCTACGACGGCGGGACCCGGCCGGCGCTGCACTGGTTCCGGCCGGTGTGGCACCCGTGGCTGGGCACCGGGCTCGGCTGGGGCCAGCAACGCGCCGGGAACCAGATCCAGGTGAACGTGCCCGGATGGGGTGACTCCGGGCCCGACCACACCGGCTTCGGCGACGTGTGGAGCGAGGACAGCGGGATGCGCCAGACCACCTCCGTGCGGCTCGACGGCACCCTGGTCGACCAGAACACCGGTTCCGCCGCCTACGTCCGGGACGCGCCCGCCGACGAGCACACCTACCAGGTCGTCACCGACACCGCCCTCGATGCCGGCCGGTGGCCGCTCGCCACCCGGGGCCACACCGAGTGGACCTTCCGCTCGGCGGCCACCCCCGAGGACCGCTGGACGTACCTGCCGCTGATCAACCTCGCCTACGACCTCGACACCGACCTCGCCGGTGCCGTGCCCGGCGGGCAGCGGGTACCGGTCGGGCTCGGCGCCGCGTACGTGGCGCACGCCTCGGGCACCGGCAGGCTCCGCGGCGGCCGGCTGGAGGTGTCGTACGACGACGGCACCACCTGGCGGACGGTCCCCCTGAGCACCGGCCGGGACGCCTTCTGGCGCGGCACGCTGACCGTGCCGCGCGGCGCGTCGTCCGTCTCGCTGCGGGCCTCGGCCCAGGACGACAAGGGCGGATCGGTGACGCAGGAGATCATTCGGGCGGTGGGCGTCCGGTAGCGCTCCGGGGCGGGGGCGCTCAGACGATGCCCTGGATCACGCCCAGCTCCACCAGGTCCTGCGGGCGGACGCGGAGCTGGTCCGCGGTCGGCCGGACCTCCTCCGGCGGGCGTTTCAGGATGGCTGCGGCCAGTTCCGGCGCGATCACCGAGAAGTAGCTGTCCGGCGTGGCCCAGGTGTTGCCGGGCGCGGCCAGCGCGAGGGCGCCGCCCGAGCCGCCCTCGCCGATGACGAGGGTCGTCACCGGCACCCGGGCGGCGGCCACCGCGCCGAACACCTCGGCGACGGCCGCGCCGACGCCCTGCCGCTCCGCCTCCGCGTCGTTCGCGGCACCCGGGGTGTCCACCAGCGTCAGCACGGGGATGCCGAACCGGTCCGCCAGCCGGATCAGCCGGGCGGCGGTGCGGTACCCGGCGGGGCGGGTCGCCGTCCCGGTCTGTGCCGCGTAGGCCACGGTACGGCCGTTCCGCTCACCGAACCCGCACAGCATCCCGTCGGGATCGGTGCCCCCGCACCGGTCACCGCTGACCGGCAGCCGGTCGTCGAAGTAGGCGTCCAGGTAGGCGTGCGCCCGTGGCCGTTCGGCCGCCCGGGCCCGCTCGACGGCCTCCCACCCGGTCCCGGGCAGCCCGCCCCGCCCGAGCGCGCCCGGCACAGGAGCGGGCTCGGTCCCCCGGGCGGACGCCGGGGCGGGGGCGGCGGCCGGCCCGCTGCCGTCCGGCGTGCCACCCGCGTTGACCCCCGCCCCGGGCCCGGTCAGCAGCCGCAGCCACCTCCCGAGCACCCCCTTCAGCTCGGCCGGCGCCACGACCGCGTCCGCCGAGCCCGCCGCCAGCTGGGCCTCCGCCGTGTACGCGGTCGGGTCGGCGGCGGGCGGGCGGACCCGGGAGCCGGCGAAGCCGACCTGGGCGCCGGGGAGGGCCAGGACGATGTCCGCGCCCGCGCCGAGGGTGGCCCAGCCGCCGCCGGTCGTCGGGTCCCGCAGGACCGCGATCTGCGGCAGGCCGGCCTCACGGGTGAGCGCGGACTGCCGGGCCACCCGCTGCAGCTGGGTCAGCGCGAGCATGCCCTCCTGCATCCGGCTGCCCCCGGTCGCGGTCAACGGCACGACCGGCAACCGGTGTTCGCGGGCATGGGTGTACGCCGCCTCCAGCAGGTCCCCGGTGCGCTCGCCCAGCGAGCCGCCCAGGAAGCCGAACTCGAAGGCGATCAGGACGGCCCGGGTGCCCTCGACGCGCGCGGTGCCGCAGACGACGGACTCCTGCTCGCCGGTGCGGGCTGTGGCACGGGCGCGGGAGGCGTCGTAGCCCTGCCAGCCCAGGGGGCCGTCGTCCCGCTGCGACTCCCGTGTCGGAGCACGCAGTTCACGGAAGCTGTCCGCGTCCGCGACCAGCGCGAGTATCCGGCGCGCCGAGAGCCGCTCAGGCATCGGCCAGAGCCCGCTTCATGATCTTCCCCATGTCGTTGCGGGGGAGCGCCTGGAGGTAGCGGACGACCCGGGGGCGCTTGTGCGGGGCCAGCCGCAGGGCCACGTGGTCCGCCAACTCCTGGGCGCCGGGCGGGTCTTCCGGGTCCGCTGGGACGATCCAGGCCACGATCCGCTCGCCCAGGTCGGCGTCCGGCTCCCCGGTGACCGCCGCCTCCCGCACCCCCGGGTGCTCCAGCAGCGCGTTCTCGATCTCACCGGCCCCGATCTTGTACCCCCCGCTCTTGATCAGGTCGGTGGCCTTGCGGCCGACGATGCGGACATAGCCGTCGGGCTCGCGCACGGCCATGTCCCCGGTGCGGAACCAGCCGTCGGCGGTGAACGCGGCGGCGGTGGCGTCGGGCCGGTTCAGGTACTCGGTGAACAGGTTCGGGCCACGCACCTGGATCTCCCCGACGCTCTCCCCGTCGTACGCGGTGATCTGCGTGCCGTCCTCCTCCACCAGCCGCAGCTCCACGCCCGGCAGCGGCACCCCGACCGTCCCGGCCCGGGCCTGGCCGTCGGCCCGCACGCTGGTGTTCATGAGGGTCTCGGTCATGCCGTACCGCTCGATCACCCGGCGTCCGGTCGCCGCCGCGATCCGCTCGTGGTCGTGGACCGGCAGCGCGGCCGAGCCCGAGACCAGCAGCCGGGCCCCGGCGAGCGCCTTGGCCAGCTCCGGGTCGCCGGGCAGCGCCTCCGCGATCCGGTGGTACATCGTCGGCACCCCGAACATCATGGTCGCGCCGGCGTTCAGCTCCCGGGCCACGCCCTCGGGGGAGAACCGCCCCAGGTGCCGCACCGAGCCGCCGCGCCGCAGCGGGCCCAGGACGCCCAGCACCAGCCCGTGCACATGGAACAGCGGCAGCCCGTGCACCAGCACGTCGTCGCCGGTCCACCGCCAGGCGTCGGCGAGCGCGTCCAGGGTGGTGGCGAGGGCCCGGCGGGGGAGGACCGCACCCTTGGGCGGGCCGGTGGTGCCCGAGGTGTAGACGATCAGCGCCGGGTCGCCGTCCGAGGCGCGCTCCTGAGGGACGGCACCGGTGGCGGACGCGTCGACGTCGATCCGCGTCAAGTCCCCGAACACCGCCGGCAGTTCCGCGCCGGGCGCGGCGAGCACGAGCGACGGCGCGCTGTCGGACAGGATGTGCGCCAGTTCCCTCTCGCCCGACTTCGGGTTGAGCGGCACCGCCGCCACCCCGGCGAGCAGCGCGCCGGTCACCGCGACGGCGGTCTCCAGCTCAGGGGTGGCCCACACGGCGACCCGGCCGGCGCCCTCGATCCGCGCGGCGAGGGCACCCGCGGCGCCCGCCAGCCCGCCGTACGTCAGGGTCCGTGGCCCGAACCGCAGGGCGACCCTCCCCCGGACTTCGTCCGGGGGGACCCCCATCTCGCTGCGCTCACCTGGACCGTCCGTCAGAGCGGGGAAGAGGGAGGACACGCGGCGCACTCCTTACTGTCGGCGGTGCCGACTGCACTGTCGGGCGGTGCCGACTGCCGGGGACGACAGCACCCTTCCTACACCAGGACCCGGGTCCCGACGACCGCGCTCAGATCGGCCGCGAGCCGCAGCTCGACCGCCCGCAGCGCGGGATGCTCCAGCCAGTGCAGCCGGGCCCGGTCGACCCGGCCCTCGTGCAGCGGCGGCCACCCGGCCGCGGGCGTGAAGTCGTCCACGACGACCGTCCCGCCGGGCACCAGCAGCCGCTCCACACCGGCGGGCGCGTCCCCGGGCGCCTTGCCCTGCCCGCCCCCGTCGAGGACGAGCAGGTCGAAGGGGCCGTACTCCTCGATCCGCCGCCAGTCGCCGGTGAGCACGGTGACCTCGGGCCGGCCGGCGAAGACCTCGGCGGCGCGCCGCGCCCGCTCCGGCTCCCGCTCGACGCCGACCAGCCGCACACCGGGGGCGGCCCCCGACGCGAGCCAGGCCAGGCCGACGCCGAGCCCGGTGCCGGTCTCCCCGATCCGGAGCCGGGCGCCGCCCGCGAGCGTGTGCAGCAGGCGGCCCTGTTCGGGCCGGCAGGAGAAGGGGAAGCCGTGCGCGCGTGCGGCGGCCAGGGCGTGCCGCACGAGCGGCGGCAGCCCGTCCGCACCGGTGTACGCGTCGGTACCGTGCTGTGCCATACCGCCAGTTCTAGCCGAAGGGGACGGGCGGGCGGGCGGACCGCACCACATCGGCGACGACACAGCTGACGTTGTCGGGCCCGCCCGCCGCGTTGGCCGCGCCGATCAGGGACCCCACGACGGCCTCCGGGTCGGACTCGGCGGCCAGCAGCCGCTTGATCAGCGCGTCGGGGACGACCCGGGTCAGCCCGTCCGAGCACACCAGGTACCGGTCCCCGTCGCGGGCCTCCCGCACCCGCAGATCCGGCACCGGCGGCGCACCCGAGGTGCCCAGCGCCTTCAGCAGCAGGGCCCGCTGCGGATGGCTCTCGGCCTCCTCCTGCGACAGCCGTCCCTCGTCGATCAGCGACTGGACCACACTGTGGTCGTGGGTGATGCGGAACAGCCCGCCGTCCCGCAGCAGATACGCCCGCGAGTCCCCGATGTGCACGAGGGCCAGCTTCGACCCCGTCCACAGCAGCGCGGTCAGCGTGGTCCCGCTCTCCTCGCCGCCCTCCGCCCCGGCCCGCGCGAGGTCCTGTACGGCCTCGTTCCCCCCGTGCACCGCCTCCTCCAGCAGGTTCAGCACACTGCCGGCGGCCGGTTCCTCCTCCTCGTCCAGGAACCTCAGCGCCGCCACCGCGGCTTGGCTCGCGGGCGCCCCCGCCGGGCCCCAGCCGTCGGCGACGGCGAGCAGCCTGCGGCCCGCGTACACCGTGTCCTGGTTGGCCGGGCGGACGTGCCCGCGGTCCGAACGGGCCGCGTAACGCAGTTCCAGCATGATGGTGTGTTCCCCTCTCGACTCGCCGGTCAGCTGGTCGACGAGGAACGCGGCGAGGTCCCGCCGTACGGCCGTCTCCGCCTCCACCCGCGCCCAGTACGCCCGGATCTCCCGGGCCGCGCCCTTTGCGTCCAGGGCGCACACCGCCCGGATCTCCGCCAGGGGCATGCCCAGGCGGCGCAGCCAGGCCACGAGCCGGGCCCGTTCCAGCTGGGCGAGGGTGTAGTAGCGGTAACCGGTGTCCGGGTCGACCCGGGCGGGCCGCAGCAACTCCAGCTCGTCGTACAGGCGCAGGGCCTTCGGCGACAGCCGGCTCGCCTTCGCGAACGCCCCGATGGTCAGCAGTTCCATGCGCACCTCGCGCGTCTCGTCGTCCGCCACCGATGCTGGGGCTTGACCGAAGGGGAAGGTCAACAGGGCTGTCCCGGTTCCCGCGGCGCTTGTTAGCCTCACAGCCGCACCGACCGTCGAACCCGCGTACGCCAGGGAGTCCGCCGTGCCCCGCATAGCCCTCGCCACCTACGACCCCGGAGCCGAGCCCAGCAAGGACGCGGACCTGCCGGTGCTGGTGCGGGCGCTCGCGGACGCCGGCGCCGAGGCGGAGGCCCGGCACTGGGACGACCCGGCGGCGGACTGGGGCGGGTACGACCTCGTCGTCATCCGCTCCACCTGGGACTACAGCTGGCGGGCCACGGAGTTCGCCGCCTGGGTGGACCGGGTCGGCGCGCTGACCCGGCTGGCCAACCCGGCCCCCGTGGTGCGCTGGAACGCCGACAAGCGTTACCTCGGGGAGCTGGCGGCGGCCGGCGTGCCCACCGTCCCCACCCGCTACCTGGCCCCCGGCGAGCCGGCCGGCCTGCCGACCGGCCACGACTTCGTGATCAAGCCGACCTCGGGCGCGGGCGCCCGGTTCGCCGCCCGCTACACGCCCGCCGAGCACGACACGGCGGTACGGCACCTGGCGCGGATGCACGCCGAGGGCTTCACCGCGATGGTGCAGCCGTACATGCCGGGCATCGACGTGCGCGGTGAGCGGGCGCTGCAGTTCTTCGGCGGGCGGCTGCTGCACGCCAGCCGCAAGGGCGCCGTTCTCTCACCCGGCACCCCGTACCACGCCGACAAGGTGGCCCACCCCGACCTGGAGCGCTGGCAGCCCACGGACGCCGAACTCGCCGTCGCCGAGAAGGCGTTGGCGGCCGTACCCGACGCGCCCGGGCTGCTGTACGCGCGCGTGGACCTGGTGGACGGCGACGACGGCGAGCCCCGTCTGATGGAACTGGAGCTGGTGGAACCGAACTTGTTCCTGTGGCTGCACCCGGACTCGCTGCCGCGCGTGACGGAGGCGATCCTCGCGGCGGCCGGGGACCCGGCGGCGTCCCTGCCGGGCTGAGGTCCGTCACGCCCGGCACGGCCGGATGCGGCTCAGGCGACGACAGCCGTCCGCTGGAGCAGCCCCCAGGTGAACTCGGCGACCAGTTCGTGCGGTACGCCCTCCCGGTCGGGGGCGGTGAGGGCCAGGCCCCACCGGGTGGGGGCGGTGCCCTCCAGCGGACGGGCCGGCGGGAAGGCGCGGGCGGCCTCGTCCACCGTGCAGCACCAGGGCGTCAGATCCTCCAGGGTGCGCAGCAGCGGCGCCGGCGCGCCGGGGGCCCGGACCAGCCACTCGTTCCACACCCCGCCGTCGGGCCCGACCAGCACCTCGAAGCGCAGCCCCGGCCAGAGGGGCAGCGCCCACCGCCGGGCCTCGCAGTCGACGTCGCCGAGGCGGCGGGGCACGACGGACTCGGGCTCGCCGAGGACCGAGCGGTACCGGGCGGCGGCACCACGGGCCCGTGGCGAACGGACCATGGCCTGCCACCGCTTGTTGGCCTCCCGCATGTCCGCGGCCGACGCCCCGAGCCGCCGCCGGGCCTCCTCGACGAGGTCCGGGTTGTGATCGGCCATGCGGCGCAGCAGCACCAGCTGGAAGTCGAGATCCATGGCCTCCATGGTGCCCGTGACCACGGGTGTCCTTCCCGACCCATTGCCCGCACCACCCACCATGACTAGCCTGTGTTCGTCATGCCGATCGTCTGTTGAAATCTCGAACGGACGCTTAACCCAAGGGAGGGGGCCGGACGTGGGACGCCTAGTGCCTGCCGTGACCCGGGCTCTCGACATTCTGGAGCTGTTCCTCGACGGGGACGGGACGCTCTCCGCCCCCGACATCGTGCGCAAACTCCAGCTGCCCCGCACCACCGTGCACGAGCTGGTCACCACGCTCGCCGCACGGTCGTACATCGTGCCGGTGCCCGGACAGCCCGGACGGTACCGGCTCGGCGTACGCCCGTACCAGCTCGGCAGCCGCTACGCCGAGCAGCTCGACCTCGCCGCCGAGGGCCAGCAGGTGGCCCGCTCCGTCGCCGAGACCTGCGACGAGACGGTGCACGTCGCCATCCTGGAGGGCACCGACGTCATCTACATCGCCAAGGTCGACTCCACGCACGCCGTCCGCATGGTCTCCGCCGCCGGCCGCCGGCTGCCCGCCCACTGCACCTCCGTCGGCAAGATGCTGCTGGCCTCGCTGCCCGAGCCCGAGCTGGCCGCGCGGATCCCCGACGGGGCCGAACTGGCCGCGATGACCCCGAACAGCATCACCGACCCGGCCGCGCTGCGCGAGGTCCTCGCGGACATCCGGCAGCGCGGGATCGCCGTGGAGAACCGCGAGTCCAACCCCGACGTCTCCTGCGTGGCCGCGCCGGTCCGCGACCGCACCGGCCAGGTCGTGGCCGCGCTGTCCATCTCCGTCCCGATGATCCGCTGGAGCGACGAGCGCCGGGCCGAGCTGGAGCAGCTGGCCGCCAAGGGCGCGGCGGAACTGTCGGAGCGGCTGGGCCACCGGAGCGCGGCATGACGGCGTACGAGGTCGCGGTGCGGGCGGAGGCCGCACTCGGCGAGGGCCCCACCTGGGACCCGGCGACGGGCCGGCTGATCTGGCTGGACATCCTGGGCATGCGGCTGCACACCTACGACCCCTCCTCCGGCCGGCGCACGATCCGTACGGCACCGCAGCACGTCGGCGCGGCCAAGCCCCGGGCGGGCGGCGGCCTGGTGCTCAACCTGCGGGACGGCGTGGGCCTGCTGGACCCCGACGGCACGTTCCGCTGGCTGCACCACGAGCCGGTCGCGGGGCGCCGCGCCAACGACGCGGCGGTGGCGCCCGACGGGTCGTTGTGGGCGGGCACCATGCGGTACGACGAGGCGCCCGGCGGTGGCACGCTGTCCCGGCTGACCGGGGACGGCGCCGTGCGCACGGTCCTGCCGGACGTCACGGTCAGCAACGGCACGGGCTGGAGCCCCGACGGCCGCCTGATGTACTACATCGACAGCCCCACCCGGCGCGTCGACGTCTTCGACCACGACGAGGACGGCATCCGTGATCGCCGCACGCTGGTGGAGATCGAGGAGGGCGCGGGCTTCCCGGACGGGCTGACCGTCGACGCGGAGGGCTGCGTGTGGGTGGCGCTGTGGGACGGGGGAGCGGTCCGCCGCTACACGCCCGCCGGCGAGCTGGACCGGGTGATCACCTTGCCGACCCCCCGCACCACAGCCTGCGCGTTCGGCGGCACCGCCCTGACCGACCTCTACATCACCACAGCCCGCACGGGCCTGCCGTCCCCCGACCCCCTGTCGGGCTCGCTCCTGGTGATCCCCGGCGCCGGAGAGGGCCTGCCCCAGCCGGCGTTCACAGGCTGACCGAGGAACAGATCGCCGCTCACCTGCCGAGTGGGCGCCTCCTCAGCCGACGGCGACCGCGGTTCCCCAGGGGCGCGGGGAACTGCGCGACCAGCCACGACGACCCGCAGCCGGCGGACGGCACAAGCCACCCCCCACCCCCCACCGCGCCCTACAGCCCCGCTGACTTCCGTTCCTCCCGCGTCAGCGGCGGAGCCGTGAGCGCCGGCTTCAGGGGTCCCGCCACCGCGGCCACCACCACACTCGGCGCCAGCAACGCCTCCGCCCCCCGCTCCAGCGCCGTCACGTCCGTCACCCGCCGGGCCACGCGCCCGTTGCCCGTGGCGGTCCGCAGCAGGCGGCCGACGTACGCGGCCAGCACCCGGTCCCGCAGCGTCGGCCCCTGCTCGGTCGCGCCGGGGTAGAACACGTCCGCTCCGACGGCGAGATCCCATGCCGCCCGGACCGTCCGCCCGACCGCCTTCTGCGCCTCCCGGGCCACCCCCCGGCTCCCCAGCCCCTGACGTCGTACCACGTCCCGCAGGGCCAGCGCCGATCGCGCGGCCACCGCCATGCCGTGCCCGTACAGCGGGTTCAGCGCACACACCGCGTCGCCGACGACCACGAAGTTCTCCGGCCACACCGGCATCCGTTCGAAGAAGTGGCGCCGGTTCGCCGTCGTACGGGTGACCGCGACCTCGCCGAGCGGCTCCGCGCCTCCGCCCAGCAGCTCCCCGATCAGCGGATGCCGCAGCTCCTCACGGGCGTAGCGCTCGAACTCCCCGGCGGAGGACGGCGGTTCGTCACCGCGGCCCCCGAACAGCGTGACGATCCACTTGCCGTCCTCCACCGGCATCAGCACGCCACCGCGCCCGGTCCCGGAACCCCGCGGATCGGGCTCGATGTTGACGACCGGGAAACCGGCCCGCGCCGCCTCCGGTGCCCGGTACAGCCGGCTGGCGTACACCAGCCCGGAGTCGACCTCCCGCCGTTCGACGGCGGGCAGCCCCAGCCCGGTCAGCCACCCCGCCGCCCGCGATCCGCGCCCGGTCGCGTCCACGACCAGGTCGGCCGTCAGCGCCCGCTCGGCGCTGTCGTGGGCGCGGATCCGCACCCCCGTCACCGTGCCGCCCGCGCCGGTGAGCCCCGTCGCCTCGGCCCGCTCCACCAGTTCGATGCGTCCGTCGGCCAGCACCAGCCGCCGTACCACCCAGTCCAGCAGGTCCCGGCTCGCGGGCAGCATGAACGCGGACTCGGCCCAGCGCCGGTACCAGCCGTACGGCGACAGCGCCACCATGTCGGTGGTCATCGGCACCCGGCTCACCCCGGCCGCGCGCAGCCGTCCGATCGCCCCGGGCAGCAGTTCCTCCAGCGCCCGCGCCCCGCCCGACCACAGCTGATGCACGTGCCGGGCCTGCGGCAGCCCCTTGCGGGGCGTGGGCCCGTCGGGCAGCGCGTCCCGCTCGACCACCGTCACCCGGGCGCCGCCGGCCGCCAGGGCGCGGGCCGTGAGCAGGCCGGCGAGGGAGCCGCCGAGGACGACGGCGGTGGGTCTGTGCTCAGTCATGTACGGCAACGCTCTCTGCCGGGACGGCCGCACGCGCGCGCACCGCCGCGATGGCGTCGGGACGGCGGAGGGCTCGGGAGACGGCCCCGATCTCCTGGAGCAGGTTCGTGGTGTCGGGCCCGGCGGCCGGTTCGGGCGGCTCCGGCGTACGGGCCCTGGTCTCGATGGCGTCGAGGATGCTCACCGCGCCCGCCAGCGCGCGGGCCCGCTCGGGCGGGTGGCCGAGGCCCAGCGCGGCGTCGTACGCGCGCCGGCCGAGGCCGGTGTCGATGTGCCGGGCCAGCGGCAGCAGCACGTCCCGGATGAACGTCTCACGCCGGGTGAGCCGCAGTTCGGGCGTGGCCCGCAGCACGAACGGCACGCCTTCGCCGCTCGCGGTGCGCATCAGCTGGTAGAGGGGCCGCAGTTCGCGGTGGGCGAGCCGGACCCGCCAGCGGTCGTGCAGGTACTGGCCGGCGTGCGGCAGGATGAAGCCGACGGCGATGAGGATGGCGGAGAGCGCGGCCACGGGCGGGGCCAGATTGGTGCTCAGCCAGTCCAGGTCCTGGCCGAACCAGCGGGCGACGACGGCGATCAGTTTGACCGCGTCGAAGATCAGGTTCAGCACGTAGCCGGCGCCCAGCAGCTTCAGGCCCCAGCGCAGCCAGGCGTCCAGGCCCTCGGTGCGCACCCAGTTCCAGATGAGCCGGGAGGTGATCAGGCAGGCCACGGCGTGCGCGACGAGGTAGAGCAGGATCTCCTCGCGCATGAACGGGGTGGTGGCGTAGTGGGTGTCCAGGTCCCGCAGCCGCTCCTCGGGGGCGTCGGCGAGCAGGAACAGCACCCACAGGGCGACGATCACCCCCGAGTACACCGAGATCACCCAGCGCATGGCGCGGCGGGTGGCGGCCGAGCGGTCGGACAGGCCGTTGCGCCAGGTGATGATGAGCAGCAGACAGGAGCCGCAGAACGCGGTGATCAGCGAATAGCACCAGGGCGCCGAGATGTTGGGCACACCGGTCAGCCGGTTGACCCGGGCGATGGTGGACGGGGTGCAGAACACGAACACCGCGCAGGCGAGCAGCAGCAGTCCGCCGACGGCGCGCAGCAGCGGGTCCCGCCACAGCCGGATGATGGTGGGCAGCTTGATCACCAGGGCGGCGGTGAGCACGGCCGTGGGGATCCAGAAGGAGATGTAGAACTCGCTGAGGAGTCCCGAGGGGTTCAGCGCCAGCCGGGTCACCGGGCCGTTCCTCCACGTCCCCGGTATCCGAGGGAACGTTGCACCGGGTCCAGCGGGGCGGTGCGGGTGCCGGTGAGGTGGCCCCGGAACAGGGTGGCCAGGCGGTGCCCGAAGTCGTCGGCCTCGGCCTCGTCGGTCTCCCGGGAGCCGTCGCGGGCGGCCACGGTGAGGGCCGCCTCCCGCCAGCCCGGCGTGTCGGTGAGGGCCCGGGCGGCGGCGGCCCCGGCCAGGTGGTGGTGCCGGTGCCCGGCGTGCAGATGCCACAGCTCGTGCCCGAGGATGACCAGTTGCTGCACGGCCTCGGCCCGCTCCTCCACGATGACCAGGTCGAAGTCGGCGAACTCGACCCACAGGCCGGTGACCTCGATCTCGTCCGGGAAGCGTTCGAAGCGCAGCTCCACCGGCCGTCCGCCGCGCAGCGCGCTCATCTCCTCGCACAGTGCCCGGCACACCGCCCGTACGCCGGCGGGTGGTTCGGGCCGGGCGCGGACGGCGGCGGCGAGGTCGCCGGCCAGGGTGCGCATCGCCGAGCCGGGGCCGGAGCGCCGTGTGCGGGCCGGGCCGGAGCGGGAGCGTCGCAGTCGTGAGGCCAGGCGTGCCGCCTGCTCCCGCGCGCCCCCGAAACTCATCTGTCTCCCTTCCCACCGCCGGCTGCGGCTGGTCCGAGCGTACGCGCCTGGATGTGTTCGCGTCATGCGATCCCGCGACCGTTGTTCAACGAGGAACCACCCCGACCGCGTCACCCCGCACCTCGTCGAGGGCACCGCCCCGAGGGACCGGCACCCTCACCGCCGTACTGGAACCGCTGTCCTGGAACGTGATCAGACCGGCTTGACCGGCACGCCGCCGGTCGCCTTGCCGAGCAGCGTCAGCCGTACCGACCCGGGGCCCGACAGCGTGGTGAACTCCGAGAGGACCGCCAGCGCGAGGGTGTTGGTGCCCCGGGTGCGCAGGATGCCGTTCGGCAGGACGAAGGTGTGCTGCGGGCCGACGTTGTTGATGTACTGGCCCAGGTTCCAGCCGTTGAGGAAGATCTGGGCGCGGTAGGCACGGTACGGGTCGTCGTCCAGGGTCAGGCCGACCGACGCGTCGACATCGGCCGGCACCGACAGCCGGAACGTGGTCCGGTACCAGGTCACCCCCTGGTACCGCGCCGCGCGCGGGAAGGTCACCTTCTCCCAGTCCCGGTCCCGGAAGCCGGGCAGATGCCAGCCCTTCCGCTCGCCGTACAGGCCGCCGTTGTTCATCGGTCCGCGCACGGGGTCGGGAGCGCCCGCGCCCTGGACGCGCCACCGCACCTTCGGCGACGCCCCCTTGAACGTGACCGCCGTCAGCCCCCGCGCCGCCTTGTGGGTGTCGAGCGCCTTGCCGTCCTGGTCGTGCTGCATGCGCCGGACGAGAACCGACAGCACATGCCGGCCGGGGGAGCGCAGCTGCTCACGCACCGGGAAGACCGCCGTCGCCGCCCAGCTGCCCTTGCGGATGGTCACGTTCTTGTCCGGTACCGGCATCCGGTGCGTGCCCAGCGGCTCGCCGTCCAGCCAGGCCATCAGCAGGCCCTGCGTGCCGGTGCTGTAGGCGAGCGAGACCTCCTCGACACCGGTGGTGTCGGTGAAGCCGCCCCGGTACCAGACGTCCCCGTAGTGGAAGCCGTAGTCGTCGGCGAAGAGGACCGGCTGTCCGTCCGGGACGGCCGTGGTGCTGTACGACGACGTCTTGTCGGCGAGCTTCCACGACGAGTCGTCGAAGCTCGGGCCCGCCTCCGGGTTCTCCGCGCGCATCCGCCAGCCGCCCAGCTCGGGCAGCCGTACCTCGGGCGCGTCCGGCAGCATCCCGGTGGTCAGCAGGCTCCCGGAGAGCGTGACCCGGGTGGGCAGCTTCCGCCCGTTCCAGACCAGGGTGTCGATCCCGCGCGGGCCCCACACCTCCATGCTCGTCCGCTCGGTGATGTCACCGGTCAGACGGACCTCCGAGCCACGCAGCTCCGCGTGCCGCAGCAGCGCCGGGCCGTAGACGAGGAGGGTCCCGGACGGGGTGTCGTACGGGAAGAGGCGTACGGCGGTGGCGTCATCGGCGAAGAGCAGCAGCAGCGGGATGTCCGTCTCGCCCCTCTGCACCAGCACCCGGGTCAGCCCGCCCTCGCCGAGGGGGGCGTTCACATGGAGTTCGTTCCGGTCGTAGGCCCAGCCGGCCTCCGGGTCCAGCCGCTGTACAGAAGGCTCTTGCGGGCACTTCAGCACCAGCTCCGCCATCTCGCCGCGCCGTCCGGCGAACACGGCGATGTCCTGCCGGCCCGCCGTCAGGACCGTCATGGGGGTGGCGGTGGCGTACTTCAGGGTCCGCTTGCCCAGCGGCAGCCCGGTGGTGAGCAGCTTGGCGTCCTTGCCGGGCACGGTGATCGGCAGCTTGCCGGCGTCGGTGGGCAGGTCGGTGGTGACCGGGTCGGTGCCGTCGTTGCGGGCGACGTACACATGGGTGCCGGTGTCCGGGTTGGTCAGGTGATAGACCCTCAGCCCGTCGGCCGTCACGTCCGCCGCCCGGTCCAGCTTGGCGAAGTCGGGCACGCGCTGCAGCAGATGGCCGAGCTGGTGCATCGGCGCGATCTTGTCCGTGACGTTCCGGCCCTCGTCGATGGCGGCGCCGTAGTCGTACGACGTGTAGACGACCGGCGCGGGCAGCCAGCCCCACGACGTCCCCCCGAACGTCATGTACACGTTGTGCAGGGTGAGCCCGTTGGCGAGGTTCGTCAGATAGAACCGCCGCTCGTACGCGGCGTCCCGGGTGCGCCGCGACTCGGCGTACCCCTTGCCGTCGAACCAGGCCCCGCCCCACGGATCGAACCAGCCGCCCCCGAACTCGGGCACGAAACCGGGCGTGGCGGGGGAGGCGGTGGCCCCGCCCTTCGCCCCGCCGGGCCCGTAGTGTCCCCAGTCCGGCGGGGTCTGGGACGGCGACGGATACCCGTCGAACCCGTACAGCCAGCCGCCCCGCTCCCCACCGGTGTCGAACGACCCCGGGACCCAGTACCCGTTCCGCCCCTTGTCGTTGTGGAACAACGGAACGTCGATCCCGTCGCCCCGCACCTTCCGGTACAGATGCGACATGTAGTTCCGCCCGGTGGCCTCGTCCACATGGGCGTCGTACTCGTTCTCGATCTGGTACAGCAGGATCGTGCCGGTGCCCTGCGTGAACAGATGCCGGCGGGCGATCCGGTTCACCTGGGTCAGCCACTCGTCCACGTACGCCAGATAGGCCGGGTCGTCGGTCCGGGCCGTGCCCTCGGTCGCGGTCAGCCACCCGGGGAAGCCCCCGCCGTCCACCTCGGCGTTGATGTAGGGACCGGGGCGCAGGATGACGTACAGCCCCGTCTCGGCGGCCGTCCGCAGAAACAGATCGAGGTCCCGGATGCCGCTGAAGTCGTACTCGCCGGGCGCGGGAGAGTGATAGTTCCACGCCACGTAGATGCTCACGGCGTTGTACCCGTGCGCCCGCATCTTCTGCAGCACGTCCCGCCACAGGGACGGGCTCGGCAGCCGGAACGGATGCATCTCGCCGGACCACACCACCAGCCGGCGCCCGTCCACGAGCAGCGAGTACCGGTCGTACCCGATGGAGTGCCGCTCGCCGTCGGCGCTCGGCGGCAGCGGTGCCGGACCGGTCGGCGCGCTGCTCCCCGCGTACGCGGAGGGCGCCCCGGGGCCGCCGCTGCCGCCCAGGGCGAGACCGAGCGCGGCGGAGCCGGCCAGGGCACTGAAGGTACGTCTGCTGAGCGCCAAGGTGGATCCTCCCGGCGATCTTACGGGGGCGCGGTCCGGCCATTCTCCCCACGGACACGCCCCACAATGGACCCATGAGGATCTCGGCACGGGCGGATTACGCGGTACGGGCGGTACTGGAGCTGGCCGTACGGCAGGGTAACGGCCCGGTGAAGGCAGAAGAAATCGCCGCCGTGCAGGAGATCCCGCACAAGTTCCTGGAGGGGATCCTCGGCGACCTCCGGCGGGCCGGGATCGTCGACAGCCGGCGCGGCGGAGGCGGCGGCTACCGGCTGGCCAGGGACGCGGCCGCGATCACCGTGGCCGACGTCATCCGGGCGGTCGACGGCCCGATCGTGTCGGTACGCGGCGAACGCCCGACGGCCCTCGCCTACACCGGCACGGCCCAGCCCCTGCTGCCCCTGTGGATCGCCCTGCGCGCCAACGTCCGCCGCGTCCTGGAGGGCGTCACCCTCGCCGACCTCGCGGCCGACGCCCTCCCCGAGCCGGTCCGCGCCCTGGCGGCGGAACCGGCGGCCTGGGAGAACCCGTGAGGCGGAACGCGGGGGTGATCGGGAAGGACGTGAAAACCCCGATGTGAATGGCCGGAGTTCGCTCTCCCGGCGCCGGGCGGGGCTTCCTACGCTACCCACGCCTCCACGCTCTGTTCACACCGGACGCACAGCTCCTTCAAACTTGAACGGCTTGAGCGGCCCGGAACGGATGCGGCGGGAGGCGCACCCCCCACTCGACAACCGGGAGAAACCATGGCTGGTGGAGTCCTCCTGAGCGGCGCCGTGGCCGCTCTGCTCACCACCGCACTGACCGCACAGAGCCCCTCCTCCGTCTTCGACGACCCGCCCCCGGACAAGATCGTCATCGATGTGGCGACGGTCAACGGCTCGGGCTGCCCCGCCGGTACGGCCGCTGTGGCGGTCTCGCCGGACAACACGGCCTTCACCGTGACCTACAGCGCCTACCTGGCCCAGGCCGGCGGCAACTCCGACCCCACGGCCTTCCGCAAGAACTGCCAGCTCAACCTGGTGGTCCACGTCCCGCAGGGCTTCACGTACGCGATAGCCAGCGCCGACTACCGGGGCTTCGCCTCGCTTCAGCGGGGCGCCACGGGCACGCAGAAGGCGTCGTACTACTTCCAGGGCTCGTCGAACACCGTGCCCAGGACCCACCCGTTCAGCGGCCCCTACAACGACGACTGGCAGGCCACCGACTCCACCGACTGGGCCCAACTGGTCTGGGCGCCCTGCGGTGTGCTGCGCAACTTCAACATCAACACCGAACTGCGCGTGAACGCCGGCACCGCGACCCCCGACAAGGTCAGCTTCATGACGATGGACTCGACGGACGGGGACATCAGTACGGTGTACCACTTGGCCTGGAAGGAGTGCCCGACCTCCTGAACGGGGCCGGCGCTCGCTCAGACGGCGGCTTGGCCCGCCCCCGCCGCGTTGGGCCAGCTCTGCGCGTTGGGCCAGCCCGTCGCGGGGGCCGGGGTCAGGCCGGTGGCGGGTGCCGGGGCCGTCATCCCGCGGACCTGGGCGGCGGTGAGCCCGCCCCGGGCCGGAACGCCGGGCGGGGTGGGGGCGACGGCCGCTGCGGGCGCGAGCGGTGCCGGTGCCGGTGCAGGGGCCACCGGTGCCGGTGCGGGAGCCGGTACGGGGGTGGGGGCCGGTACCGGGGCGGGGGCCGGCGGTACGGGTGCCGGTGCGGGCATCACGGCCGCCGCCGGGGCCGCCGCCGGGGCCGGCGTGGGCAGTGGCTGGGCTGCCGCCGGCATCGGCATCCCGCCGCCGGCCGGTGCCACGGCGGCGGGGAGCGGCATGCCGGTGCCGGCGGCCGGAGCGGGGCCGGCCGGTGTGAGCCGCATGCCGGCCCCGTTGGTCTCGCTGACCAGCCGGTCGACCGCCGCCGTACCCGAGCTGTAGCTGGTCCCGGTGCCCGGCTCGGGTACGGCGGCTCCCCTCCTGGACCCGTAGAGCACCTGTTCCAGGCCGGACACCAGGCGACGCACGTCGACCTGGGGGCGCACCACGAGCCGCAGGAAGCGGCTGGAGGATCCGATCTTGTTGCCGCACTCGCGGACCAGGATCCGGTGCTCGGTGAGCATCCGGTCCCGCACCACCGTGCCCTCGGCGCCGACGGGCAGGCGCACGAAGAGGAAGTTGCCCTGGGAGGGGTAGACGGTGAGGCCGGGGAGCGCGGAGAGGTGGCTGGCCATCTCCAGGCGGTCGCGGCGGACCTGCTGGAGGCTCTGCGCGTACGCGGGGCCGTGCTCCTTCAGCATGAACACCACGTGCTCGGCGAAGGAGTTGAGGTTCCACTTCGGCAGCATGGAGCGGACCTTGCCCGCGAGCGCGGGGTTGGCGACGAGGTAGCCGAAGCGGATGCCGTGCAGGCCGAAGTTCTTGCCGAGGCTGCGCAGCACGATCACGTTGGGGCGGAGCATGGCCTCCTGGACGACGCTCGGCTCGGCCTCCGCGTCGGCGAACTCCAGGAAGGACTCGTCCACGATCACCAGATCGAGGTCCGCCATGGTGTCCATGAACTGCACGATCTGCCGGCGGCGCAGATAGCCGCCGTCGGGGTTGTTGGGGTTGCAGATGACGGCCACGCGGGTGCCCCGGGCGCGGATGAACTCGGCGTACTGGCCGAGGTCCAGGGCGAAGCCGTTCGCTTCCTGGAGCGGGAACATGTCGACCCGCTTGCCGGTCTCCATCGGCTGGTCGGTCCAGCGGCCGAAAGTGGGCACGGGGACGGCCAGGGACTCGCGGACCAGGAGGTGGTCGATCCAGGTGATCAGCTCGGTGGAGCCGTTGCCCATCGCCACGCACTGCGGCGGGAGCTGGAGCAGGTCGCACAGCTCCGCGGTGATGGTGTCGGCGCTGCTGGGGTAGTACGTGACGATCTCGCGCAGCCGGGCGCCCATCTCCTCGAACATGGCGGGAGTGGGGAAGTAGGGGTTGCACGGGATGCAGAAGTCCACCGGGCCCGACCCGTCGCTCTCCCGCGTCAGCGCCGCCATCGAAGGGCTGTGCGCGGCGGTGCCGCGGAACAACGAGGTGACGTTGCCGGCCAAGGGAACCTCCGTCGAAGGATGGCCCGTGCGGGGGAGCACGGGCCACCCTTCGATACGGAGGAGACGGCAGTGGCGTTCAACTCGCCCGCCGTGTGAGCCGGTTCACGCCCCGAAGGTGTGGAGGGTCGACGTCCGGTACGTCTGCCCCGGCCGCAGCACCGTCGACGGGAAGTTCGCGTGGTTCGGCGAGTCCGGGAAGTGCTGCGTCTCCAGGCACAGGGCGTCGCCCTGCCGGTAGGTGCGGCCGCCGGTGCCGGTGAGCGTCCCGTCGAGGAAGTTGCCGGAGTAGAACTGCAGCCCCGGCTCATTGGTGGCGATCTTCAGGGTGCGGCCGGAGCGCGGGTCGCGCAGGGTGGCGACGTGTTCGGGCTTCGCCGTGATCCCCTTGTCCAGCACCCAGTTGTGGTCGTATCCCTTGGCCTGCACCTGCTGCTCGTGGCCCGCCCGGATGTCCCGGCCGATCGGCTTGGCGTGCCGGAAGTCGAACGGGGTGCCCGCGACCTCGGCCAGCTCGCCGGTGGGGATCAGGCCGGAGTCGGTGGGGGTGTAGCGGGAGGCGGCGATCGAGAGTTCGTGGTCCTCGATGGTGCCGCTGCCCTCGCCGGCCAGGTTCCAGTAGACGTGACTGGTGAGGTTGACGACGGTGGCCTTGTCGGTGGTGGCCTCGTAGTCGATGCGCCAGTCGCCGTGCCGGGTGAGGGTGTACGTGACCGTCGTGCGCAGCGTGCCCGGGTAGCCCATCTCGCCGTCGACGCTGGTGTAGTGCAGGCGCAGGCCGACGTCCGAGCCCTTGGTGAACGGCTCGACGTGCCACACGTGCTTGTCGAAGCCCTGGGCCCCGCCGTGCAGGCTGTTGACGCCGTCGTTCACGGAGAGCTGGTACGCCTTGCCGTCCAGCGTGAACTGTCCCTTGCCGATGCGGTTGCCGTACCGGCCGATCAGGGCGCCGAAGTACGGGCTCTTCGCCACGTAGTCGGCGATGTTGTCGAACCCGGCCACGACGTTGGCGTACCGGCCGTGCCGGTCGGGCAGCTCCAGGGTCTGGACGATGCCGCCGTAGGACAGCACCTTCAGCCGGGTACCGCCGTTCTCCAGCGACCAGCGGTACACCTTCGTGCCGTCGGCGAGCGTGCCGAAGAGTTCCTTCACCGGCTTCCTTCCCGAAGCGGCTTCGGCAGTGCCGCCGAGGGTGGTGGCGGCGAGACCCGCCGCGGCGGCTCCCGCGATGACCGTGCGTCTGTTCAGTTCCATAGGTGCGGCTCCGTTTTCTGGGCGCTTACGAACCGGACTTGCGCTTGTTCCACACGTCGAACCCGACCGCCACCAGCAGGGCGAGGCCCTTGATGACCTGCTGCCAGTCGGTGCCGACGCTCAGGAGGTTCATGCCGTTGTTCAGCACACCGAGGACGAGACCGCCGATGATGGCGCCGAGGACGGTGCCGACACCGCCGCTCATGGACGCGCCACCGATGAACGAGGAGGCGATGGCCTCCAGTTCGAAGTTGACGCCCGCCTTCGGCGAGGCCGCGTTCAGCCGGGCGGCGACCACCAGACCCGCCAGGGCCGCGAGCACGCCCATGTTCAGGAAGACGTAGAAGGTGACCTTCTTGTCCTTCACGCCGGACAGCTTGGCCGCCGGCAGGTTGCCGCCGATCGCGTAGATGTGCCGGCCGAAGACCGCGTTGCGCATGACGTAGCCGTAGCCGACGACCAGCGCGCCGAGGATGATCAGCACGATCGGGGTGCCCTTGTAGCTGGCGAGCAGCAGGGTGAGCACGAGGATCGCGGCGACCAGGGCGGTCAGCTTGAGCAGGAACAGCCGGGTCGGCAGCACGTCCAGGGAGAACTCCTGCTGGCGGCGGCGGTCCTGGAACTCCTGCCACACGACGGCGGCGATCAGTACGAGCCCGAGCAGCAGGGTGAGGTTGTGGTAGTTCGTGTGCGGGCCGACCTCGGGCAGGAAGCCGTTGCCGAGCTTCTGCAGACCGTCGGGGAACGGGCCGAGGGTCTGCCCCTTGAGGAGGATCTCGGTGAGGCCGCGGAAGAGGAGCATCCCGGCGAGGGTGACGATGAAGGACGGTATGCCGAGATAGGCGATCAGATAGCCCTGGACCGAGCCGGCGACGGCGCCGACCACCAGGCACAGCACCAGCGCGATGGGCCAGGAGATCCCGTGTTGCACGGTCAGTACGGCCGCGAAGGCGCCGACGAACGCGGTGAGCGAGCCGACCGACAGGTCGATGTGCCCGGCGATGATCACCAGCATCATGCCGATCGCGAGGATCAGGATGTAGCTGTTCTGCAGCACCAGGTTGGAGACGTTGCGCGGCAGCAGCAGGTCCCCGTCCGTCCAGATCGCGAAGAGGACCACGATCAGGCCGAGCGCGATCAGCATGCCGTACTGGCGCATGTTGCGGCGCAGACCGGCCAGCATCACGCCGAGCAGTCCCCCGTCGGCAGCCGGTCCGCTCTTGCCCGGCGGCGCGGGGGCCGGGCTCTTGGCGGTCACATCCGTGCTCATCGCGTTACCTCTTTGTCCTTTGTCATATGGCGCATCAGCACTTCCTGCGTGGCCTCGGCCCGCGGCACCTCGCCGGTCAGCCGCCCGGCGGCCATCGTGTAGATGCGGTCGCACATGCCGAGCAGCTCGGGAAGCTCGGAGGAGATGAAGACGACCGCCTTGCCCTGGGCGGCGAGCTGGTCGATGACCGTGTAGATCTCGTACTTGGCGCCCACGTCGATGCCGCGGGTCGGTTCGTCGAGGATCAGCACGTCGGGACCTGCGAAGATCCACTTGCTGAGGACGACCTTCTGCTGGTTGCCGCCGGAGAGCTTGCCCACCGGCTCGAAGACCGTGGGCGCCTTGATGTTCATGGACGTCCGGAAGCCCTCGGCGACCTGCCGTTCCTCGTGCTCGTCCACCACACCCCGCTTGGCGACCTTGTCCAGCGCGGTCAGCGAGATGTTCCGGTTGATGGTGTCGATGAGGTTGAGGCCGTAGTGCTTGCGGTCCTCGGTGACGTACGCGATGCCGTGCCCGATCGCCTCCGCCACGGTCTTCGTACGGATCTCCGTGCCGTCCTTCAGGACCGTGCCGGCCGCGTACCGGCCGTAGGCCCGGCCGAAGACGCTCATCGCGAGTTCGGTGCGGCCCGCGCCCATCAGGCCGGCGATGCCGACGATCTCGCCGCGGCGCACGCTCAGGGACACGTCGTCCACGACCTTGCGCTGCTGGTCGATCGGGTGGAACACGGTCCAGCCGCGGATCTCCAGCGCCGGTGCCGCGCCCTCCTCCGGCTGGTGCGGGGTGCGCTCGGGGAAGCGGTGGTCGAGGTCGCGGCCGACCATGCCGGCGATGATCCGCTCCTCGGTCGTCTCCGGCGCCTTCACATCGAGGGTCTCGATGGACCGCCCGTCCCGGATGATCGTCACCGAGTCGGCGACCTTGCGGATCTCGTTCAGCTTGTGGGAGATGATGATCGAGGTGATGCCCTGGCTCTTCAGCTCCAGGATCAGATTGAGGAGCTTGTCGCTGTCCTCGTCGTTCAGGGCCGCCGTCGGCTCGTCCAGGATCAGCAGCTTCACCTGCTTGGACAGCGCCTTGGCGATCTCCACGAGCTGCTGCTTGCCCACGCCGATGTCGGCGACCCGCGTCTCCGGGTGCTCGTCCAGACCGACCCGGCGCAGCAGCTCGGTGGCGTGACGCAGGGTCTCGCGCCAGTTGATGAGTCCGCGCGTGGCGTGCTCGTTGCCGAGGAAGAGGTTCTCCGCGATGGACAGATGCGGCACCAGCGCCAGTTCCTGGTGGATGATGACGATGCCGTGCTGCTCGCTCGCCCGGATGTCCTTGAACTGGCAGGTCTCTGACTCGAAGAGGATGTCCCCCTCGTAACTGCCGTACGGGTGGACGCCGGAGAGCACCTTCATCAGGGTGGACTTGCCGGCGCCGTTCTCCCCGCAGATGGCGTGGACCTCGCCCTGCCGGACGGTCAGGGTGACGTCCGACAGCGCCTTGACACCGGGAAAGGTCTTGACGATCGAGCGCATTTCCAGGACGGGTCCCGCCATGGTCGTGCCTTCCAATCCGTAGGAAATGGGCGGGTTACTTGAGGTCGGCCTCGGTGTAGTAACCGCCGTCGACCAGCACCTGCTTGTAGTTGCTCTTGTCGACGCTCACCGGCTGGAGCAGGTAGGCGGGCACGACCTTGGTCCCGTTGTCGTAGGTCTTGGTGTCGTTGACCTCGGGCTTCTTGCCCTTCAGGGAGTCGTCCATCATCGAGGCGGCGACCTCGGCGAGCTTGCGGAGGTCCTTGTAGACGGTCTGCGTCTGCTGACCGGCGATGATCGACTTCACGGAGGCCAGCTCGGCGTCCTGGCCGGTGATGACCGGCAGCGGCTTGCTGCCCGAGCCGTAGCCGTCCGACTTGAGGGCGGACAGGATGCCGATGGAGATGCCGTCGTACGGCGAGAGGACCGCGTCGACCCGGCCGCTCTTGTAGGCGGAGGTGAGGATGTCCTCCATGCGCTTCTGCGCGGTGGTGCCGTCCCAGCGCAGGGTGACGACCTTGTTCAGCGCGGTCTGGCCGGACTTGACCACCAGCTGCTTCTTGTCGATGTACGGCTTGAGGACGCTCATGGCGCCGCCGAAGAAGTACTTGGTGTTGTTGTCGTCGTTGGAGCCGGCGAACAGCTCGATGTTGAACGGGCCCTTCTTGCCCTTGCTCAGCCCGAGCTTGTCGACGATGTACTGGCCCTGCAGCTTGCCGACCTTCTCGTTGTCGAACGAGGCGTAGTAGTCGACGTTCTCGGTGCCGAGGATCAGCCGGTCGTAGGAGATGACCGGGATGTGCGCGTCCGCGGCCTCCTGGAGCACGTTCTTCAGCGACTTGTTGTCGATCGCCGCGATGATCAGGCCCTTGACGCCCTGCGTGATCAGGTTCTCGATCTGCGAGACCTGGGTCTCCGGGTCGTCCTCGCCGTAGACCAGCTTGGTCTTGTAGCCCTTGGCCTCCAGGTCCTTGACGACGTTCTTGCCGTCGGAGATCCAGCGCTCGGAGGACTTGGTCGGCATGGCGATGCCGATGGTGGCGCCCTTGACGTCGCCCGTCTTCTCCTTGCTGCCGCCCTCGCCGCTCTGGCCGCAGGCGGTGAGGGTGAGGGCGAGCGAGGCCGCTCCGGCTATGACGGTGAGGGCGCTTCTGCGAGTGCGCATAGTGATCGTCCCTGTTCTTCTCTTCGTCGAGATGTTTGGCGAGGTCGGTTGAAGCGCCCCGGAAGGGCGCGGGACTGCGGTCGGTGTGCGGCTACGCCGCGTGGGCGCGCGGCCGGCCACACGGCCCGCAGCCCCCGTCGGTCATCCAGTGGCACCTTCGGTGGGGAACCGGTTCAAGGACCCCGGCAGTCGGGAGCCCAGCGGCGCCATGTCGCCGTCCGCGCCGTGCCGGGCGAGCAGGTCCAGGGCGAGCCGGCCGCGCCGCACCCGCTCCCGGGCGGTGTCCAGGGTGACGTCCCGCAGGTGGGTGCCCCACGGGTAGATGCCGGGGGCCTTGGACAGGCCGAACTTCAGGTAGAGCGGTGCGCCGCGCCGGATCAGCTCGGCGACCTCGTACATCCGGACGTAGCCGCCGAGGTCGTCGGGGGCCTCGATGTACATGTCCATGGGGGCGCCGGAGACCCGGCGGATCTCGGTGAGGTGGTCCAGCGTCAGATCGCTGGGCACGTTGACGGAGTCGGCGCCGAGCCGCTCGTAGACGGCGTACGAGGCCGGGTTGACCGGGCCGATGAGCGCCGAGACCTTCAGCGTGGTGTCGGCCGGGATGATCCCGGCCCGGCGGGCCCGGTGCAGGGTCCACAGCACGCCCTCGTCGGCGACCAGCAGGCACTTCACGCCCAGTTCGGTGGCCCGGACGGCGTCCTCGACGCAGCCGGCGACGGCGTCGTGGCCCCGGGCGCGCAGTCCGGCCCCCCGCGAGTCGGACCGCACCGAGCCGCCGATGTCCCAGGTGCCGCGCGGGCCGGTGAACAGGCAGAGTTCGATGTCGCGTTCGTTGGTGGCGTCGACCATCTCGGTGATCTCGGCGTCGGTGAGCATCCACACGCCGCTGCCCTGGCTGATCCGGTGGATCGGTACGTCGAGGCGCGAGGCCTCCTTGAGGACGACCGCCAGCGCTTCGGGGCCCTCGCACGAGGGGATCTCGGTGCGCCAGCGCCCGCCGCCCGGGAAGCTGTGGGCGGAGGCGTCGGCGGGGTCGAGGGCGGGCGCGCCGAGGCCGAGTGCGGCGAGCACCTGCTCGCCGGGCCTGCGGGCTGCCGGGGCGGAAGCGTCGGTCACAAGCTGTCCTTAGGGTCCTGAGTGTTCGGTATTTCGGACAAGGTTCGCGGCTCTGGGTGTGAAAAAGCGCTGGGTGTACGCCGGTCAGGGCGCCGTCAGCTCACGCCCTGACCGGCGTACGGTCAGGGGCGGAGCAGCACCTTGCCCACCTTGGGGTCGCCGGCCCCCACCAGCTCGATGGCCTGCGGGAACTCGGTCAGCGGCAACTCGTGGGTGACCAGCGGCAGCGGATCCAGCAGCCCGGCGCCGAAGACGCGCACGGCGTGCGCCCAGGCGTCCGGCGGCGCCCCGAAGACGGTGTGCACCTCCAGCTGCCGTACGACGAGATCGGTCGGGTCGAGCCCGTCCGCGCCCGGCGCCGGGATCCCGGTGAGGACCAGCCGCCCGCCGCGCCGCAGCAGCGCGGCGGCGGTGCGCGCGGCGGACGCCGACCCGGCGGTCTCGATCACCGCGTCGAAGTCGCCGGGCAGCTGCTGGTCCTTCAGCCGGAAGTCGCTCGCCCCGAACTGCCGGGACAGCGCCTCCCGGTCGTTCCGCGTGCCCACCACGAGCAGCTCCACCGGCGAGATCGCCTTCAGGAACTGCACCGCGAACATGCCCAGCGTGCCCGTGCCGACCACCGCGACCCGCTCACCGGGCCGGGCGTTCGCCTTCAGCGCGGCGGCCGCGATACAGGCGGCCGGCTCCAGCAGGGCGGCGGCGGTGAGGTCGGCGTCGTCCGGCAGGACGTGCAGCAGCCGGGCGGGCAGGGTCAGCGTGGCGGCCATGGCGCCCGGCTGGGTGAAGCCGGTCTCCTCGTACCCGGCCGAGCACAGCGTGGTCTCGCCCGCGTGACAGCGCTCGCACACCTGGCAGTTGCGGAAGCCCTCGCCGACGACCTTGCGGCCGACGAGCGAGCCCGGCACCCCGGCACCCACCGCCGTGACCGTCCCCGACCACTCGTGTCCGGGCGTGAGCGGATACCGCACGTACCCTTCGGGCCGGTTGCCCTGGTACACCTCGCGGTCGCTGCCGCAGATGCCGGCCGCGTGCACCGCGACCAGCGCCTCGCCGGGACCGGGCTGCCGAGGCGTGTGGGCCTCGACCCGGTGCACGCCTGGCGCCTCGATCAGGACCTGGGAACTCACTTCGTGCCCTTCGGTTTGCGCTGCTCCCAGCCCTCGGCCCACAGGTCGAACCGGGCCTGCTGCTGCGGGAACTCCGCCGCCGCGTCGACGTCCAGCTCGACCCCGAGGCCGGGCGCGTCCGAGAGGTGGAAGTAACCGTCCACGACCTGCGGCGCCCCCTTGACCACCTTCTTGATCTCCGCGTCCGCGAAGTCGTTGAAGTGCTCAAGGATCTTGAAGTTCGGGGAGGTGAACCCGACCTGGAGGGAGGCGGCGGTGAGCACCGACCCGCCCACGTTGTGCGGGGCGACGAGCATGTAGTGCGTCTCGGCGGTCGCGGCCAGCTTCCGGGTCTCCCAGATGCCGCCGATGTGGCCGACGTCGGGCTGGATGATGTCCACCGCCTGGCTGTCGAACAGCTCCCGGAACTCGATCCGGTCGTGGATGCGTTCACCGGTGGCCACCGGGATGTCGACCTTGGCCGCGACCTTCTCCAGCGCCTTCAGGTTCTCCGGCGGCACCGGCTCCTCCAGCCAGGCCGGCTTGAAGGGCGCCATCTCCTTGGCCAGCCGGACGGCCGTGGCGGGGGAGAAGCGGCCGTGCATCTCCAGCATCAGCTCGGCGTCCGGGCCGATCGCGTCCCGCACGGCCTCGATGAGCGAGACCGCGTACAGGGTCTCCTGGTGGTCCAGCTCGAAGTGCCCGGTGCCGAACGGGTCGATCTTCAGCGCCTTGTAGCCGCGCTCCATGACCCCCTGCGCCGCCTTGTGGTACGCCTCCGGGGTCCGCTCGGTCGTGTACCACCCGTTGGCGTACGCCTTGACCTTGTCGGTCACCTTCCCGCCGAGCAGCTGCCACACCGGCACGCCCAGCGCCTTGCCCTTGATGTCCCAGCAGGCCATCTCGATGACCGCGATGCCGGACATGACGATCTCACCGGCGCGGCCGTAGTCGCCGTACTTCATCCGGCGCGTGAGGTCCTCGACAGCGAACGGGTCCGATCCGAGAATGTGGTTGGCCTCGGCCTCCCGCAGATAGCCGATCAGCGCGTCGGTGTGCCCGAGCATCCGGGTCTCGCCGACTCCCGTGATGCCCTCGTCGGTGTGCACCTGGACGTAGGTCAGGTTGCGCCACGGCGTGCCGACCACGTGCGTGCTGATTCCGGTGATGCGCACGGCAGTTGCCCCTCAGCTGTTCGAGATTTCGTCACACGTTCGAAATGCTGGCGTGACAGTAAGGACGGTCCGGCGGGGGTGTCAATGGGTCGAACAGGTAACGGTTTCGGCACGGCTTCCGAGAACCTTTTCGACCCCGCACCAAACCTTCACAATGACGCCTGGAACCGGAACCGCGCGGACTCTAGTCTTCCCGCGTCATGAACTACTGCCTCCCGTGCCAACGGCACCTCAATGGCGCCCTGGCCTGCCCGGGGTGCGGAACTCCGGCCGACCGGCTCGCGGCCCCCACGGCCGCGCCGGCCACGCACGCGCGCGGGCGCGAGCACGGGTATGCGCAGACACCGACGACGTACGAGCCGACGTACGAAGAATCGTACGAAGAGCCGTACGAGGAGCCGCACGGCCCCGGGGAGCCGGAGCGGACGGAACGGCAGCAACGGGCGGAGGCGGGGGCCGACGAAGCGGACGAGGCCGAGGCCGAGGGCGAGGGCGAGGGCGACGACGTCGGCGACGTCGGGGCCGCCCCGGCCGGGCGGCGGGCCCGGGGCGGGGCCGAGGGCAGCCGCCGTGACCGCAAGGCCGCCGCACACCGCCGCCGGCGCCGCCGTACCGTCCTGGTCGCCGCCGGTTTCGTCCTCGCGGCGGGCGGGCTCAGCCTCGCCGAACTGGGCACGGACGCGCCCTTCTCGCCCTTCTCCGGCGACGCCCCGGCCCCGGTCGGGGACACCTCGGCGGACGGCGCCGCCGCCTCCGTCGCGCCGGACCGCACCGCCGGCCCGATAGGCGCCACGTCCGGCGCCACGCCGCGCGCGGGCGAGTCCGCCTCCCCGGGCGACTCGGCCTCCGCCTCCCCGTCGAAGTCCCCGAAGGACAAGGATTCCGCTTCCCCCTCCGCCACGGACACCGGCACGGCGCAGCAGTCGGCCACGACGGGCTCCGGTGCGACCCCGACGACCCCGGCCGCCCCGCCCCCCAGCGAGCCCGCCACCGCGTCCGCCGCCCCGACGGCCTCCGCGCCCACGCCCGAGCCGTCGCCCACGAAGACCTGCGACCGCTTCCTGTGGTGGTGCACCTGAGTGTGTCCGCGGGCACGTGAGTGCCTCCGCCCGCGTCCGCCTCCATCCGTGTGCACGTGAAGCACACGCCGGCGCACCCCCGCCACCCCGCGCCATCGGCCATCCGGGGCATCCGTGACACCCCCCGGCCCTCACGGGGGTTGAGTCGATCGGGCACGTCTCGCCGTACCGGTCTCGGGAACGCCCGATGTCCGGGGAGGGCGTTGTGCCGAGGGGGAGCAGCGAGCAGCGGATCGGTCGAGGAGAGCGGATGACGCAGGAGATCACCGTCCAGGGCACGGTCGCCGAGGGCTTCGAGCCGGTGCGCGAGGAGTTCGCCGCCTTCGTCGCCGGGGAACGGGAGGACTACGAGGGCCAGTTGTGCGCCTACGTCCACGGACGGCGGGTCGTGGATCTGTGGGCGGGCGCGGGTGTGACGGGTGACTCGCTGTACGCCGTGTACTCGGCCACGAAGGGCGCGGCCCATCTGGTCGCGGCGCTGCTCGTACAGGACGGCACGCTGGAGCTGGACCGTAAAGTCACGTACTACTGGCCGGAGTTCGCCGCCGAGGGCAAGGGCGCGCTGACGCTGCGGGACCTGCTGGCGCATCGCGCGGGGCTGGTCGGCACCGACACCGGGTTCAGTCCCGCCGAGCTGGCCGACGACCGGATCATCGCCGAACGCCTCGCCGACCAGCGGCCGTTCTGGCGGCCGGGCACGGCGTTCGGCTACCACGCGCTGGTCATCGGCGCGCTGACCGGCGAGGTCGTCCGCCGGGCGACGGGCCGTACGCTCCAGGAGGTGTACGAGGAGCGGGTCCGCGCCCCCCACGGCCTCGACCTCCATCTGGGTCTGCCGGAGGCGCACGAGCCGCGCTTCCGCACGGTCCGGCCGATGCTGCCGACGCCCGCGCAGCAGGCGCAGCTCGACGCCGTGCCCACCGGCCCGCACACCCTCGGGTCGATCGCCTTCAACCGGCACGGTGCGGAGCCCACCGACCTGGAGAGCCTGCCGAACGAGCGGCTGATCCGCGCCCAGGGGCCCGCCTCGGTGGGCGGGGTCGGCTCGGCGCGCGGTCTCGCGGGCATGTACGCGGCGATGATCAGCGAGGTGGACGGCAGGACGCCGCTGCTGAAGGGCGACACGCTGGCGGAGTTCGCCCAGATCCACTCCACGGGGTACGACCTGGTGGCCCGCGCCCACAAGTCCTTCGGCCTCGGCTTCCAGGCGACCGCCGACATCTGGCACCCCTTCCTGGGCGCGGGCACGCTGGGCCACAGCGGCGCGAACGGCGTCCAGGCCTTCGCGGACCCCCACGCGGGCATCGCCTACGGCTACACGAGGCGCAGGTTCGCGTTCCCGGGCGGGGCGGCCCCGGAGAACGACAGACTTGCGGCGGAGGTCCACAAAGCGGCGCTGGCCGGCTGAGGAGCGCACCCGGCAGGCGCCCCCCGCCGAAAAGCAGCCGCACCCCACGTCCAAGGATGCGGCTGCCGATGTAAGGAACGACGGAGGTCAGACCAGCGTCACGCTGATGTTCCCGCGCGTCGCCTTCGAGTAGGGGCACACCTGGTGGGCCTTCTCCAGCAGCTCCCGCGCGGTGGCCTCGTCGACGTTCGGGATGCTCGCCGAGATCTCCACGATGATCCCGAACCCCTCGTCGTTCTTGCCGATGCCGACCTTGGCCGTGACGGTGGACCCGGACACGTCGGCGCCCTCCTGCCGGGCGACGACCCCCAGCGCCCCCTGGAAGCACGCGCTGTAACCGGCGGCGAACAGCTGTTCCGGGTTGGTCCCGGACCCGCTGCCGCCCATTTCCTTCGGCGGGTTGACGACGACGTCGAGTCGGCCGTCGTCCGTGGCGACCCGCCCGTCGCGGCCGTTCTCGGCGGTGGCGACGGCGGTGTACAGGACGTCGGACTGCGTGATGGGCATGCGGTTGTCCTCCTCCTCGGCCCGCCGTGACTCGCGCCCACGATCGCGACGGATTTCGGAAAGAAGCTACCGCATGCCGGAAACCGCGGGAAGGTCAGAGCTTGACGACCATCTTGCCGATGTTGTCGCCGCGCAGGACCCCGAGGAACGCCTCCAGGTTGTTCTCGATGCCCTCGACCACGGTCTCCCGGTACTTCAGCGCGCCCGAGGCCACCCACGGGCCGACCTCCTGGACGAACTGCGGCTGAAGGTCGTAGTGGTCGCCGACCAGGAAGCCCTCGATCCGGCCGCGCGTCTGGATCAGCCGGGCCAGGTTCTTCGGGCCGGGCGCGGGCTCGGTGTTGTTGTAGACCGAGATCATGCCGCAGACGGCGATCCGGCCGCCCTGGTTCAGCGAGCCGATCGCGGCTTCCAGGTGGTCCCCGCCGACGTTGTCGAAGTAGACGTCGATGCCGTCGGGCGCCGCCTGGCGCAGCTGTTCGGCGACCGGGCCGTTCTTGTAGTTGAACGCGGCGTCGAAGCCGTACTCGTCCACGAGCAGCTTGACCTTCTCGTCGGACCCGGCCGAGCCGATCACGCGGGAGGCGCCCTTGAGCTTGGCGATCTGGCCCACCTGGCTGCCGACGGCCCCGGCCGCGCCCGACACGAACACGATGTCGCCCTCCTTGAAGGAGGCGGTGCGCAGCAGGCCGGCGTAGGCGGTCAGACCGGTCATGCCGAGGACGCCCAGGTACGTCGACAGGGGCGCGGCCCCGGGGTCGACCTTCACGGCGTTCTTCGCGTCCACGGCCGCGTACTCGCGCCAGCCGAAGAAGTGCAGGACGTGGTCGCCGGCGGAGATGCCCTCGGCGCGGGACTCGACCACCTCGCCGACGGCGCCGCCCTGCATGACCTTGCCCAGCTCGAAGGGGGCGACGTAGGACTTGGCCGCGCTCATCCTGCCGCGCATGTACGGGTCGACCGAGAGGTACTTGTTCCGCACCAGCACCTGACCCTCGCCCGGGGTCGGGACCGGCGCCTCGACGAGGGCGAAGTCCTCGGGCTTGGGCCAGCCGACGGGACGGCTGAGCAGGTGCCACTCGCGGTTGATCATGAGGGAGCCTTTCGTGTCACGGCATTTACTTCAGTACCTCAAACAACCATGGACCTGAATATTTCATGATGTCAAGTAACCGGGTATCCTGTGGGCATGTCCACCCCATCGAAGACCCACCGCCCCGACGCCCTGACCCTGGAAGTGGTCGAGCTGATCGGTGACGTCGTGGCCCGCTTCTACGCGGACTACGAGGAAGCGGCGGGCGAGCACACGCTGACCGGCCCGCAGGCCAGGCTGCTCAGCCTGCTCTCGCTGGAACCGCTGCCCATGCGCAAGCTGGCCCAGAAGCTCAAGTGCGAGCCGTCGAACGTCACCGGGATCGTGGACCGGCTGGAGTCCCGCGGCCTGGTGGAGCGCCGCCCCGACCCGGCCGACCGCCGGGTCAAGGTCGCCGCCGCCACCGACGAGGGCCGCCGGGTGGCCCGGGACCTGCGCGAGAGCCTGCACTTCGCCCGCGAGCCGCTCGCCGCGCTCACCGACGACCAGCGCCGCTCCCTGCGCGACCTGCTCCGCCGCATGCTGGACGCCTGAGACCCGGTCCGGTCACCGGCCACCCGCGCTGTCGCACCGAGCCAGTAAAGTCCTCGCCATGCGCGATCTCGGGGTGGGTTTCGGATATCTGCTGAAGGGCCAGAGATGGGTGGCCCGGCACGGGCGGAGCTACGGCTTCGGGCTGCTGCCCGGTCTGATCACGCTGGTGCTGTACGCCGCCGCGCTGGTCGCGCTCGCCGTGTGGGGCGCGGACGCGGTCACCTGGGCGACCCCGTTCGCGGACGACTGGTCCAGCCCCTGGCAGGGCCTGTTCCGCGGCTTCCTGACGGCCGTCCTCTTCGCCCTCGGCCTGCTGCTGGCCGTGCTGACGTTCACCGCCGTCACCCTGCTGGTCGGCCAGCCCTTCTACGAGAACCTGTCGGAGAAGGCCGACGCCGACGTCTCGCCCGACGGCACCGCCCCGCGGTCGGACCTCCCGCTCTGGCGCGAGCTGTGGATCTCCGCCCGGGACAGCCTGCGCGTCCTGGTGCGGGCCGGCCTGTGGGGCGTCCTGCTCTTCGCCCTCGGGTTCCTGCCGTTCGTCGGGCAGACCGTCGTCCCCGTGATCGGCTTCTTCGTCACCGGCTTCTTCCTCACCGAGGAACTCGCCGCCGTGGCGATGCAGCGCCGGGGCGTCGACCTGCGCGCCCGGCTCGCCCTGCTCCGCTCCCGCAAGACCCTGGTCTGGGGCTTCGGCACACCCTTGAGCCTGGCCTTCCTGGTCCCGTTCGTCGCGGTGTTCCTGATGCCGGGCGCGGTCGCGGGCGCCACGCTCCTCGCCCGTGACCTGCTGGGCGAGGAGACCGGCGGGGACGGCGCCGACCAGCCCGAAGCGGAGGACGTCACCCCGTGACCGAGGTGATCGCCGTAGCCGTCATCACCGTCCTGGCCGTCATCGCCCCGGGGTCGCCGCGGGCGTCTAATCCACGTCACCGTGGGCCCGGAGCCGGTCCCGGTGTCAGCCCGGCCTTCGCTCCGTCGCACTGACGGACACGGCGACGATCGCCCGGACCTGCGCGATGATGTCCAGCCGGTTGCGCACGAACTCGGGGTCGGTCACCTCGGTGGTGTTCCCGGCCCCGAACTGCAGCACGGGGGTGTGCACATGCCCGCCCGGCAGCGTGTCGTGCAGCCCGAGCCGGTCCCGCAGCAGCGTGGCCCGGTAGGCGATCTCGTTGGAGAGGTAGTCGCCGCCGGCCCCGGCACGGGCGGTGGAGCCGGGGGTCGGCCCGTCCGGCCGCACGACGGGCGCGGTGCCTCCGGCCGGTATCTCGGTCACCTCCGTGTGGTCGTACACGGGGAAGCGGCCCGTCCGCGCGGCCACGATGGCGGTGTACGGCAGGGTGGTGCCCGTCCACTGCGGCTGCGACGCCGGGTCCGTGACCGGGATGGTCCCGGTCCGGCCGACGTTGTCGTTGTCCGGGAAGCCGCCCCGCCAGGCGCCGTTGGTGCGCTCGATGTCGAACCGGCCGACCCGGCCCTGGCTCACGGTCGTGCACAGGTCCACCTTCGGCAGATACGGCCGCAGCGTCCGCTCCACCGTGCCCTCGGCGAAGTCCTGCCAGCGCACCGGGAAGACGGCGGTCTCGACGCGCGCCGGCCCCTCCGCCGTCTCGACGACCGTGCCGTCCAGCGCGAGCGCCGTCGCCCCGGAGGGGTTGGAGATGCGGATGTCCCGGTCGAGGGTGAAGGGGTCGAACCCGGTGAGCAGGACCCGCCGCAGGTGACCCTTCCCCGGGTAGCGGATGTCGCTCTGCCCGCGTGAGGCCTGCTCCAACCGGTCGAGAAGCGCGTCCCGCTGCTGGTCCGTGAGCCCGAAGTCCGGCTCCCACGTGCGCACTTCCCGGGTCATCCCCAGCCGGGCCCAGTACAGCGGCCGGTCGTCGTCCCGGCTCAGGTCACCGCCGGCCGGCCCCCGCCCCTGCGCCCGCTCCACGGCCCGCCGCCACAGCGCGGACCCCTCTCGTACGACGATGCGGCGGGCCTGCGCGTAGGTCTGCGCGTCGTGCAGGGCGCGACCGAACCGCGGTGCCGCCTCGGCGAATCCGGAGCGCCGCAGGATCTCCTGCGGCACGGCCTTGTCGAGCCGCTGTTCCTCGACGGTGGGGGAGGGCGGGGCGGTGGTGGCGGAGGCCGTGGTCGTGGGCGCGGACAGGCCGGTCAACAGGGCCAGCCCGAGGAGACCGAGGCGTATACGGGTCAAGGGAGTTCGGGTCCTTCCGTCGCTGTGGGGCGCGTGGTGCGGTGGACGGCCGCAGTATCGCGTGACGGAAGTGACCTGCGCCATGGTGCGTGCGATCCCGTCGGCGGTCTCCCGCAGGACACCCAGGAACGCCCGCACCACCGGCGACAGCGCCCGCCCCGGGGCCTCCTCCTCCCGCACCGGAAGCAGCGTGACGTCCGGCCGTACCGGCCCGGCGGCCCTGCACCGGGCGTGGCCGCGGGCACGGCGACCGGCTCCGGATACCGGAGACGGGGAAGAGGTGGGCAAGTGTGAAGGGTTCGTACGAGATCTCCGCCGGACGCCCGATCGAGGACCGCCGCGTCATCACGACGATTAACGTCTGATCCGGGACAAGTCCCCCGCCGGGGGCGCGTCTCCGCCGAGCAGCCCCGGTCCGGGAACCTGACCCCTGGACCGGGGCTTCACGGTCCCCGCGGGATCGGCTACCGGCCCCGGACGCCGAAGCCGTACACCGTCTGCGAGCGGAAGACCTCGCCGGGCCGCAGCACCGTGCTCGGGAAGTCCGGCCGGTTGGGGGAGTCCGGGAAGTGCTGCGTCTCCAGGGCGATCCCGGCGCCGGGGCCGAGCGGCCCGGACAGATGGTCGGCGGTGTACAGCTGGAGGCCCGGCTCGGTCGTGGCCACCGTCAGGGTCCGCCCGGACGCCGGGTCGTGCAGTTCGGCCACCTCCTCCGCCGCCTCGGTCACCCCCTTGTCCAGGACGAAGTTGTGGTCGTAGCCGGAGCCGGTCTTCCGGGCCGTACGGAAGTCGAAGCGGGAGCCGGTCACGTCCTGCGGCGCGCCGGTCGGGATCAGGTCCGCGTCCACCGGTGTGTACCGGGACGCGGCCAGCCGCAGCTCATGCCCGCCCGCGTCACCGGAACCGCTCAGGTTCCAGTACGTGTGACTGGTCAGGTTGACCACCGTCGGCGCGTCCGTGACCGCCTCGTAGGCGATCCGCAGCGCGCCCGACGCGTCGAGCGTGTACGTCACCGCCACCTCCAGCCGGCCCGGGAAGCCCTCCTCGCCGTGCGGGCTGACCCGGCTCAGGCGGACGCCGTGCGGGACCGGCGCCACCTCCCACACGCGCTTGTCGAACCCGCGTTCACCGCCGTGCAGCGAGTTCGGGCCGTTGTTGCGGGCCAGCGCGTACGTCCGGCCGTCCAGCGGGAACCGGCCGCCCGCGATCCGGTTCGCGTACCGGCCGATCACGGCACCCAGATACGGCTCCGGATGCGCCAGATAGCCGTCGAGATCCGGGAATCCCAGCGCCACGTCCGCCGTCCGCCCGGCGCCGTCCGGGACCTCCACGGACTGCACGATCCCGCCGTACGACAGCACCCGCACCCGCACCCCGCCGCGCTCCAGCGTCCACCGGTGCACCGCGGTGCCGTCGGGGAGTGTGCCGAAAAGTTCGTTCATGTGGGAAACCCTAGGTCACGGATTTCTCGCCGTGATCCTCCGGTACGCGATCTCCGCCAGCCGCGCCTGACCGTCCTTGCTGGGGTGGAACCAGTCCCAGTGACTGAGCTGGTCCGTGCCGAAGCGGTAGTCGTACACCGCGTTGCCGTCGAAGCGGCAGCGGCGGTCCGCGGCGCAGACCTCCTTCAGCACCTGGTTGTACTCCACCACCCGCCGCTGCACGGATTCCCGGCGCAGCGTCGCCGCGCTGGTCAGATCGTCCGCGTCACCCAGCATCGACGGGCAGATGCCCAGCTTCCACACCTGCTTGCCCAGCGGGTTCGTCCGGCCCTGCGACCACAGCCGCTTCAGGTTCGGCACGCTCGCCACGTACACCTGCGTCTTCGGCAGCGCCGAGCGCAGCGTGCGCAGCGCCTCCTCGAAGTCCGCGCGGAAGCCGGCCACCGGGGTCATCGCCGACGCCGAGGCCCGGCAGGCGTCGTTCGCCCCCACCATCACCGTCACCAACTGCGGGCCGCGGGAGACCGCCTGCTCCATCTGCCCCGGCAGGTCCGCCATCCGGGCGCCCGTCACCGCGTAGTTCCAGCTGCGCTCCGCCGCCCCCGTCACGCCCAGCAGCCGCACCGCCAGGCTGTCCACCTTGGCGTCGCTGCCCGTCGCCCACGACACCTCGGGGCAGTCCGACAGCACCGTGCACGCGTCGAAGCCGCGCGTGATGGAGTCGCCCACCGCGGCGATCGAGTCAGGGCTGCGGTCCCACACCGGTGGCCGCGCCGCGCGCGCCTTGGTGTCCGCCGGCGCCGGCGCGCTCCCGTCCCCGTCGTCACATGCGGCGGCGCCCAGCAGCACGGCCGCCACGACGGCGAGAACGGCCCGTACACGGTGGCTTCGCTTCCGCATCCCTGCTGTCCCCTCGTTCGACGACCGGTACTCCCTCCCCTGACAACGTGCGAGGGTTCCCGCCCCCGGCGCCCGGGAACGGCACACCCCCGCACAAGCGTCCCCCTGGGTGAATGGCGGCGGTTTCCTCGCACCGGGACCGACGGTACGTCACACTCCTTGCCCCGCCGCAGGGTAGCCTCGCCATCAACGCGGCCGTCGCGCCACTGCCGCCCAGCCAGTCCGCAAGATGTCCCGCTCTGCCCGGAGGTCCCGGTGACGACACGTGGAGTTCTGTACGTGCACTCCGCGCCGCGCGCGCTGTGCCCGCACGTCGAGTGGGCCGTCGCCGGGGTGCTCGGCACGCGCGTCAACCTCGACTGGATCCGGCAGCCCGCGGCCCCCGGGACCTGGCGCTCGGAGTTCTCCTGGCAGGGCGAGGCCGGCACCGCCTCCAAACTAGCCTCGGCGCTGCGCGGCTGGCACCTGCTGCGCTTCGAGGTCACCGCCGAGCCCTGCGCCACCGCCGAGGGCGAGCGGTACAGCTGCACCCCCGACCTCGGCATCTTCCACGCCGTCACCGGCATCCACGGCGACATCCTGATCCCCGAGGACCGCCTGCGCGCCGCGCTGACGCGGTCCAAGCAGGGAGAGACCGACCTGGAGGCGGAGATCGCCAAGCTCCTGGGCAAGCCGTGGGACGACGAACTGGAGCCGTTCCGCTACGCCGGCGAGGGCGCCCCGGTCCGCTGGCTGCACCAGGTGGTGTGACTTCGCGCACGTACCGGACATGACTGAAGGGCCCCCACCTCCCGGTGGGGGCCCTTCGCCGCGTTTCTCAGATCGTCCGGAACGCCAGGACCACGTTGTGCCCGCCGAAGCCGAACGAGTCGTTCAGCGCGGCGATACGGCCCTCGGGCAGAGCCCGCGCCTCACCGACGACCACGTCCGCGTTGACCTCGGGGTCGAGGTTGTCCACGTTGATGGTCGGCGGAGCCGTACGGTTCACCAGCGCCAGGATCGACGCGACGGTCTCCACACCGCCGGCACCGCCCAGCAGGTGACCGGTCATCGACTTGGTCGCGGAGATCGCCATGTGGTCGACGTCGTCGCCGAACACCTTCCGCAGCGCCTTGATCTCGGCCACGTCGCCCTGCGGCGTCGAGGTGGCGTGCGCGTTCACGTGCACGATCTCGGCAGGCTTCAGATCCGTGTTGTCCAGCAGGTTCTGCAGCGCGTGCGCGATCCCGTTGCCGGACGGCTCCGGCTGCGTGATGTGGTGCGCGTCGGCGGAGATGCCCTGCCCGACCGCCTCGGCGTAGATCCGGGCGCCGCGGGCCTTCGCGTGCTCCTCGGACTCCAGGACGATCACACCGGCGCCCTCGCCGAGCACGAAGCCGTCCCGGCCGGCGTCGTAGGGACGCGAGGCGCCCTGCGGATCGTCGTTGTTCTTGGACATCGCCATCATGTTGCCGAACGCGGCGATGGGCAGCGGGTGGATGGCGGCCTCGGTGCCACCGGCCACGACCACGTCCGCACGCCCGGTGCGGATCATCTCGATCGCGTACCCGATGGCCTCCGCGCCCGAGGCGCAGGCCGAGACCGGGGTGTGCACACCGGCGCGGGCACCCAGCTCGATCCCGACGTTGGCCGCCGGGGAGTTGGGCATCAGCATCGGCACGGTGTGCGGGGAGACGCGGCGTACGCCTTTCTCCTTGAGGATGTCGTACTGGTCCAGCAGGGTCGTCACGCCGCCGATGCCGGAGGCGATGACCGCGCCGAGACGGTCGGGGTTGACGGACGAGTCCTCACCGGCCTTGGCGGTGAAGCCGGCGTCCTTCCAGGCCTCCTGAGCGGCGATCAGCGCGAACTGCGCGGACCGGTCCAGCTTGCGGGCCTGCGGGCGGGGGATGATCTCGCCCGGCTCGACGGCGATCTGCGCGGCGATCCGGACCGGCAGCTGTGCCGCCCACTCCTTCTCCAGCAGGCTGACACCGGACGTGCCGGCGACAAGGGCCTCCCAGGTCGAGGCTGCGTCGCCACCCAGCGGTGTGGTTGCGCCGATACCGGTGACGACCACGGTGCGATTGGTCGGGCTCACGGGAATTCTTTCTCCAACGGATACGGGAGGACTACCCCCGCGTCTGCGGGGATTACGGCGCCACCGCCGGGTGGCGGGGCTTGCAGCCTGCGGCCTACGCGGTGGCTCAGGCCTGGTGCTTGAGGATGTAGTCGGTCGCGTCGCCGACGGTCTTGAGGTTCTTGACGTCCTCGTCCGGGATCTTCACGTCGAAGCGCTCCTCGGCGGCGACGACGACCTCGACCATGGACAGCGAGTCGACGTCCAGGTCGTCGGTGAAGGACTTGTCCAGCTGGACGTCCTCGGTGGGGATCCCGGCGATCTCGTTCACGATCTCGGCGAGACCGGCGACGATCTCTTCCTGAGTGGCGGCCATGTCAGGCGCTCCTTCTTCGATAATCCAGACGGTTTGTGGCAGTTGTCCCCCTGCCGGATCGCATGATCCGGCACGGAGTGCCTAGGGGAGGGTAACGACCGTGGCGGCGTAGACGAGACCCGCCCCGAATCCGATGACGAGCGCGGTGTCGCCGCTCTTCGCCTCCCCGGTCGCCAGGAGCCGCTCCATCGCGAGCGGGATCGAGGCGGCCGAGGTGTTGCCGGTGGTGCGGATGTCACGGGCGACCGTGACATGCTCCGGCAGCTTCAGTGTCTTCACCATCGAGTCGATGATCCGCACATTGGCCTGGTGCGGGATGAAGACGTCCAGGTCGTCCGCGGTGATTCCGGCCGCGTCCAGCGCCTGCTGGGCGACCTTCGCCATCTCGAACACGGCCCAGCGGAACACCGCCTGGCCCTCCTGCGTGATCGCAGGGAACTTGATGTTGCCCTGGCTGTCCAGGGGCAGCTGGGAGACGTCACCGACGGCGAACCGGTCCCAGGGGACGGTCTGCTTGATCGTCTCGGACTTGTCGCCCTCGGAGCCCCACACGGTCGGGCCGATCGCCGGCTCGTCCGAGGGGCCGACCACGACCGCGCCGGCGCCGTCACCGAACAGGAACGCGGTCGCCCGGTCCTCCAGGTCGGTCAGGTCGCTCAGCCGCTCCACGCCGATCACGAGCACGTACTCGGCGGAACCTTCCACCACCATGCCCTTGGCGAGGGTCAGGCCGTAGCCGAAGCCCGCGCAGCCGGCCGAGATGTCGAAGGCGGCGGCCTTGTCCGTGCCGAGCTTGTCGGCGATCTCGGTGGCCACGGCCGGGGTCTGGCTGAAGTGCGAGACGGTCGAGACGACCACCGCGCCGATCTGCTCGGCGTCGATGCCGGCGTCCGCGATGGCCTTCCCGGAGGCCTCGATCGCCATCGCTGCCACGGACTCCTCCGGACCCGCCCAGTGCCGGGTCTCGATGCCGGAGCGCGAGCGGATCCACTCGTCGGACGAGTCGATCTTCTCCAGGATCACCTCGTTCGGCACCACCCGGGTCGGCCGGTAGCCGCCGACGCCGAGGATGCGCGCATACGGGGCGCCCTTGCTGGGCTTGATCTTCGCCATGTACGGCTCCTTAGGCACCGGCGTGCTCTGCGAGCAGAGCGCGGGCCGCGTCGAGGTCGTCGGGGGTCTTCAGGGCCAGCGTCACGACACCGGGCAGGGCCCGCTTGGCCAGGCCGGTCAGGGTGCCGCCCGGGCACACCTCGACGAGCGCGGTGACGCCCAGCTCCTGGAAGGTCTCCATGCACAGGTCCCAGCGCACGGGGTTGGCGACCTGGCCGACCAGCCGCTCCAGCACCTCGGCGCCGGACGCGACGGTCTTGCCGTCCTTGTTGGAGACGTAAGGAACCTTGGGGTCGGCCGGCGACAGCTCCGCCGCGGCCTCGGCCAGCGTCTCGACCGCGGGCGCCATGTGACGGGTGTGGAAGGCGCCGGCCACCTTCAGCGGGATGACCTTGCGCACGCCCTCGGGCTTGTCGTCGGCCAGCGCGGCGAGCTGCTCCAGCGTGCCGGCGGCGACGATCTGGCCCGCGCCGTTGATGTTCGCCGGGGTCAGGCCCAGCTTCTCCAGGTGCGCGACGGAGGTCTCCGGGTCGCCGCCGAGCAGCGCCGCCATGCCGGTCTCGGTGACCGCGGCGGCGTCGGCCATGGCCAGACCCCGCTTGCGCACGAGACCGAGGGCGGCCGTGTCGTCCAGGACACCGGCGAAGGCGGCGGCGGTGATCTCACCGACGCTGTGCCCGGCGACCGCGCCGGGGTTGATGTCACCGAGTGCCGCGGCGGACAGGATGCCGGCCGCCACGAGCAGCGGCTGGGCCACCGCGGTGTCCCGGATGGCGTCGGCGTCGGCCTGGGTGCCGTAGTGCACGAGGTCGAGTCCGATGGCGTCCGACCAGGCGGCGACGCGGTCAGCGGCACCGGGCAGTTCGAGCCAGGGGGTCAGGAAGCCGGGCGTCTGAGCGCCCTGGCCGGGAGCGACGAGTACGAGCACTCTCACACTCTCTCTTGGGGACGGGCACGGCCGCCCGTGAGGACAGGGACGAAGAACACGAAGGGCTTTTGTGGGCCTCCGACAAAACCCTAGGCCTGGGTTTCAGCGTCGGCCAGACGCCCCAGGATGAGCGCGATCCGTAGTGTGAACGCGGATCGTACATCCGAAGGCGACCATCCGGTGACGTCAGTCACACGTCGGAGCCGGTAGCGGACGGTGTTCGGGTGAACGAAGAGCATCCTCGCCGCGCCTTCCAGACTGCTCGCCTGCTCCAGGTACACACTCAGGGTTTCCAGGAGCGCCGAGCCCGCCTCCTCCAGCGGTCTGTAGATCTCCTCCACCAGCTGCTCACGGGCGCTCGGATCACCCGCGATGGCCCGCTCCGGCAGCAGATCGTCCGCCAGCACCGGGCGCGGCGCGTCCTGCCAGGCGGAACAGGCCTTCAGCCCGGCGGCGGCGGCCTGCGCGGACCGGGTGGCGGCCAGCAGATCGGGTACGACGGGACCCGCGACGACCGGCCCGGCGGCGAACGGCCCGATCAGCGACTTGGCCACGGCGAGCGGATTGGCGCTGCCGCCGGCGACGACGACCAGCCGGTCGCCGAGCACCCCGGTGAGCACCTGGAGCTTGGCGTGCCGGGCGGCCCGCCGGATGGCCTCCACCGTCAGCTCGCTGTCCCCGTCCGGCGCGGTCCCGAGGACGACGCAGACGTGCTCGGGCGAGTTCCAGCCCAGCGCGGCGGCCCGGCTGACGGCCCCCTCGTCCGCCTCCCCGCTCAGCACCGCGTTCACGACCAGCGACTCCAGCCGCGCGTCCCAGGCACCCCGTGCCTCGGCGGCCTGGGCGTACACCTGGGCGGTGGCGAAGGCGATCTCCCGGGCGTACACGAGCAGCGCCTCGCGCAGCACGCTCTCGTCGCCCGGTGCCGCCACCTCGTCGATGGCGGACTCCATGACCTCGATGGTGGTCCGCACCATCTCCACGGTCTGCCGCAGCGTGATGGCCCGGGTCAGCTCGCGCGGCGCCGTACCGAAGACGTCCGTGGAGATCGCCTGGGGCGCGTCGGGGTGCCGGAACCACTCGGTGAACGCCGCGATGCCCGCCTGGGCGACGAGGCCGATCCAGGAACGGTTCTCCGGGGGCATGGCCCGGTACCACGGCAGGGTCTCGTCCATGCGCGCGATGGCCTGCGCGGCCAGGCTCCCGGAGGACTTCTCCAGGCGCTTCAGGGTCGCGGCGTGCTGATGGACGTGGTGGGCTGCGGGATCGCCGTTGTGGGATTCGGGTTCGGGCACGGGGACAAGACTGCCTTATCGGGCCGGGCCCGTGTGCCGCCGGGGCTGGCTTGACGGCTCGGTCGCCTCCGGGGGGCGCCTCAGCCCCCTCCGGCTGCCTCGCGGCCGACGCGTGGGAACGGTGGCCGTCGGTGGGCTCTTGCCCTTGGCCGGGTCGTGTCCCCGGCCGGGCTACCGTGGTGCCGTGATGGACGTACGGCGCGCCGGTGAGCGCTACCGCGGAGGGGACCCCCGGGCCGGGATCGACACCTGGCACGCCTTCTCCTTCGGCCCGCACTACGACCCGGACAACCTCCGCTTCGGCGCGGTGATCGCCTGCAACGAGGAGCGGCTCGCGCCCGGCGCCGGCTTCGACGAACACCCGCACAGCCACACCGAGATCGTCACGTGGGTGGTCGAGGGGGAGTTGACCCACCGTGACTCCACGGGCCGCGAGACGCGGGTCCGGCCCGGGGACGTCCAGCACCTCAGCGCGGCGGCGGGCGTACGGCACGTCGAGCGCAACGACGGGGACGTCCCCCTGACCTTCGTCCAGATGTGGCTGACGCCACGCGAGCCCGCCGGCGATCCCTCCTACGACCTCGTCCCCGGCATCGCCGACTCCACGCCGTACGCGGTGCCCGCGGCGGGCGCGACGCTCCACGTGCGCCGCCTGGACCCCGGTGAGCGGACCGCGGTCCCGGACGCGCCGTACGTCTACGCGCACGTGGTGCGGGGCGAGGTCCGGCTGGCGGGGGAGGAGCTGGGCCCCGGGGATGCGGCGAGGATCACACGGGCGGAGGGCCTGGAGGCGGTGGCGGCGACGCCGGCGGAGCTGTTGCTGTGGGAGTTTGACGACAGGGCCTAGCCGCGCAGTTCCGCGAGCACCGCGTCCGTGAAGCCCGGCCACGCCTCGACCGCCCAAGGGCCGAACGCCCGGTCCGTCAGGGCGACCCCGGCGACCCCGGCATCCGGGTCGACCCACAGGAACGTACCGGACTGCCCGAAATGCCCGAAGGTGCGGGGTGAGGAGGAACTCCCCGTCCAGTGGGGGGACTTCCCGTCGCGGATCTCGAAGCCCAGCCCCCAGTCGTTCGGGTTCTGGTGCCCGTACCCCGGCAGCACCCCCTTCGTCCCCGGGTACTGCACCGTCATCGCCGCCGCCACCGTCCGCGCGTCCAGCAGCCTCGGCGCCTGCACCTCCGCCGCGAACCGCAGCAGATCCCCGGCCGTCGACACCCCGTCCTTCGCCGGTGACCCCTCCAGCGACGTCGACGTCATGCCCAGCGGCTCCAGCACCGCCTGCCGCAGGTACTCGGCGAACGGGATCTCCGTCGCCTTGGCGATGTGGTCCCCGAGCTGCTCGAACCCGGCGTTGGAGTACAGCCGCCGCTCCCCGGGCGGGGCCGTCACCCGGTGCTCGTCGAAGGCGAGGCCGGAGGTGTGCGCGAGCAGGTGACGGACCGTCGACCCGGGCGGACCGGCCGGCTCGTCCAGCTCGATCGCCCCCTCCTCGTACGCGACGAGCGCCGCGTAGGCCGCCAGCGGCTTGGTGACGGAGGCCAGCGGGAAGCGGTGCCCGACGGGACCGTGCGTCCCGAGGACGGTCCCGTCGGCTCGTACGACACCCGCCGCGGCGGTGGGGACGGGCCAGTTCTCGATCAGCGCCAGGCTCTGCAACGACATGCGTCCGAGCCTATGCGGCTCACAGCAGCAGCCGCATCGACGGGTCGGGGTCGCGTGTGAAGCCGAGGGACGTGTACAGCGGCTCGGCCTCCGGCGAGGCGTTGAGCAGCACGTGCCCGGCACCCCGCGCCCGGAACCAGCCCAGCAGCTCCTCCATGCACGCGCGCGCGTACCCCCGCCGCCGGGCGTCCGGGTCGGTCGCCACACTGAAGACGTGCCCGACCCGCCCCCGCGGGTTCCCGGCCTTGCCGATGCGGTACTCCACCGTCCCCGCCACCAGCGCGGCCAGCGCCCCGGGCCGTCCGGGGTGCTCCACGACGAACGCGGCGAAGTCCCCGTCCTGCTCGGCGAGCCGTTCCCGCAGCGCCGGCAGCGACTGCGCGTGCCACTCGGTCGACCCGGAACCTCCCGCGCTCCACAGCGAATCGATCATCACCTGGCGCAGCCGCAGCACTTCGGCGGCGTCCTCGGGCCGGGCCCGGCGTACAAGACTCATGGGCCGCACGCTAATCAGCCGCCCCGGGTGCCGTCCTGCGGATTTCTCGGCGGACCCGCTTGCTTCGAGTGCACTCCAAGGCCATAGCGTGGAGCCATGACGGTGATGCAGACCACGCCAGCGGCCACCGAGAGCGCCACCCCCGCCGACCTCTGCTCCGCCCCGCCCCGGCGCCATCCCCGCCCCGACGGCCAGGACCGGTACACGATCAGCGAGGTCGTGGCGTTCACCGGCCTCACCGCGCACACACTGCGCTGGTACGAGCGGATCGGGCTGATGCCGCACGTCGACCGCTCGCACACCGGCCAGCGCCGCTACAGCAACCGCGACCTGGACTGGCTGGACTTCGTGACCAAGCTCCGCCTGACCGGCATGCCGGTGGCCGACATGGTGCGCTACGCGGAACTCGTCAGGGAGGGCGACCACACGTTCGCGGAGCGCAGGCAACTGCTGGAGTCGACCCGCAGGGACGTCCTGTCCAGGATCGCCGAACTCCACGACACCCTGGGCGTCCTGGACAGGAAGATCAGCTTCTACGGGCGGGAGCAGTAGCTACAGCTCGGCCAGCAGCTCGGCCTTCTTCGACGAGAACTCCTCGTCGGTGACCAGCCCCGCCTGATGCAGTTCCCCGAGATGCCGGATCCGCTCGGCGATGTCGGCGGGGTCACGCCGTGCCGGGGCCGGTACGGCGGGTACCGGCCCACGCGTCCGCACCGCCGCCAGCACAGCCGCGGCGAACGGCAGCGACTCGTGCACCGGCCCGTACCCCAGCCCGAACACCACCGACGCCGGATCCTGGTCCGGCTGCGTGGAACGGGCGTTGCCCGGATCGCGGGGCACCAGCCGCAGATGCCCCTCGAAGATCTCCGGCGACCGCCACTCCACCCCGCTCAACTCGGCCACCGGAAAGCTCTGGTCGCCGGCCTTCCACTTCGCCGACGACGCCCCGGTCCAGGACCAGCGGAACTGCACGGACGTCCCGTCGAAGGACGCCTTCCCGTCGTACGCCTTGAACTGCAGCGGCGCCCCGGGCGCCGCCACCAGATGCCGCTCGGCGGGCCCCGACTCGGTCAGCAGGCCCTTCAGCTCGTCGGCGTAGTACTCGGCGAGCGTTTCCCGCTCGGCCGGCAGCACCAGCCGGTACGGGTCGGAGCCCTCCTTCAACTGGCCGTCGGCCGCCTCCATCAACGGATCGGCGCCGGGGCGCGGCTGCAGGCGCAGGACGACCGTGCCGCGCTTGCCCGGGGAGAGGGTCACGCCCTCGACCGCGGACAGCGGGATCCGGCGCTCGCCGAGCGCCTGGAACAGCTTCGGTGTTCGAATCCCCCGTTCGTAACGGATGAGCACGGAGTCGGACTCGAACTCCCAGACGGCATGAAAACCCGCCAGTACGTCACCCATGCGGCTCATCGTATGCGGCACGTGCTCCTCCGTCGCCACCCGCGCAGACCGCACTTCCTGCTGTTTCTACGCGCGTCCGGTCGTCACCGTGCCGGACAGACCGGACCGGCACGCATCGTTCTCCCGTGCGCACGTCACCGCGTCGTACGCGCCCACGCCGATGTTCGCGAGGTTGCGCAGGCTGTCCGTGCCGGGCTGGAAGTAACCGCTGTGGCCCTGGGCGTCCCGGGCCGACAGTACCCGCGCCCCGAACGCCGAGGAGACCGGGTCGGCGCCGTGGCCGAGGCCGCCCAGCTCCAGGTACGGAACATCCTGCACCCAGTCACTGGCGTCCCGCATGGCCCACACCCGGGCCGTCGTGCCCAGGTGGGAGGCCTTGGCGACGCGCATGCCGGGGCTCGCGGCCACGGCTATGTCGGCGACCCGGCGGGGCATGCCGTGTGCGGCGACCCCGCAGACCACCGAGCCGTAGCTGTGACAGAACATCGACACCGGGGCCCGGCCGGGCAGCGCCCGCAGCAGCGCGTTGAGCCGTACGGCCCCCTCCTCGGCGCGCAGTCCGGTGGCCGCGTCCACCCCGAGCCCGTCGGGGGAGGTGTAGTCGGCCCAGGCGATCACGGCCGTACGGGTCCGGGGGCTCGCCGCGCGCTCGGCCGCGTACAGGGCCTTGGCCATGCCGACCGGGGCGCTGTACTTGCGGTTCGTCCGCTGGAAGGTGAGCAGGTCGGTGTCGACGCCGGGAACGACGACCGAGATCCGCTGCGCCCGGGTGAGGTTGCCGAAGACCTCGGCGACCCGGCCCGAGCCCTCGGGATCGAAGGCCAGGATGTGCCGGCCGGGGCTCAGCAGGGACGCGTAGCGGTCCATCCGGCGGGCCGCGTCCTGCTGGCCCGCCGTGCTGAGCCGGCTGTCGTGCACGCGTTTGTGCTCGACCTCGCGCGCCTGCTCCAGGGCGATGCGGTTGGCCCGGTAGCGCAGGGAGACGGGCGCGCCGTTCATGTTGCCGACCGCCAGCGGATAGCGGTGGGCGAGGCGGTCGCGGTCGTGCGGGGTGAGCGAGGCGAAGAAGCGGGCCAGCCGGGCCGGCGCGGCTTCGGGGTCCGGCAGGCGGAGGCCGTGGAGGTGGCCGTGCTCCCACTTGGTCAGCGAGGCCTGCAGGGCTGTCGACTCCCGGTGACTGCGCAGGGCGGTCCAGCCGGTGGTCGCGAGCATCACGAACACGACGGCCAGCGCCAGCAGTGCGCGCCAGACGTTCCATTGGGGGGAGGTGTCGAAGGAAGTCACTGGGAGGACACACTAGGAGAACGGGAGGGTCTCGGGGTAACTGAGTGACAGGGATCACGTTTCGGCAGTAACCGAGCGCCGCGCCGGCGATCCGCCGGACCCGGTCTCGGCGCTCTGCCAACGGTCTCAGGCGCCGCGCCAGTTACCCGTGAGCGCCGAACCCACCTGATCGAGGTACGCCGCGCTGAGCGTTCGGAGGGCTTCCGGGCCGAAGTCCTCGCGCGCGCAGCACTGCCGTTCGGTGACCCGGATCACCCCGGCGAAGACGGCCACCGCCAGCCGGGGGCGCGGATCGGTGTCCACGTCGACGCCCTCCCGCTCGGCCAGTACGCGCGCGATGGTCTCCTCGGTCGCCGCCGACCGGCGCAGATGGGCGGCGAGCAGCGCCGGCGTGGACTCGATCGTCCGGTACATGCGCAGGTACAGCTCGACCGGGACGATCGACTCGACGGTCTCACGGATCGCGTCCCAGCCCTCCAGGAACGCCTGCCGCAGGGCCTTCATCGGCGCCTCGTGCGGCGGACGCGCGCGGACGGCCGCCACGAAGGCCGCCTCCGTGATGTTCTGCACCGCGAAGGCCACGTCCTCCTTGCCCGCGAAGTAACGGAAGAAGGTGCGCTGCGAGACGTCCACCGCCTCGGCGATCTCGTCGACGGTCGTGTGTTCGTACCCCTGGGTGGTGAACAGTTCGAGAGCGGCCCGCAGCAGCGATTCCCGTGTACGCCGCTTCTTGCGCTCGCGCAGCGTCTCCATGGCCTCTCTCCTGTGCGTGTCCGGCCGGCCCAGCCTATGCGCCGATGTCGTGTCAGTAACCGACGAGTGAATTGGTTTGTCAACTGTCAGCGACTGTCACTAGCCTGGGAAGTATGACTAGTCAGACCACCGTCGACGCGCCGGGGCCGGGGGACAAGGCGCCGGTAGCCCCGTCGGGGCCTCCGTCGGCCCCGGGCCTGCGCGGCCACCCGTGGCTCACCCTCATCACCGTCGCCGTAGGGGTCATGATGGTGGCCCTCGACGGCACCATCGTGGCCATCGCCAATCCGGCCATCCGCGACGACCTCGACGCGTCCTTCGCCGACGTGCAATGGGTGTCCAACGCCTACTTCCTCGCCCTCGCGGTCACGCTGATCACCGCGGGCAAGCTCGGTGACCGCTTCGGCCACCGGCAGACCTTCCTCATCGGTGTGACCGGCTTCGCCGCCGCGTCCGGTGCCATCGGGCTGTCCGGCAGCATCGCCGCCGTCGTCACCTTCCGCGTGTTCCAGGGCCTGTTCGGCGCACTGCTGATGCCGGCCGCGCTCGGCGTGCTGCGGGCCACCTTCCCGGCCGAGAAGCTGAACATGGCCATCGGCGTGTGGGGCATGGTGATCGGCGCGTCCACGGCGGGCGGCCCGATCCTCGGCGGTGTCCTCGTCGAGCACGTCAACTGGCAGTCCGTGTTCTTCATCAACGTGCCGGTCGGTGCCCTCGCGCTGCTCCTCGGCACCATGATCCTGCTCGACCACCGGGCCGAGAACGCCCCGCGCTCCTTCGACCTGCTCGGCATCGCCCTGCTGTCCGGCGCGATGTTCTGCCTGGTCTGGGCGCTCATCAAGGCTCCGACCTGGGGCTGGGGCGACGGCAGGACGTGGGCGTTCATGGCCGTGTCCGTGGCGCTCTTCGCCCTCTTCTCCTTCTGGGAGACGAAGGTCGCCGAACCGCTGATCCCGCTGGGCCTGTTCCGCTCGGTTGCCCTGTCGGCGGGTGTCGTCCTGATGGTCCTGATGGCCATCGCCTTCCTGGGCGGCCTGTTCTTCGTGACGTTCTATCTGCAGAACGTCCATGGGCTGAGCCCCGTCAAGGCCGGCCTGCACCTGCTGCCGCTCACCGGCATGATGATCGTCGGCTCGCCGCTCGCCGGCACCGCGATCACCAAGCTCGGCCCGCGCGTCCCGCTGGCCTTCGGCATGGCCGTGACCGCGGTCGCGCTGTACGGGATGTCGACGCTGGAGCCCGACACCGGCAGCGGTCTGATGTCCCTCTGGTTCGCGCTGCTGGGCCTGGGCCTCGCGCCCGTCATGGTCGGCGCCACCGAGGTCATCGTCGGCAACGCCCCCCTGGAGCTGTCCGGCGTGGCCGGCGGCCTCCAGCAGGCGGCCATGCAGATCGGCAGCAGCCTCGGTACGGCGGTGCTGGGCGCGGTGATGGCCTCCAAGGTCGACCGCGACCTGCCGGGCAACTGGGCGGACGCGGGGCTGCCGAAGCTGACCCCGGATCAGCTGGACAAGGCCTCCGAGGCCGTCCAGGTCGGGGTGGCCCCGGTGACGAAGGGCATGCCGGAACCGGTCGCCGCGAAGATCACCGCCGTCGCCCACGACACCTTCATCTCCGGCATGAGCCTCGCCTCCCTGGTCGCGGCCGGGGTGGCGCTGGTCGCCGTCCTCGTCGCGCTGTTCACCAAGCGGGGCGCCAACGCGGAGGCGGGCGCGGGCGTGGGCCACATCTGAGCCCGGGTTCGCCGCCTCGTTCCGGCGGAGTTCCCCTATCAGGGTGACTCCGCTAAAGATCGCTCGCCCCCGGCACGCGCCGCAGGTCACAGTGGGTCAAGTCCTCCGCAGGACATGGGAGGACGGCCGGGCCGTGGCGCGCGCTGCTGGAGGGGGGCAGCGCGCGCACGTCTGCCGACGCGGAACCGGGGTACCCGCACACCGAAGCCGAACTGTCCACACACCTCAAGGAGTTGATGATGGCGGGCTTCGGGCGAGGAACGCACGGGTACCCCCGGTCACGCGGCCGCACGTGGCAGCGGACCGGGCCGGACCGTGCGACGCTCGGGATCGTCGGCACGATCTGTGCCGTGGCCGGATTCTTCGCACTGGGCATCATCCTGGGCCCGGTGGCGATGTTCTGCGGTTGGCAGTCGATGGGCCGCAAATGGTCCAACGACGGCAACGTCCCCGCACTGGTCGCCCTGATCCTGGGCGCGATCGACACGCTGCTCGCCATCATCGCCCTGGCGGGCGCGGCGGCATGGGGCCACGGGCTTCTCTAGCCGACAGCGTCCCGCCGCAGGGACGTGGGCGCGTTGGCGGTCGCGGGCACGTCGTGGCCGCCGGCGCGGCTCTTCGCGCCCCCTTCGGGGCGCTCGCGTTCGGCCAGCCGGACCACCTCCGCCCGCAGCAGCCGTACCTCCTCGGTGAGCGCGGCGATGGCCTCGGTCTGCCGCCGCTCCTCCACGTCGTCCTTCTCGAACCGCGAGATGAACCAGGCGGCGATGTTCGCGGTGACGACACCGAGCAGCGCGATCCCCGACAGCATCAGCCCGACGGCGATCATCCGCCCCAGCCCGGTCGTCGGCGCGTGATCCCCGTACCCCACGGTCGTCATCGTCGTGAACGACCACCACACCGCGTCACCCAGTGTCCGGATGTTCCCGTCCGGCGCCTCCCGCTCCACGGACAGCACCGCCAGCGACCCGAACATCAGCAGGCCGACCACGGCCCCGACGACATAGGTGGTCAGCCGGATCTGCGGAGCCATCCGCGCCCGCCGGCCGACCAGCAGCAGCGTGGACACCAGCCGCAGCAGCCGTAGCGGTTGCAGGACCGGCAGGACCACCGCGCACAGGTCGAGCCAGTGCTGTCGTACGAAGTCCCGCCGGTGCGGGGCGAGGGCCAGCCGGACCAGATAGTCGAGGGCGAACGCCGCCCACACCACCCACTCGACACCCGTGCACACGGTGGTCAGGGAGTGACCGGCGGAGGCGTCCACGATCGGCACCGCGTACGCCACGGCGAACGCCACCGCGAGCGCCAACAGCGGCCGCTGGGTACGCCGCTCCCACCGCGCCTGCGCCGACAGTTGATCCATGCCAGCAATCGTAAAGAAACGGTAAGCGCATCGCGCCCGAAGGGGCGCGGGGAACTGCGCGACAAGCCCCCACGGACCCGCAGATCCCCACGATCCTTCTCTTCGGCTGAGGCCGAGCGCGGCGGCTACGCGTCGCCGCCCGCCGCCCCCGGATCCGCCGCCGAGACGTCCAGCAACTGGTAGCGGTCGATGGCCTGCTTCAGCACGGAGCGGTCGACCTTGCCCTCGCGGGCCAGCTCGGTCAGCACCGCCACTACGATCGACTGGGCGTCGATGTGGAAGAAGCGGCGCGCCGCGCCCCGGGTGTCGGCGAAGCCGAAGCCGTCGGCGCCGAGGGACTGGTACGTGCCGGGCACCCAGCGCGCGATCTGGTCCGGGACCGATCGCATCCAGTCGGACACGGCCACGAACGGACCCTCGGCGCCACTGAGCTTCCGCGTCACGTACGGCACACGCTGCTCCTCCTCCGGATGCAGCAGGTTGTGCTCCTCGCACGCCACGGCCTCGCGGCGCAGCTCGTTCCAGGAGGTCGCGGACCACACGTCCGCCCTGACGTTCCACTCCTCGCCGAGGAGCCGCTGTGCCTCCAGGGCCCAGGGGACCGCCACGCCGGACGCCATGATCTGCGCGGGGACGGAACCGCCCGTGCCCGGCCTGAGCTTGTGGACGCCCTTGACGATGCCCTCGACGTCCACGCCCGCCGGCTCGGCCGGATGCTGGATGGGCTCGTTGTAGACGGTGAGGTAGTAGAAGACGTCCTCGCCGTGCGGGTGCTCGGCCGAGCTGCCGTACATCCGGCGCAGGCCGTCCTGCACGATGTGCGCGATCTCGTACGCGTACGCCGGGTCGTACGCCACGCACGCCGGGTTGGTGGAGGCCAGCAGCTGGGAGTGGCCGTCCGCGTGCTGGAGGCCCTCACCGGTCAGGGTCGTACGACCGGCGGTGGCACCCAGCACGAATCCACGCGCCAGCTGGTCGGCCATCTGCCAGAACTGGTCACCCGTGCGCTGGAAACCGAACATCGAGTAGAAGACGTACACCGGGATCAGCGGCTCGCCGTGCGTGGCGTACGCCGAGCCCGCCGCGATCAGTGACGCCGTACAGCCCGCCTCGGAGATGCCGTCGTGCAGCATCTGGCCGGTCGGCGACTCCTTGTAGGCCAGGAGCAGCTCACGGTCGACCGACTCGTACTGCTGGCCCAGCGGGTTGTAGATCTTCGCGCTCGGGAAGAAGGAGTCCATGCCGAACGTGCGGTACTCGTCCGGCGCGATCAGTACGAACCGCTTGCCGATCTCCTTGTCCCGCATGAGGTCCTTGAGGAGGCGCACAAAGGCCATGGTCGTCGCGATGGACTGCTGGCCCGTGCCCTTCTTCACGGTCGCGTACGCCTTGTCGTCCGGCAGGGCGAGCGGCTCGGAGCGGACGACGCGGGTCGGGACGTAACCGCCGAGGCTCCTGCGGCGGTCGTGCATGTACTGGATCTCCTCCGAGTTCCGGCCCGGGTGGTAGTACGGCGGCGGGCCGGACTCCAGCTCCTTGTCGGAGATCGGCAGGTGCAGACGGTCCCGGAAGCGCTTGAGGTCGTCGACCGTCAGCTTCTTCATCTGGTGCGTGGCGTTGCGGCCCTCGAAGTTCGGGCCCAGCGTCCAGCCCTTGATCGTCTTGGCCAGGATGACCGTCGGCTGCCCCTTGTGCTCCTTGGCCGCCTTGAACGCCGCGTAGATCTTGCGGTGGTCGTGGCCGCCGCGGCCGAGGTGCAGGATCTGCTCGTCGGTCATGTTCTCGACCATCGCGCGCAGGCGCAGGTCGTCACCGAAGAAGTGCTCGCGGATGTACGCGCCGGACTCGGTGGCGTACGTCTGGAACTGGCCGTCCGGCGTGATGTTCATCTTGTTGACCAGCACGCCGTCCCGGTCCTGGGCGAGCAGCGGGTCCCAGGTGCGGTCCCAGATCAGCTTGATCACGTTCCAGCCGGCGCCCCGGAAGACCGACTCCAGCTCCTGGATGATCTTGCCGTTGCCGCGTACCGGGCCGTCCAGCCGCTGGAGGTTGCAGTTGACCACGAAGGTCAGGTTGTCCAGGCCCTCGCGGGCGGCCAGGGTGAGCTGGCCGAGCGACTCCGGCTCGTCCATCTCGCCGTCGCCGAGGAACGCCCACACGTGCGACCGGGAGGTGTCGGCGATGCCGCGCGCCTGCATGTAGCGGTTCATCCGCGCCTGGTAGATCGCGCCGAGCGGGCCGAGGCCCATGGAGACCGTCGGGAACTCCCAGAAGTCCGGCATCGAGCGTGGGTGCGGGTAGCTGGACAGGCCGTCGGGGTACTTCGACTTCTCCTGCCGGAAGCCGTCCAGCTGCTCCGCGGTGAGCCGGTCGAGCAGGTACGCGCGCGCGTAGATGCCGGGGGAGGCGTGGCCCTGGAAGAAGACCTGGTCGCCGCCGTCGCCCTCGTCCTTGCCGCGGAAGAAGTGGTTGAAGCCGACGTCGTACAGCGACGCGGAGGAGGCGAAGGTGGCGATGTGGCCGCCGACGCCGATGCCCGGGCGCTGGGCGCGCGAGACCATGACGGCCGCGTTCCAGCGGGTCGCGTTCAGGATCTTGCGCTCGATCTCCTCGTTGCCCGGGAAGAACGGCTCGCTCTTGGTGGGGATCGTGTTGACGTAGTCCGTGCTGCGCATCTCGGGCACGGCCACGCGCCTCTCGCGGGCGCGCTCGATCAGACGCAGCATGAGGTAGCGGGCCCGCTCCCGGCCGCGCTCGTCGACGGCGGCGTCCAGGGAGTCGAGCCACTCCTGGGTTTCTTCGGGATCGAAGTCAGGAACCTGACTCGGAAGGCCGCCAATGATGATCGGATTGCGATCGGGTCCGGAAGCCACGCTGTTCCTTACCTGTCAGAGGGCCAGTTTCTGCACCTGCCTACACCGTTCCCCATCGTGTACCTCGGGAAGGCGTACGTCACCCGCACCGTCATCTGCACCGGTCAAAACGCAACGATACGCCCGGGGTGTGACGTGCTTGGCAAAGTTGTTCGAGCGACGTGACACTGGATGATTCTGAACGTGACAAACCGGGCACATCGGTGTGATGTGGGTCCCGTGGAATCGAGATACGGTGCTGGGAGTTGCGGCGACACGGTCGGGATCGTCACCGTTTCGGCGGTCCCGGCGGCCGGGTACTTGCGCGATCCGCCCCGCCCGTGTGGACTACGGCCAATGCTTCGCGCACGCGCGTGGCTGAGATACTTACCAAGACATGATCAGGAGGCAACCCGTGAGCGCGACCGCGGACCACGCGGAGGAGCGGACGAACCCTGCCGCCAGGCTGGGGTTCCAGCCCGGGCAGGTGGTCCAGGAGATCGGCTACGACGACGACGTCGATCAGGAGCTCCGCGAGGCCATCGAGGAAACCATCGCAGGCGACCTCATGGACGAGGACTACGACGACGTGGCCGACGCCGTTGTGCTGTGGTTCCGTGACGACGACGGCGACCTGACGGATGCGCTGGTGGATGCCACCACGTACATCGAAGAGGGCGGCGCGATCCTGCTCCTCACGCCGAAGACCGGCCGTGCGGGGTACGTGGAGCCGAGCGACATCCAGGACGCCGCCACCACGGCCGGCCTGACCGCTTCGAAGAGCGTCAGCGTCGGCAAGGACTGGAGCGGCAGCCGGCTGGCGACACCGAAGGCGGCCAAGTCCAAGAGGTGACCGTCCTCGGACGCCGGACGGGCTGGACATCGCCCCAGCCCGTCCGGGAGTCCCCGGTGACCGCTGCGTAGGGTGGAGCCGAGCGTCTGGCCGCGCTCTCACCCGAACAGCCCACCGAAGGGAAGCACGACGATGGCGATCCAGGTCGGCGACAAGGCGCCCGACTTCGAGCTGAAGGACAACCACGGCCGGACCGTGAAGCTCTCGGACTTCCGCGGCGAGAAGAACGTGGTCCTCCTCTTCTACCCCTTCGCCTTCACCGGCGTGTGCACCGGCGAGCTGTGCGAGCTGCGCGACAACCTGCCGAAGTTCGCCGACCGCGACACCCAGCTGCTCGCCGTCTCCAACGACTCCATCCACACCCTGCGCGTCTTCGCCGAGCAGGAGGGCCTGGAATACCCCCTGCTGAGCGATTTCTGGCCACACGGCAACGTCTCGCGCGCGTACGGCGTCTTCGACGAGGACAAGGGCTGCGCCGTCCGGGGCACCTTCATCATCGACAAGGAGGGCGTCGTGCGGTGGACCGTGGTCAACGGCCTGCCGGACGCCCGCGACCTCGACGACTACGTGAAGGCGCTCGACACTCTGTGACGGGCCGCGGGCGACACCTGTGATTCTTCGGGTCCAGGGTCTGCGGGGTGTGGGAACCCGTCACTAGGATCGGCACGTTGATCCCATATCCGAAGCACGACGGGGCTCCCCGCCCCTGAACACCACATGGAGGACCCGTGGGAGTCAGCCTCAGCAAGGGCGGCAACGTATCGCTGACGAAGGAGGCCCCGGGCCTGACCGCCGTCATCGTCGGCCTGGGGTGGGACGTGCGCACGACGACCGGCACGGACTTCGACCTCGACGCCAGCGCGCTGCTGCTGAACAACTCCGGCAAGGTCATCAGCGACCAGCACTTCGTCTTCTTCAACAACCTCAAGAGCCCCGACGGCTCGGTCGAGCACACCGGTGACAACATCACCGGTGAGGGCGAGGGCGACGACGAACAGATCAAGGTCGATCTGGCCGGTGTCCCGGCCGACGTCGACAAGATCGTGTTCCCGGTGTCGATCTACGACGCCGAGAACCGCCAGCAGTCCTTCGGCCAGGTCCGCAACGCCTTCATCCGCGTCGTGAACCAGGCCAACCAGCAGGAGATCGCCCGGTACGACCTCAGCGAGGACGCCTCCACCGAGACCGCCATGGTCTTCGGCGAGCTGTACCGGCACGGCGCGGAGTGGAAGTTCCGCGCCATCGGCCAGGGCTACGCGTCGGGCCTGCGGGGCATCGCGCAGGACTTCGGCGTCAACGTCTGACACGAAAGACGTGTGAGGCCCGACAGCCCGTGAGACCGGCGCCGCTCCGTTTAGGGGCGGCGCCGGACGCGCAGGACAACCAGGGAAGCACCACCAGGGGAGGACCAGCATCATGGGTGTCACGCTCGCCAAGGGAGGCAACGTCTCCCTCTCCAAGGCCGCACCGAACCTCACCAACGTCATGATCGGGCTGGGCTGGGACGCGCGGTCCACCACGGGCGCTCCCTTCGACCTGGACGCCAGCGCGCTGCTGTGCGGGGCCGGCAACCGGGTACTGGGTGACGAGTGGTTCGTCTTCTACAACCAGCTCACCAGCCCCGACGGCTCCGTGGAGCACACCGGTGACAACCTCACCGGTGAGGGCGAGGGCGACGACGAGTCGATCCTGGTGGACCTCGCCACGGTGCCGCCGCAGTGCGAGAAGATCATCTTCCCCGTCTCCATCCACATGGCGGACGAGCGCGGGCAGACCTTCGGCCAGGTCTCCAACGCCTTCATCCGCGTCGTCAACCAGGCCGACGGCCAGGAACTGGCCCGCTACGACCTCAGCGAGGACGCCTCCACCGAGACCGCCATGATCTTCGGCGAGCTGTACCGGTACCAGGGCGAGTGGAAGTTCCGTGCGGTGGGTCAGGGGTACGCGTCGGGCCTGCGAGGCATCGCTCTAGACTTCGGAGTCAACGTTTCGTAAAACTCGGTACGACTCAGGGGAGACCCTCCCCCGGACTCCGTCTGGGAGGTGCCCCCAACACACGATGGGGTAGCCAGTGCTTCTGAAAACCTTCGGCTGGTCGTTCGCGGTCACCGCGCTCGGTCTGGTCGCGGCGGCGTTCTACGGGGGGTGGACCGCCTTCGGCATCGTGGCGATCCTGGCCGTCCTGGAGATCTCGCTGTCCTTCGACAACGCGGTGGTCAACGCCGGGATCCTGAAGAAGATGAACGCCTTCTGGCAGAAGATCTTCCTCACGGTCGGCGTCCTCATCGCCGTCTTCGGCATGCGGCTGGTCTTCCCTGTCGTCATCGTCGCGATCAGCGCCAAGATGGGCCCGATCGAGGCCGTCGACCTCGCGCTCAACAACAAGGACCGCTACCAGCAGCTGGTCACCGACGCCCACCCGGCGATCGCCGCGTTCGGTGGCATGTTCCTGCTGATGATCTTCCTCGACTTCATCTTCGAGGACCGGGACATCCAGTGGCTGCGCTGGATCGAGCGGCCCCTGGCCAAGCTCGGCAAGGTCGACATGCTGTCGGTCTGCATCGCCCTGGTCGTCCTGCTGATCACGTCGTTCACCTTCGCCACCCACGCCCACCAGCACGGCGGCGCCCACGTGGACAAGGCGCAGACGGTCCTGATCGCCGGTATCGCCGGCCTGATCACCTACATGGTCGTCGGCGGCCTCTCCGGCTACTTCGAGGACAAGCTCGAGGAAGAGGAGGAGCGCGAGCACGAGGAGGAGGAAGAGGCCGCCCGCACCGGCAAGCAGAAGCCCGCGATCGTCCTGGCCGGCCAGGCCGCGTTCTTCATGTTCCTCTACCTGGAGGTCCTGGACGCGTCCTTCTCCTTCGACGGCGTGATCGGCGCCTTCGCCATCACCAACGACATCGTCCTGATGGCCCTCGGCCTCGGCATCGGCGCCATGTACGTCCGGTCGCTCACGGTCTACCTGGTCCGCCAGGGCACCCTCGACGACTACGTCTACCTGGAGCACGGCGCCCACTACGCCATCGGCGCCCTCGCCGTGATCCTCATGGTCACCATCCAGCACGAGATCAACGAGGTCATCACCGGTCTCGTCGGCGTCGTCCTGATCGCGGCGTCCTTCTTCTCCTCCGTCCGCCGCAACCGCGCCCTGGCCGCGGCGGGCGAGGGCAGCGACGAGAAGGCCGAGGTCTCCTCCGGGGTGTGACATCCCGGACGGTGAGGAACGCTCTGAGCGGGGCGGCCGACACGGTCGGCCGCCCCGTCGGCGTCACAACAGGTACCTGGGGGCGGGAATGGGTTTCTTCGACGGACTGCTGGGCGGGCGCGCCGCCGCATTCGACTCGGGCAACGCGTCGACCAACGCCATAGAGCTGACCAGGCGGCACCAGACGGTGTCCCTCACCAAGCAGGAAGCGGCCACCGGCCACCTGCGCGTCAACCTCTCCTGGCGGATGCGGACCTCCGACTTCGACGGAGCCCAGCGCACCAGCCTGTTCCGGCACCCCTTCAGGGCCCTGAAGCCGCCGGAGGTCCTCGGCCACGGCCAGAGCATGGTCAACGTCGACCTGGACCTCGGCTGCCTGTACGAGCTGACCGACGGCACGAAGGGGGTCGTACAGCCCCTCGGCGGCTATCTCGGCGACGTCAACGCACCGCCGTACATCAAACTCAGCGGCGACGACCGGTTCGGCTCGGCGTCCGGCGAGACGATGTACGTCAACCTCGACCACCGGGACGCCCTCAAGCGACTGCTGGTCTTCGTCTACATCTACGACCAGACCCCCGCCTTCGACCGTACGCACGCCATCGTCACCCTCTACCCCAGCAACGGCCCCCGCATCGAGATAGGCCTGGACGAACGCCACCCCCAGGCCCGCTCCTGCGCCGTGGTCATGATCGAGAACATCAAGGGCGAACTGCTCGTCCGCCGCGAGGTGAAGTTCGTCTACGGCTTCCAGGGCGAACTGGACCGCCTCTACGGCTGGGGCCTCCAGTGGGGCAGGGGCTTCAAGACGAAGGTGGACAGGTGACCAGCCTGCCTGCCAGGGGCGGCTACCGCCTGCCCGCCGGGGTGACTACCGCCCGATGAACTGCGGCCCCTGCGGCGGCAGCCGGAAGTACGCGTCCTGCGCCACAGCCGCCGGCGCCGACATCGGCTGCGGATAGCCGTACGCGGGCGGCTGTGCCGGAACCGCGGCCGTCGGCTGCTCGGGAGGCAACGGCTGGGACGAGGCCGGCTCCTCCATCTCGGACTCGTCCACCGAGATGCCGAAGTCCGTGGCGAGCCCCTTCAGCCCGTTCGAATAGCCCTCACCCAGCGCCCGGAACTTCCAGCCCTCCCCACGCCGGTACAGCTCACCGCAGATCAGCGCCGTCTCCGCGCCGGTCTCCGGCTTGATCTCGAACCGGGCCAGCGGCTCCCCGTCGGCGACCGCCGCGTCGTACAGCAGGATGCACAGCGCCGGCACCTGGTCGAAGGCGACCCCGTCCGCGGAGGCGACCAGCAGGATCCGGCCGACCCCCGGCTCCACCCCGGAGAGGTCCGTCTGGATCGTGTCCGTCAGCCCCTCGGCGACCCGCTTCTTGCCGAGCCGCCACACCTTCCCGGAGGGATGCCGGGGCTGGTTGTAGAAGACGAAGTCCTCGTCGGAGCGCACGCGGCCGTCCGGGCCCAGCAGCAGCGCCGACGCATCCACGTCCGGGACCCCCTGCCCGGGCGTCCAGCGCAGCACGGTGCGCACCGTGGTGGCCTCCAGCGGGACGTTCGACCCTTTCAGCATCGCGTGCGTCATGCGGTCATCCTGCCCTCTCGGTCCTGGTCACGACAATGCGGGGTGCGGTGCCGCCGACATGGGCGAGTTACCGGAAATTCATGCCCGCAGGGAACTTGGGACATGGATCCCTACGTACTATTACCGGCCACCCTTTACCGAACCCACAGGCTCGGCTCGCAACCTGAGGGAGTCCTATGCGTCATTTCGGGCACATCGCCCCGGAGGTGCGGCAGCGCCTCTTCCATCAGGAGCCGTGCGCGTTCACCGCCGACTCCCCGGCCCGGCTGCTCTCCGCGGCCCTGGGCGCCACGCTGTACAGCCCGGCCACCCGGCCCCGGCTCGCCGACGACATCGTCAAACAGGCCGGCAACGGCGTGGTCTCGATGGTGCTGTGCCTGGAGGACTCGATCGACGACGCGGACGTCGAGCCCGGCGAGGAGAACCTCGTCCGGCAGTTCGCCGACCTCGCCGCCCGGCCCGACACGGAGCCGCCCCTGCTGTTCATCCGGGTGCGCACCCCCGAGCAGATACCGGACCTGGTCCGCCGCCTGGGGCCGGCCGTGCGCCTGCTGTCGGGATTCGTGCTGCCCAAGTTCACCGAGGAACGCGGCATCCCCTTCCTGGAGGCCCTGACCGCGGCCGAGAACAGCAGCGGCCGGCGGCTCTTCGCCATGCCGGTCCTGGAGTCCCCCGAGCTGCTCTACCGCGAGTCCCGGGTGGAGACCCTGGAGGGCATCTCCCGCGCGGTCGGCAAGTACCGGGACCGGGTGCTGGCCCTCCGCCTCGGCGTGACCGACTTCTGCTCCTCCTACGGCCTGCGCCGCGCCCCCGACATGACCGCCTACGACGTCCAGATCGTCGCCTCCGTGATCGCCGACGTCGTGAACATGCTCGGCCGCGCCGACGGCACCGGCTTCACCGTCACCGGCCCGGTCTGGGAGTACTTCCGGGTGCCCGAACGCATGTTCAAGCCGCAGCTGAGGCAGAGCCCCTTCCTGGAGGTGCAGGCCGTCTCACTGCGCGAGAAGCTGATCGAACACGCCATGGACGGACTGCTCCGGGAGATCTCCCTCGACCAGGCCAACGGCCTGCTCGGCAAGACCTGCATCCACCCGTCCCACGTCCTGCCCGTGCACGCGCTCTCGGTGGTCAGCCACGAGGAGTTCAGCGACGCCCAGGACATCCTGCGGCCGGAACGCGGCGGCGGGGGTGTACTCCGGTCGGCCTACACGAACAAGATGAACGAAGTGAAACCGCACCGCGCCTGGGCCGAGCGGACCGTGTTGCGCGCCGAGGTGTTCGGCGTCGCCAACGAGGACGTCGGCTTCGTGGAACTGCTCGCCGCCGGCATACCCGGCTGAACCTTTCTCCACCTCCCCTCCGCCTCTCCAAGGAACGAATGAACAACGCAGTGAACGACGGGGTCTGGTCCGGCAGCTGGGTCGCCGAGCGACTCGGGGTCGGACTCGTGGGCGACGACGGCCTGCCGGCCCTGCTCGGGCTCGCGCTGCGGCGCAACCCCAAGCGGGCGCACCTGCTGGTCTCGAACGTCCTCGGCAAGCACGTTCCCCAGTCGCCCGCCGTGGTGTACGAGCACGGCTTCCGCCTGGGCCGACGGGTCGCCGCGCTGCTCGGCGAGGAAGGGGCCGGTGCTGTCGTCCTCGGCTATGCGGAGACCGCGACGGGGCTGGGGCACGCGGTCGCCGACGGTCTCGGTGCGGTGCCGTATCTGCACTCCACGCGGCGGGCGGTTCCCGGGGTGGCCCCCGCGGGCGGCTTCGAGGAGTCGCACTCCCATGCCACGTCTCACATGGTGCTTCCCGAGGATCCCGGGCTGCTGGCCGGTCGGGGGCCTCTTGTGCTGGTGGACGATGAGTTCTCCACTGGTAACACCGTGCTGAACACCATGCGTGACCTGCACGAGCGGTATCCGCGGGAGCGGTATGTGGTGGTCGCTCTGGTCGACATGCGGTCGGCTGAGGACTCCGCGCGGCTGGAGCGGTTCGCACAGGAGATCAGGGCGCGCGTGGATGTCGTCGCCGCCGCGTCCGGGACCGTACAGCTGCCGGACGGTGTGCTGGAGAAGGGGCAGCGGCTGGTCGCGGAGTGTGAGGCCGTCGGGCGCGGGTCGAGTGTGGTTGCTCGCGCGGTTCCCCGCGCCCCTGAGGGGGCGCGGCAGCCGGGCCACGTCGCAAAGGTGGACCTGCACTGGCCCTCCGGTCTCCCCGACGGCGGGCGGCACGGTTTCACCCCCGCGCACCGGGCCCGGCTCGAAGCGGCGCTGCCCGCCATGGCCGGGCGCATACGCGCGGCCCTGCCTGCCGGTGCCCGGCGCGTCCTGGTGCTCGGGTCGGAGGAACTGATGTACGTTCCGCTGCGGCTCGCCCAGGAGGTGGAGCGGGGCACGGACGCCGAGGTGCGGTTCTCCACCACCACCCGGTCGCCCGTCCTCGCCGTCGACGACCCCGGCTACGCCATCCGCAGCCGCCTGGTCTTCCCGGCCCACGACGACCCGGCCGACGGGCCCGGCGAGCGGTACGCCTACAACGTGGCCGGCGCCGGTTTCGACGCCGTCGTCGCGGTGGTCGACTCCGTCGCCGACACCCCCGCCCTGCACGCGCCCGACGGCCTGCTGGCCGCCCTCGCCGCGCACGTCCCGCACGTCCTGCTCGCGGTCGTACCCTCGTACGTTCCGCACGCTCCCGAAAGGCCGGCCATGCTGCCCGAGCCCCTGCGCGGCCCCGCGTTCTCCTCGTACGCGCCGGAGGAGGTCGGCTGGCTGCTCCAGGACCTCTCCGAGGTGTCCCTGGAGGCGCCGACGGAGGAGCGGGAGGAGGCCATCCAGCGCGGCGGCGCGCACTACGCCGAGTCGCTGCCGGTGGAGTACCAGCCGAGCGCGCAGTACCAGGAGCTGTTCCACGCGGCCCTGGACGCCTCCGCCGCCCGCCTCGCGCAGGCCGTCGGTGTCGTGACCGAGGCCGTCATCGCCGAGCGGTCGCCCCGCCCGGTGCTGGTCTCCCTGGCCCGCGCCGGCACCCCGGTCGGCATCCTGATGCGCCGCTGGGCCCGGTTCCGGCACGGCCTCGACCTGCCGCACTACGCCGTGTCGATCGTGCGTGGCCGGGGCATCGACGCCAACGCGCTGCGCTGGCTGGCCGCCCACCACGACCCCCGGGACGTCGTCTTCGTCGACGGCTGGACCGGCAAGGGGGCGATCACCCGGGAACTCGCCGAAGCCGTCGAGGAGTTCGAGCGGAAGGAAGGCGTCACCGGGTTCGACCCGGAGATCGCGGTCCTCGCCGATCCCGGCTCCTGCGTACGCACCTACGGCACCCGCGAGGACTTCCTCATCCCCTCCGCGTGCCTCAACTCGACCGTCTCCGGGCTGATCTCCCGTACGGTCCTGCGCGCCGACCTGGTCGGCCCGCACGACTTCCACGGCGCCAAGTTCTACCGCGAACTCGCGGGCGCGGACGTCTCCGTGGCCTTCCTCGACGCCGTCGCCGCCCGCTTCCCCGAGGTGGCCGAGGGCGTGGACAGCGCGGTGAAGGAGCTGCTGGCCACGGACCGCACCCCGACCTGGGCGGGCTGGCGGGCGGTCGAGCGGATCAGCGAGGAGTACGGCATCCACGACGTCAACCTCGTCAAGCCCGGTGTCGGCGAGACCACCCGGGTGCTGCTCCGTCGGGTGCCGTGGAAGATCCTCGCGCGGGCGGGCGCGGGCGCCGACCTGGACCACGTGCGACTGCTCGCCGAGCAGCGCGGCGTGCCGGTGGAGGAGGTGGACGACCTGCCGTACACCTGCGTCGGGCTGATCCACCCCAAGTACACGCGGGGCGCCACGGGCGCCGACGGCAAGGCGGTGAACCTCTGATGCCGGTGCTGGTGGCGAGCGACCTGGACCGGACGCTGATCTACTCCTCGGCGGCCCTCGCACTGACCATGCCGGACCCGCGGGCGCCCCGGCTGCTGTGCGTGGAGGTGCACGAGGCCAAGCCGCTGTCCTACATGACCGAGACCGCGGCCCAGCTGCTCACCGACCTCGGCGACACGGCCGTCTTCGTGCCGACGACGACCCGGACGCGCAAGCAGTACCAGCGGATCAACCTGCCGGGCCCGCCGCCGGCGTACGCGATCTGCGCCAACGGCGGCCATCTGCTGGTCGACGGGGTCACCGACGCCGACTGGCACGCGAGCGTCCAGGCGCGGCTCGCCGACGAGTGCGCGCCGCTGGCGGAGGTCAGCGAGCATCTGCTGCGGTCCGCCGACCCGGTGTGGGTGCGCAAGCACAGGATCGCCGAGGACCTGTTCGCGTACCTCGTGGTGGAGCGCGAGCTGCTGCCCGGGGACTGGGTGAAGGAGCTGGCGGTGTGGGCGGAGAACCGGGGCTGGACGGTGTCCCTGCAGGGCCGCAAGATCTACGCCGTACCGAAGCCGCTTGCCAAGAGCGCGGCCGTCCGTGAGGTGGCCCGGCGCACCGGCGCGCAGCTGACCCTGGCCGCCGGGGACTCCCTGCTCGACGCCGACCTGCTGCTGGCCGCGGACCGGGGCTGGCGCCCCGGCCACGGCGAACTGGCCGACACCGACTGGACGGCCCCACAGATCAACGCCCTCCCGGAACGGGGGGTCCTGGCGGGAGAGCGGATCCTACGGGAGTTCCTGAGAGCGGCACGGCAGCCGGCCTGAAGGGCGCGGGGCTGTATCGATGTGCGGCTCCGCCGCGTGGGCGCGAGCAGCCACGACGGCGCCGCACCCGCGGGACGGCACCGCGCGGTACCCCCGTAGGGGGCTACCCGCAGCACCCGCCCCCACAGCACCCGCCCCCACCGGCCCTCGGCGAAGGCGCGGGCGCAGCCGCGGACGTGTTGTTCGACACGCCCACCGCCACCGTCGACAGGAGCTTCACCGTGTCGTCGTGGCCCGCGGGGCACGACGCGGGGGCGGCGGACTGAGCCATGGGCCGGTTGAGTTCGAACGTGTCGCCGCAGGTCCGGCAGCGGTACTCGTAACGAGGCATGGCCCCAGGTTAGCCGTCAAGGCCCGGCCGGGGGCGTCTCAATGTTTCATGAGTGTTGCTTTCTATCCGGCATATGTGCAGGGCATTCGAAAACGTTACTGATAATTTGTGAACGCCGTTGCGAGGATGCTCAGCTCACCCGCGCGAGCAAGACCGAGTGCGGAGGGAGACGCAGGCGTGACCAATGCGTCGCAGGGGGAGGACGGCCCCATGGGGGGTGGCCGTGGCGAGAAGCCGTTGGACGCCGATGAGACGCTGCATCTGAGAGTCGACGCCCTCAGGGCGGACGAGACCATGCAGTTGCGTGTGCCCCCGCCGCCGGAGCCGCCCGCTCCGGGCGGCGGCCGGGCCGAGCGCCGGCGTGGCGCGCGCTCCGCCGGGCGGGAGCGCGTCACGCCCGCGAGCGCGGCCCTGGGCGCGGTCGTCCGGCTGCTCGGCCCGCTGACCCCGTACGCGCGCCGGATAGCCCCCTACGCGCGCCGCCTGAAGCCGGTGTACCCACGCCCCGGGCGTACCGGCTGGCGCCGCTGGATACCCTCCTGGCGCCAGTGGCTCGGTGCCACCGTGACCTCGTTCGGTCTGCTCAGCGCGTTCCTCGTCACCGCGTACGCGATGACGGACATACCGGACAACCTCAACTCGTACGCCACCCAGCAGGACAACGTCTATTTCTGGTCCGACGGCACGCCCATGGCCCGTACCGGCTGGGTGCAGCGGCAGGCGATGCCGCTGAAGGACATCCCCCCGGACGTCCGCTGGGCGGTGCTCGCCGCGGAGAACGAGAGTTTCTACTCGGACCCGGGCATATCCGCCAAAGGCATCACCCGGGCCGTGTTCCGCACGCTGGGGCAGGGGGACACCGAGGGCGGATCGACCATAACCCAGCAGTACGTCAAAAATGTCTATCTGACGCAGAACCAGACGATCAGCCGTAAATTCACCGAGGCGATGATCGCCCTCAAGCTGGACAACAGGATGAGCAAGGACCAGATCCTGGAGGGCTACCTCAACACCAGCTGGTTCGGCCGCGGCAGCTACGGCATCCAGCGCGCGGCCCAGGCGTACTACGGCAAGGACGTCGACAAGCTCAACGCCTCCGAGGCGGCCATGCTCGCCGGGCTGCTGAAGGGCGCCGGCCTGTACGACCCCACGCTCAGCCGGGCCAACCACGCCCGGGCCGTCGAGCGCTGGTCCTGGATCCTCGACCGCATGGTCACGATCGGCAAGCTGTCGCCGCGGGAACGGGCCAAGTACACCGAGTTCCCCGAGCCGTTGAAGAGCAACCCGCTGTACAACACCGGTGCGCAGAGCGACTACCTGGTGGAGCTGGCCGCGCAGTACGCCAAGAAGGCCGGGCACCTGACGGACAAGCAGTTCGACCTCGGCGGCTACCAGATCTACACGACCTTCGACCGCAAGCGGGAGAAGGCGCTCACCGACGCCGTCACCAAGGCCCGCAAGCAGGCCAGGCAGGACAACCCGGCGGCGGCCAGGAACGGCCACTACGGCGCCGCCTCGGTGGCCGCGGACGGCCGGATCCTCGCCGTCTACGGCGGCCCCGACCACCGTACCCAGGGCTACAACGAGTCCAACGCGACCACCGTCCCGGCCGGCACCGCGTTCACCCCGTTCGTCTACGCCGCCGGGCTCGAACACGGCGTGCACAAGACGCGCGGCGGACCCGCCACCCCCGTCACCCCGGACAGCGTCTACGACGGCGACGACGGCGTGCCCGTCACCACCCCGGAGGGGCCGTACTGGGACCGCAGCGGCAAGAAGGTCTCCGCGCACAACGACGGCGGCAGGTCGTACGGGGACATCAGTCTGCGCGAGGCCATGGCCCGGTCCGTGAACACCCCGTTCATGCAGCTCGGCATGGACACCGGCCTGGACAAGGTGCGCCAGACCGCCGAGGCGGCCGGGCTGCTGTCCTCCAGCATCGGCCCCCAGGTCCCGGCCCTGTCGATGGGGAACTCCACGCCCAGCGCGATCCGGATGGCCAGCGGCTACGCCACTTTCGCCGCCGGCGGCAACCACACCGAGCCGTACTCGGTGCGCCGGATCACCCGCAACGGCTCCCCGGTCGCCCTGGCCACCCCGCGCCCCGGACGCGCGGTCGGCGCCAAGGTGGCCGAGGAGGTCACGCAGGCGCTCACCGACACCTTCCGCACCGCCCATCCCGAGGCGGCGGCCGGCCGGTCCGGGGTGTCCGGGAAGGCCGGCACCACCGAGAAGGACACCGCCGCCTGGTACGTCGGCACGGCCGACTCCGTGTCCACCGCGATCGTCGTCTACCGGATCGACCTGGCCACGTCCCTGGAGCCACTGCCGCTCAAGGGCCTGGCCGGGTCCGCCCACAGCGTCCCGTATGCCCTCTGGTCGGCAGCGACGGGTCTCGGCTGAGCCGGGGCCCGTACCCCCTACCCTTCCGCAGAATGAGCCGCGCATGCCCCGCAAGATGTCGTCGTCAGGCCGCCGCCGAGCCCCCCGCAGCCGCAGTGCGCCCCGGGCCACCCGGCCGCAGGTCCTGACGCTGGCCGCCCTCCTCGTCGTCGCCTCGCTGGTCGCCGGGTTCCTGGCACTGTCCGGCACGGACAGCAGCAGCACGCCGGCCGCCGCGGCCGGCAAGAGACCCAGGAGCGCGCCGAAGGCCAGCCCCACCCCGGAGTGGGACGGCAGGACCAAGGTCCTCGGGGACGGCTCCACCTCCTACACCGGGCCGCAGAAGGGGCAGTTGAAGCCGGTGCCGCTCAAGCCCGGCGAGAAACCGCCGCAGTTCGTGGTCTTCTCCTGGGACGGCGCGCTGGAGGGCAGCGACCACCTGTTCTCTCACTACCGGGAGCTGGCCAAGGAGTACAACGCCCACATGACCTTCTTCCTCACCGGCATCTACCTGCTGCCCAAGAGCAAGAAGTCCCTGTACCACGGCCCCATGCACTCCCCGGGCGACGCCGCCATCGACTACGCCACCGACGACCACATCCGCACCACGGTGGAGCAGCTGGGCAAGGCGTACGAGGACGGGAACGAGATCGGCACCCACTTCAACGGCCACTTCTGCGGGGCCAAGGGCGGCGGCGACTGGAGCGTCGAGGAGTGGAAGAGCGAGATCGACCAGTTCTACAACTTCGTGGAGCGCTGGAAGACCAACACCGGCTTCAAGGACCTCGCGCCGCTGCCGTTCGACTTCAGGAAGGAGGTCACCGGCGGCCGGGCGCCCTGCCTGGAGGGCCAGCCGAACCTGCTGAAGGCCATCAAGAGCTACGGCTGGCGCTACGACGCCAGTTCGCCGGGCGACTTCCAGATATGGCCGTCGAAGAAGAAAGGCATATGGGACTTCCCGCTGCAGATGCTGCCGTACGAGAGCGGCAAGTACCAGGGCCTGTCCATGGACTTCAACTTCCTCTACAACCAGTCCGACGGTGAGACCCAGGGCGACCCGGCCAAGTTCCCCCAGTGGGAACAGCAGACCGTCGAGTCCTACATGGCCGGCTTCAACCGGGTGTACTACGGCAGCCGGGCCCCGCTGTTCGTCGGCAACCACTTCGAGGACTGGAACGGCGGCATCTACATGAAGGCCATCGACCAGGTGGTCAGGAACGTCTGCACCAAGAAGGGCGTCAAGTGCGTGTCCTTCAAGGAGCTGGCCGACTGGCTGGACGCGCAGAAGCCGCAGACCCTGGCCGCCCTGCGCAGCCTCGACCCGGCCCAGTCGCCCGACTGGTCGGCGGTCGTCAAGTGACGGGCGCGCGCCGGGGATTCCACTTGTGCAACCCCCTTCACAACCGACGCACACGGCGTGCGAAGATGCCCCTCGCCCGGTAGGTGTACCGGCGTAGAGGGGAACATCATTGAAATCTAGAAGACTGAGCCGTGGGCGGCGCCGCACGGCCATAGTCACCGCCGCGGCCGCCTCGGTGGTCGCCGGCGTGGCCCTGGTGCCCAACTGGAGCGCGGGTGCGGCGGTGACCGACGACCCGACGGTGGACGCGGCGACCAAAGCGACCTTCCAGCGGCTGGCCGACGCGGTCTTCACCGACCGTACGCAGGCCCTGGTGGAGGGCGCCGGAAAGGCGGAGACCCGGCACACGTCCGGCTTCTCCGGTTCCGTGCGCCTGTCCGGCGGGCAGACCCGCCAGGAGAAGTCCGCGCTGGACGAGCTGCGTGACCGCCGCGGCCGGCTGGCCCGGCTGGGCGAGACGTACCGCGCGGGCAGCACCAAGGTCTCGCTCGACGCGACCCAGGTGAAGGGCCGGCACGCCAAGGTCGCCGTCACCGAGACCACGACGCTGACCTACGACAAGGCCACCGCCAAGGGACCGAAGTCGACCGGCTTCCAGGCCCACCACGAGCTGACCTTCCAGGCCGACCGGCACGGCACCTGGCAGCTCACCGGCATCCGCGACACCGACGACGGCTACCTCGCGGTGAACCAGATCGCCAAGCCCGCCGTCACCTCGGCGAAGACCGCCACCGCGGACGACGGCCCGCCCTCCGCGGCCCGCGCCGCCACCACCTGGCCCGCACCGGCCAACGCGAAGAACTTCTCCGCGACCGGCTACGACTACAAGGCCATGGTGGCGTACGCGCAGAAGTACTGGAACAACTACAACCCGGCCTACCCGAACTTCAACGGGCAGGGGGCCGGCGGCGACTGCACCAACTTCGTCAGCCAGGTCCTGAAGGCCGGCGGCTGGAAGCACGTGCCCGGCTACACGTACGACTGGAAGAAGTGGTTCGGCACCGCCGACATCCAGTCGGACTCGTTCGTCGGCGTCAACGAGTTCTCCTGGTTCGCCCTGTCCTCGAAGCGGGCCACCAGCCTCGCCAACGTCTACCAGATGGACCTCGGCGACGTGCTGCAGATGGACTTCAACCGCGACGGGTCCAAGGACCACTCGATGATCGTGACGTACCGGGACGGCCGGGGCGTGCCGTACGTGAGCTACCACTCGACCAACACGTACAACCGGTCGGTGGCCAGCCTCGTCGCCTCGTACCCGAACGCGGCGTTCTACGCCTACAGGACCTGACCCCGTCCTGGCTGCCGCGGGCCCCGCTGCTCCGGCCTCTCCCGCTCCTCGTCCTGCGGGCGCCGCTCCTGCCGCGCCGGCTGCTCGGGCGGCGTCCGCTGCTCCTGCGGGGAGGCCTCGGGGTGGCGGGCCCGCCAGTAGGGGTTGTCGTGCGGCAGGTTGTGACCGACCCGGCCGTACATGCCGAAGGTCATCAGCAGCAGGCCCACGACGAAGCTGAAGAACACGTTCTGGATCTTGAATGCCAGGAAGTTGCTGCCGGTGTCCAGCAGGCCGAGGAACAGGAAACCGTTCAGCAGGAACAGCACACCGAGGACCATGTTCAGGGTCGACGCGAAGTTCCCGCCGATCGCCATGCCGACCAGCAGCACCGCGCCGATGCAGATCGACAGCACACTCAGCGCGCCGTTGGAGTTCAGCCCGGCGACCGTGTTGCCGCCGGTGCTGAAGAAGCCGATCTGGTCGATCAGGCCGAGAATGCCGAAGACGACCAGGAACGCGCCGATGAGGCCGGCACCGATCCGGTAGACCTGGTTGAGCCGGTGGTCGACGGGCAGATGATCGTCCAGCCGGGGCCGCCGTTCCTCGGCTTTCCTCGTGTGCACCGCGTGTGTGGCCATGTCCGCCTCCCTCGGGCGCTAGCGGAGGCCATCCGTTCCCTTCAATATCCGCTAGCCCCGCACCCCCGGCAACACGCGCAGGCCCGTACCCGGCGCCTCAGTGCCCGGCGCCGCGCTCCTCGCGGATCTGCGCCACCACCCGCGCCACCGTATGCCGCACCCCTTCCGTCTCGGTGAGGAAGTGCCAGTAGTCCGGGTGCCGTCCCTCCAGCGTGCCCATCGCCCGCTCCAGCCGGGCCACCGCGTCGTCCAGCGGCCGGGCATGCCGCGGATCGGGGGTCGTACGGCCCGTCATGGCCAGCCGCTGGGCGTCCCGGATCGCGAACCGGGTCCGCTCGATCTCCGCCTGCGGATCCTTCTGCACCGCGTTCAGCCTGCTCAGCCGGTCACCGGCGGCCGACACGGCCTCGTCGGTGGCGTTCAGCAGCGCCCGCACCGTCGACAGCAGCGAGGTGGCGTCCGCCCAGCGCTGGGCGTCCCGTGCCGTCTGCGCCTCCCGGAGCTTCACCTCGGCCTGCCGTACGTTCTCCGCGGCGTGCTCCGGCACCTGCTGGAGGTCCTGCCAGCAGGCGGCGGCGAAGCGGCGGCGCAGCTCGCTCAGCACCGGCTCCACCTGTCCGGCCCGCGTGGTCAGCGCCTCGGCCCTGGTGCGCAGGCTGACCAGCCGGTGGTCGATCTCGGCCGCCCGCTCCGGCAGCCGCTCGGCCTCGGCCCGGATCGCCCCGGCCTCCCGCTGCACCCGCTCGGCCCGCTCCAGCGTCGCCTGCACCCCGTGCCGTCCGGCGCCCTGGTTCAGCTTGGTCAGCTCCGGCGACAGCGCCGCCAGCCGCGCGGCCAGCTCGTCGGCCCGCAGGTTCCGCTCCCGTACGGCGTCCAGGGCGTTGCTGGCCGCCAGCAGCGACTGCCGGGCCCGTTCCACGGCGGGCGCCAGCCGGGCCAGCTGTGTCTCCGCCTTGCCCAGCAGCGGCTCCAGCGAGCCGCCGAACCGGTCCAGCTCCTGCCGGACCCGGACCAGCTCGTCCTTGGCCGCGGTCAGTTCGGCCCGCGCCCGGGCCGCCGTGCCGGCCTCCAGATCGTCCCGGTCCAGGTCGTGGGCGTCGACGGCCTCGATGTAGCGCCGGCTGGCCTCGTCGATCCGGCGCCCGAGCGCCTCGAAGTCGCCGACGGCGCGCCGGGCGGCGGGGGAGTCGTCCACCGCCGAGATGGTCTCCACCGAGATCCGCAGATCCCGCTGCGCGGTGTCGAGTTCGTAGAACGCCGTCGCCGCCGCGTCCTTCGCGGCCTGCGCGTCGGCCCGGTGGCTCTCCGCGCGCCCGCCGAACCAGCGCCGGGTGCCGCCGCCGGCGAACGCGACGGGCAGCGTGAGCGCGGCCAGTACCGGCAGGCCGAGCAGGGTGAGGGCGTCCCGCAGCGGGGAGGGGCCGCGCCGGGCCCGTGCGGTGGACGGCGGCGGGTACGGCTGGCTGACTGGCGTGCCCGGTGTCGCCGTCACATCCCTCTCCCGTGCTGTGGTCGCCCTGGGTGGTGTCATTCTCCCACCCGTTGAAGACGAACACACGGGGCGGTCAGTTCGCCGTGCGCACCGTGACTTTCCCGTCCTGGGTGTGCGCCGACACCCGGTGCGGGCTGCTGTCGTCGCGGGGCACGGACACCGTGACCGACCCGTCGTCGGCCGCCGCCGACACCCGGTACGCGCCCTGGGCAGGCCCACCGTCACCGGCCCGTCGTCGCTGCGGACGTCGACCAGGTCCGGCGGGCCGGTCGGTTCGACGTCCACGGCGCCGTCGCCGGTGGCCGCCTTCACCCGGCGCGAGGACACCTGCGCGCGCACCGGTCCGTCGTCGGACCGCAGGTCCAGCGGGCCGCCGGTGTCGGTGACGCGCACGGCGCCGTCGCCGACGTGGACGCTGACCGCGTCCCGGAACCCGGAGGCCCGCACGGCGCCGTCCTCGTTCACGACCTTGACGCGGACCCCGCGCGGCACCTCGATCCGGTGCCGGGCCGAGCAGGCGGCGATGACCCCGGAGCAGTGCACCCGCAGCACGAGCCGGTCGCCGTCCATGGACCACCGCACCCCGGGCTCGCTCCCGGCGACCACGGACCCCTCGAACCAGCGGGTCACCTCGACCGTTTCCGACGACGCGGCGCTGGAGATCGTCGCCGCGCGGGGGCAGAAGGCCGGAAGGCGCCACAGGCGGTGAGCCCCGCCAGGAGCGCACCGGCGAGCAAGGCCGGCCGGACGGCACGGAACGAAAGCGAACGGACCATGTGACCTCTCGCCTGAACCGGCTTGTACCGGCTTCTGTCGGCTTGTACCGGCCTGATCCGGCGCTCGCACCCGCGGCCGGAGTGCTTCGGTCTCCGCCGACGCCAAGACCCGCCGTCCGGGCCGACGATCCGGTGGCCTCCCGGAACGGGGTGGGGATAATCCCCTGTCTCCGGTTTGCGGGGCAGCCGCTCGGGCAATGTAGGCTGTCGACCTGTCCCGGGTGCGTAGCTCAGGGGTAGAGCGCCTGCCTTACAAGCAGGATGTCGGCGGTTCGAAACCGTCCGCGCCCACCGGTCCGGCCCCTCGGAGCACTCTCCGAGGGGCCGTTTCCTTGCCCTACTCCTCCGCCGCCTTCTCGTGGGCGTGCTTCAGCCGGGAGCGGGCCTCCATGCGGTCCGCCGCCGCGACCTCGGCCCAGAAGCGGTGCGTGCTGACGAAGACCGCGAGTTCGTGCTCGCGCCGCCGCAGCTTCTCCACCTCGGCCTGCTCGTCCTCCGTCCAGCCGGGGGACGCGGGCCGCTCCACCTTCCGCCAGCCGGTGTCGTCGCTGAAGCCGTCCATCGGCTCGACCGACCAGGGCAGCCGCTTGAGCAGGGCCGACAGCTCGGCCCGGACCTGATGCAGCTCCTCCTGACCGGCGAGGAGGTCACTGGGGAATTCATAGGTCGTAGCCACGCGGCAATGCTACGCCTGTTCGATTTACGAGAGCGAGGCTGTCCGTGAGGTCAGGGGGAGGTTCAGCCGAACGGGTGGCGGGGGCGGGGCGGACGGCGTCGGGTCAGTGGGCGGAGTCCCGCAGCTCCCGGACCAGCCGTGCCGTCACCGGCACCGGTACCCCGTGCCGCTCGGCCGCGCGCAGCAACGCCCCGCCGATGGCGTCCAGTTCGAGCGGGCGGCCCGCCTCGGCGTCGCGCTGCATGGACGACTTGGCGGCGGACGGGAAGGCGTCGTACCGGGCCAGGGCCTCGGCCGGGCCGGCCGGGGCGCCGCAGGCGCGGCTGACCGCGGTGGTCTCCGCGACCAGCGCCTGAAGTTCGTCCCGGTGACGGGTACGGGCCACGCCGAGCGGGACGCCGTACCGGGTGGTGAGCAGGGCGAACGGGGCGAGGAACGCCATCTTGGCCCACAGCGCCGCCGTCTCGTCCCCGGCCACGCGGGCGGTCGTGCCGCAGGCGGTGAGGTGGGCGGCCAGCGCGTCGAGCCGGGCTCGGGGTACGGCGTCCCCGGCCAGGTCGATCTCCGTGAACGGGCTGCCGTGCCGGATCACGCCCGGGGCGATCCGGGTGGACTCCACGCGGATCACGGCCGGCGCGACCCGGTCGGCGCGGTACCGGGCGCGCAGGGTCGCTGGGTGTTCGACGCCGTTCAGGAGCGGCACCACCAGGGCGTCGCCGAGGACGGCGGGCGGGACCCGGGTCAGGGCGGCGCCGAGCGCGGTGTGCTTCACGGTGATCAGGCAGGCGTCCACCGGCTCGCGCAGCTCGGTGTCCGCGTCGACGGCGGTCGTGAAGTCGCCGAACTGGGGGCTGCGGACCGTGATGCCGGTACGGCGCAGGGTGCCGGCCGTGTCCTCGCCGGCCAGGCAGATCACGCGGTGCCCGGAGCGGGACAGCAGGGCGGCGAGCAGGCCGCCGGTGCCGCCGGGGCCGAGAACGGCCACGGTGAGGGGATGCGTCATTGAATTGTCCTCTCGACGGTCGGCCCCGGGTGTCGGTGGCCGCCTTCGCGTAGATCATCGCAGGGGGCGGCGGGGTGCGCGAGACTGGGGACATGTGCCGGAGCATCAAGACGCTGCGTCCGCCCGTGCTGGCCGGTGAGGCCACGGACGAGGACATCCACGCGGCCGCGTTGCAGTACGTACGGAAGGTCTCGGGCTTCCGGGCCCCCGCCGCCCACAACCGCGAGGCCTTCGACAAGGCGGTGGCAGCGGTGGCGCAGGCCACGGCGGAGCTGCTCGGGGGACTGGAGGTGCGGGGGCAGTCGGTGCGGCGAGGGGGCTAGGGCATGGTGCGCGCCGTGGACGGTTATGAGACAGGTGGGCTGGACGTGACGCGGCTTCCGTACTACTGATGGACCGTCACCACACCTGTGTTTGCAAGCAGTTCGCGTTCGAGTGCCCGCGGAAGGTGTGCGCTGGGTGACCGTGGCGGGCGCCCGGCCGGGAGAAGAGCCGGTTGACCGGTCCGTCGCCATGGCCGAATGTTGAACTTGCAAGCACTGATTAGGCACCCCTAACCTGGGTCTCCCGTTCGGTACCGCCGCCCCCACGACCGGCCTTCTTTCGTCCCCGGCCGGCCCGACCGACACCGAAGAGGAGAGATCCCCTCATGTCCGCACGTCTCAATTCCGCTCAGCCCTATGTGATCGGGCTCTTTCGTATCGTCCTCGGCCTGCTCTTCGCGGTGCACGGCGCCGCGTCCCTGTTCGGCGTCCTCGGCGGCGCCGCCGGCACCCATGGCGGCACCATCGCGGCCGGCACCTGGCCCGGCTGGTACGCGGCCGTGATCCAGCTGGTCGCCGGCGGCCTGGTGCTGCTCGGCCTCGGCACCCGCGGCGCCGCGCTGATCGCCTCCGGCTCGATGGCGTACGCCTACTTCGACGTCCACCAGCAGGCCGCCCTGTGGCCCATTCAGAACGGCGGCGAGCTGTCGGCGCTGTTCTGCTGGGCGTTCTTCCTGCTCGTCTTCACCGGTTCCGGAGCCTTCGGCCTGGACCGGCTCCTCGTCCGCCGCGCCGCTCAGGACGGCGAGCGCGCGCCGGAGCAGTCGCCGGTGGCCGCCTGACGGTGTGACCGGTGTGCCGTCCGACGGCAGACCTGTGAACGCTCTGTGATCACCCCGCGAACCCCCCGCGAACCTCCTGTCACACCCCCGGCGTACGCTGTATGGCTGTCAACGGGGGAGTGACGGGAGTCGTGGTGTTCGAGAGCGTGGGGTCGCTGGCGGCCGGGCCGTGGATCTATGCCGTGGTGGCCCTGTCGGTCCTGCTCGACGTGTTCCTGCCCGTCCTGCCCAGCGGCGTGCTCGTCATCACGGCCGGCACCGCGGCGGCGGCCGGCTCGGGCGCGGCGGCGGGCCGGGTCCCGCACGAGGTGCCGGACATCCTGGCCCTGATCCTGTCCGCCGCGACCGCCTCCGTCCTCGGCGACCTGGTGGCGTACCGGCTGGCCTGGCGCGGCGGGGAGCGGCTGGACCGGGCGATAGCCCGCTCCCGGCGGCTGACCACCGCGCAGGAACGTCTCGGCGACGCCCTCGCCCGGGGCGGCGGCGCGCTGGTCGTCCTCGCCCGCTTCGCCCCCGCCGGCCGCTCGGTCGTCTCCTTCTGCGCCGGTGCCGCCCACCGCCGCGTCCGCGACTTCCTGCCCTGGTCCGCCCTGGCCGGCCTGTCCTGGGCCGCCTACAGCGTGGCCCTCGGCTACTACGGCGCCCGGTGGCTGGGTGCGACCTGGATGGCCACGGGCGTCTCGGTGGCGGCCCTGTTCGGCGCGGGCGCGGCAGCGGGCTTCCTGATGCGGCGCCGCCCGGTTTCCTGAAGTGCCCTCAAGGGGCGCGGGAACGGCACGGCCGGCCACAGCGGACCAGCGGTCGCCGTACGGCAGGAAAGCCCCACGGCGCGGCGGCGGAACTCAGCAGCCGGCCAGGTAGTTCGTCAGCGCGCTCTTCTCGGCGGAGTCCACCGACAGGTTGTAGTAGTACTTCACCTGCACCCACGCCCGTACGTACGTGCACAGATACGCCGACCGGGACGGCACCCACGTGGCCGGGTCCTGGTCGCCCTTGGCCTGGTTGACGTTGTCGGTGACCGCGATCAGCTGGGGCCGGGTGAGGTCGTTCGCGAACGCCTGCCGCTGCGCGGTCGTCCACTTGCTCGCGCCGGAGTCCCAGGCCTCGGCCAGCGGTACGAGGTGGTCGATGTCGAGGTCGGCGGCGGCGGTCCAGGTGGCGCCGTCGTACGGGGAGTACCAGCTGCCGCTGGTGGCGGCGCAGGAGGAGTCGGTGACGACGTTCGAGCCGTCCCGCTTGAGGACCGTCTCGCGGGTGTTGCAGGTGCCGCTGATGGTGATCCAGTGCGGGAAGAGATCGCGGCTGTAGCCGGTGCGGTTCTCGGTGGCCACGGTGAGCTGGGAGAGGTAGCTGCGGGCCGTGGCGCCGCTGACCGGCGTGGGCAGGGCGGCGGAGGCGTTCGGGGAGTTGAACAGGGCGACGGAGGCTATCAGGCCGGTGAGGGCCGCGAGTATGCTCGTCCGTCGACGCGCGTAGAACTTCGGCATGCGTGAACTCCCTTGTGGGGTGGCGGTGTTGGAGCGCGAGCGAGGGAATGCTCGCGGGGCGGTGTTGCCGGAGGGTGAGCGCTCGGTAAGAAGTTAGTGACGTGGGCATGTCACGACAAGGTTGACGGCGGAACTTTCACATCCCTTACGATGGGGAGCGCAGAAGGGGAGTAGCTCTTCGCCGGACCGTCGACATACTGCTCAGCGAACCTGAGCCGGCGCCCGGAGGCGGACCGCCGCGTTTCATCGAGGTCCGCCAGCGAGACCTTCGGCAAGCAGTGCACGCCCGTGCCCTCCGGCGCGGGCACCGAGTGTGCTGCCGTGCCGAGGTGTCATCGCGTGACGTACCGCACTCTCGGCGGGGCAGCCCGACCGATTGAGGAACCTTGATCAGCATCACCGTGACGGCGCTCGTCTTCGGCGTCATCTTCCTCGCCGAACTGCCGGACAAGACCGCGCTCGCCGGCCTCGTCCTCGGCACCCGCTACCGCGCCTCGTACGTCTTCGCGGGCGTCGCCGCCGCCTTCCTGCTGCACGTCGTGCTCGCCGTCGCGGCCGGCAGCGTCCTGACCCTGCTGCCGCGGCAGATCGTGCACGCCCTCACCGGCGTCCTCTTCCTCGGCGGGGCCGCGATGCTCCTGCTGAAGAGGAGTGAGGAGGAGGAAGAGGTCAAGAAGCCCGCCGACCAGTCGTTCTGGAAGGTCGCGGGGACCGGCTTCATGCTCATCCTGGTCGCCGAGTTCGGCGATCTCACCCAGATCATGACCGCCAACCTGGCCGCCCGCTACGACGACCCGATCTCCGTCGGCCTCGGCGCGGTGCTGGGCCTGTGGGCCGTCGCCGGACTCGGCATCGTCGGCGGAAAGGCCCTGATGAAGCGGGTGCCACTGCGGCTGATCACGCAGATCGCGGCGCTGCTGATGCTGGCGCTCGGTGTGTGGAGCCTGTGGGAGGCCGTGAGCGGCTGACCGGGACGGCCCGGCTGTGCGGCCGGACCGGGCTGAACGCCGGGGGTGGTGGCGGGAACCCGGCAGGTTTTGTACCGTGGAGGAACAAAGTGGCCCCCGCCCGTTTTCCCTGACCGGCGGGCGGGGCCGCCTTGTCCCACCCGACGTCCCGCCCGACACGGGGTCTTTTCCTTCCTGGAGCTGCCGATGCCGGCCACCGCCACGCCCACCGTCCTCACCGCCCGCGCCCTCCTGCTCGACATGGACGGCACCCTCGTCAACTCGGACGCCGTGGTCGAGCGCGTCTGGCGGCGCTGGGCCGAGCGGCACGGGCTGGACGGCGACGAGGTGATGAAGGTCGTGCACGGCCGCCAGGGCCACGCCTCCATGGCCGTCCTCCTCCCCGGCCGGCCGGTCGAGCAGAACCTGGCCGACAACGCCCGCATGCTCGCCGAGGAGACCGCCGACACCGACGGCGTGATCGAGATCCCCGGCGCGCGTACCTTCCTCTCCTCGCTGGAGGGGCTTCCGCACGCCCTGGTGACCTCCGCCGACGTCGCCCTGTCCACCGCCCGCATGAACGCCGCCGGACTGCCCCGGCCGGCCGTCCGCATCACCGCCGAGTCGGTCGGCGCGAGCAAGCCGGACCCCGAGGGCTTTCTGAAGGGCGCCGCCGAACTGGGCGTCGACCCGGCCGACTGCATCGTCTTCGAGGACTCCGGCGCGGGGATCGCGGCGGGGCGCTCCGCGGGGATGCGGGTCGTGGGGGTCGGGCCGCGTGCGGTGTTCCATGAGCCGGACGTGGTGGTGCGGGACCTTACGCAGGTGCGGGTCGAGGCGGTGGCCGGCGGCGGGATGCGGCTGCACATCGGCTGACGCCGGGTTCCGGACGCGTGGCCGGGTGCGGGTGCGCGGACCGGGCTACGGCTCCGTCGTTTCCGACTCCAGGCTTCTGCGCGTCGCCGGGCCGTACGTTCCCAGGTCGTCGCCCCTGATGCCCCGGGCCAGCTGGTAGTTGCGCACCGCGTCCTCGACCGGGCGGGTGAAGGTGCCGTCGATCCGGTCGCCGTAGAGGTTCAGCCGGCGCAGGCGCTGCTGCAGCTCGGTGACCTCCGGGCCCGTGTCACCGCGTCGCAGGACCGGTGCCGCAGCGGGCGTGGTGCGCGGGGTGCCCGAAGGTGTCGTGGACGGGGTCGGTGAGGCGACGGCGTGGGAAGCGCTCGCGGAGGCCGTGGGCGCCGGGGACGGCGGGACTGAGCCCTGCGACGGGCTCGGGTCGGCCGTCGCCGAGGGGGAGGGGAGCGGTGGACGGGGGGTGACCGGGGGCGCCGCTGCCGTCGCCGAGGACGGTGCCCGGGGCGTCGTCTCCGGAATGCTCGCCCTGACCTCCTGAGCCGCCCGGTCCCGGGCCGGCGCCTGGTACGAGAACAGCGCGGAACCGGCCACCGCGACGACGGCCACCCCCGCGCCCCCGGCGGCCAGCAGCACCGTACGACGGGAGCGGCGCCGGAGCGGGCCGGCATCGGCTTCAGCCGTCGGCGCGTCCGGCTCCGCCGCCGGGCCGAGCGGCGCCGGCGCCCGAGGACGCGGTGGCGGTGCGGTCTCGGCGGGTGGCGCGGGCCGGGGCTCCTCCGGGGCCGGCCGCATCTCCACGTACGGCCGTATCCGCAGCGGGTCGAAGTCCTCCGCCGCTGCCGCCTCGGCCGTACGGGTCTCGCGCAGCGCCTCGGACGCGCGCGCCGTGCAGTCGCACGACGGCGTGTTGTCCGGCCCCCTCGGCGTCCCGCACTCCGGGCACGTGCTGCCCCGCTCTCCCGTCACGCGTGTGTCCCCTCCCCTCGGGAACTTCAGAGATTATGCGGATTCTCTCCACATCCGCAGGACTCGACAGGCCATAAGCGGTGACACCGATCACGATGGAAGAGGTGCACCCGAGCCCCGGGAGGTCTCCATGGCCCTGGACACGCACGGCACGGCGAAGGACGTGAACAGCGGCGAACACGTTCCGGGCAGCGTGCTGGTGCCGATCGGCGCGCTGCTGCTCGGGCTCCTGCTCGCCGCGCTCGACCAGACCATCGTGTCGACCGCGCTGCCGACGATCGTGAGCGACCTCGGCGGCCTGGAGCACCTCTCCTGGGTCGTCACCGCCTATCTGCTGGCCTCCACCGCCGCCACCCCGCTGTGGGGCAAGCTCGGCGACCAGTACGGCCGCAAGCGACTGTTCCAGACGGCCATCGTGATCTTCCTGATCGGGTCCGCGCTGTGCGGCATGGCGCGGGACATGCCCCAGCTCATCGCCTTCCGGGCGCTGCAGGGCCTGGGCGGCGGCGGGCTGCTGGTGCTGTCCATGGCGATCGTCGGCGACCTCGTGCCGCCACGCGAACGCGGGCGCTACCAGGGCCTGTTCGGCGCCGTCTTCGGCACGACCAGCGTGCTCGGGCCGCTGCTCGGCGGGCTGTTCACCGAACACCTCAGCTGGCGCTGGGTGTTCTACGTCAACCTGCCCATCGGCGTGATCGCGCTCGCCGTGATCGCCGCCGCCCTGCGCATCCCGCGCCGCACCGCCCACCACGTCATCGACTACCTGGGGACCTTCCTGATCGCCGCCGTCGCCACCTGCCTGGTGCTGGTCGCCTCCCTCGGCGGCACCACCTGGCCCTGGGCCTCCGCGCAGATCATCGGGCTCGCCGTGCTGGGCGTCGTCCTCGCCGTCGCGTTCGTCGCCGCCGAGCGCCGGGCCGCCGAACCGGTCCTGCCGCTCAAGCTGTTCCGCATCCGCACCTTCACCCTGGCCGCCGTCATCAGCTTCATCGTCGGCTTCGCCATGTTCGGCGCGCTGACCTATCTGCCGACCTTCCTCCAGGTCGTCCACGGCGTCTCCCCGACCCTGTCCGGCATCCACATGCTGCCGATGGTGTTCGGCCTGCTGCTGTCGTCCACCCTCTCCGGACAGATCGTCAGCCGCACCGGCCGCTGGAAGGTGTTCCCGATCGCCGGCACCGCCGTCACCACCCTCGGCCTGCTGCTCCTGCACCGGCTCGACGAACACAGCCCGACCGCCGTGATGAGCGTCTGCTTCTTCGTCTTCGGTGCCGGCCTCGGCCTCGTCATGCAGGTCCTGGTGCTCATCGTGCAGAACGCCGTCTCCTACGAGGACCTCGGCGTCGCCACCTCCGGCGCCACCTTCTTCCGCTCCATCGGCGCCTCCTTCGGCGTGGCCATCTTCGGCACGGTCTTCGCGAGCCGCCTCGGCGACAAGCTCACCGACGCCTTCCGGGGCGTGCGCCTGCCGCCCGGCGCCACCCCCGACGCGCTGAAGGCCGACCCCCGGGGCATCGCCGCCCTGCCGCCCCCGCTGCGCCCGGCCGCCCTGCACGCGTACGCGTCCGCCATCACCGACGTCTTCCTCTACGCCGCACCCGTCGCCCTCCTCGGCTTCCTGCTCGCCTGGCTCCTGAAGGAGGACCGGCTGCGCGGCTCGGTCACCGCGCCCGACGTCTCCGAGACCATCCCGCCCAACCCGGTCCAGCGCTCCTCCTACGACGAGGTGTGCCGCGCCCTGTCCGTCCTCGGCACCCGGGAGGGCCGCCGCGAGATCTACCAGAAGATCACCGAACGGGCCGGATACGACCTGCTGCCCGCCGCCAGCTGGATGCTGCTGCGCATCCGCCGCTACGGCTCCGTGGAGCCGGCGGTGCTGGCCGAGCGCAGCCCGGTCCCGCTCCAGGCCGTCATGGCCGCCGCCCGCCAGGTCGAGGAACGGCGGCTCGCCGAGCGCCGGGGCCTGGACCTGGTGCTGACCGACGCCGGCCGCGAGGTCGCCGAACGGCTCGCCACGGCCCGCGAGGAGTCCCTGGCCGAACTGCTCGGCGACTGGTGGCAGCCCGGCCGCTCGACCGACCTCACCCGGCTGGTCCGCGACCTCACCGGCGAACTGTGCGGCGCCGAACGCGAACGCCCGCACAACGGCACGGTCACAAAGACCGGTTGACGGCCCGCGCCGGCAGCAGCTCCTTGCGGAACCAGTGTTCGGCGTACGGGTCGGTGTTGTGCGGGGCGGTCTCCGTGTAGCCGAGGCGGGCGTACAGGGCGCGGGCCTCGACCAGGTCGCCACGGGTGTCGAGGACGATCCGCCGGGCGCCGAGAGCACGGGCGGCCTCCTCGGCGGCGGCCACGAGGAGCGGGGCCCCGCCCCGGCCGCGCAGCTCCGGCAGCACGAACACCCGGGTCAGCTCGGCCGTGTCCGGGTCCAGCAGCCGTACGCCCGCCGAACCGGCCGGCATGCCGTCGTACCGCCCGACGAGCAACTGCCCGCGCGGCGGCGCGAGTTCGGCACCGCTGCGGGCGGCGACCTCCCGCTCCAGCTCCTCCGCGTCGGTGCGGTGCCCCTCGTGCAGCAGGTACCAGCGGTCGCTGACCTCCGTGTAGTACGCCCGCCACAGCGCGGCGGCGGCCGGGGAGCCGTACGGTTCCGGAGCGATCGTCCACGTCATGCCGGCCATTGTCGGGACCCGCCCCGCCCCCTCCGCAACCGGATATGGCGGGCCCGACCCGGGCGGGGAGCCGTTTGTGGGCGAACTTCCGGGTCACCCGAAGGGAGAACCGGCCAGCGGGGCCGGTCCGATCGGAAGGCAACCATGTCCACAGGCCTGATCATTCTGTTGATCGTGATCGCGGCGGTCGTGGTCCTCGGCGCCGCCGCCCTGACCGTGCGGGGCCGCACCCGGCGCGGCGGCCCCAGCCTGAAGCGGCGCTTCGGGCCCGAGTACGAGCGGACCGTGGCCCTGCACGACGGGGACACCAAGGCCGCCGAACGGGAACTGACCGAGCGCCTCGAACGCCACGGTGACCTGCGGGAACGGCCGCTGGACGGCGCCGAGCGGCAGCGGTACGCGGACCGCTGGACGGCCGTGCAGGAACACTTCGTCGACTCGCCCCGGCAGGCGGTGGCCGAAGCCGACCTCCTCATCGGAGAACTCGCCGCCGCACGCGGCTACCCCGACGGCGGGCGGTACGAGGAACAGCTCGCCGCACTGTCCGTGCACCACGCCGACCACGTCGACGGCTACCGGCAGGTGCACCGGGTGGCCCGCGCGGCCGCCGGCGCCGGATCGGACGGGACCGGCGCGGGAACCGAGGAGCTGCGGTCGGCGCTGCTCGGCGCCCGGGCCCTCTTCGAGGACCTGACCAGCGCCGAACCCGGCCGGCACCGGGCCCACGCCGGCACGGGCCGCTCGACGTCTCCCGCCGCGACCCGCTCCCACGCCCGCTCCCACACACCGTGGGCTCTGCACCGGAGCCGACCGAAGGAGAGCTGAACGCCATGACGGACAGGACGAGCGGCTCGGGCGGCGACCGGCGCCGCCCGGAACGACTCTCGCGCGGGGACGAGTGGACGCCGGAGCAGGAGTCGGAACAGAGAGACGAGTGGGCACCGGGCGACGCGGCTCCCGGCCGCCGGACCCCGAGAAGGCCCCTCCGGGAGGAACGCCTGCCCGGCGAACCCGGAGCACGCGAGAGCGGAGGCGGCCGGCCGCCGGCTGAGGGTGCGACCGGCTGGCTCCGGGGCGCCGACGCGACCGGCCGGGTTCCGGAGGGAAGCGCCGGCGGCAGGCCCCCGGGCGAAGGCAGGAGCGGTCGGCTGCCGGGCTCGGCCGGTCCCGGCCGGGAAGGGCTGACCGGCGACGACCGCACCCCGGAGGACACGCCGCAGCCGCCCCCGGGCCCGGCGGGCATGCCCGGGGGAACGTCCGAGGACGTCGAGCCGGCCCCGGGCCCCGCCTCCGGCGTGTCCGGGGACAACGGGCCCGGCCCGGGCGCGACGCCCGGAAGGCCCGGAGACGCCACGGGACCCGGATCCCGGGAGTACGACCCGCGCCACGGCTCCGAGGGGCTGCGGCCCGGCACGGAGGAGCTGGGACCCGGGACACCCGGCACGCAGGGGCGAGCCTCGGAGACGTACAGCGGACGGAGCGGAGACGCAGGTGGTCCCGAGCGGGCCGGGGAGGAGGAAGGCCTGATGCCGGACAACGGGCTCGGGGCACCGTCCGTCGGCGAGGTCAGCGGGCGCGAGGCCCGGATGACCGAGGCGCGGGCGGCGGACACCTGGCCGACCGCGCCGGACAGCCCCGCCGCACCCGGCCCCAGCGCCACCGGCGCCCCGCTGCTGCCGCACGAGGAGACCGAGCAGTGGGAACGGCGGCTGCGGGAGGTGGCCGCCGGGTTCGTGGACGAGCCCAGGCAGGCCGTCGAGCAGGCCGACCGCACGGTGGAGGAGATCGCCGCGCGGTTCACCGAGGCCGTCACGCGCCGCCGCCGTACCCTGCGGACGTCCTGGGAGGGCACCGAGGGACGCGGCCCCGCCGCCGAGACCGACACCGAGCAACTGCGACTCGCCCTGCGCGACTACCGGGAGCTGGCCGGGCGGCTGCTACACGGCTGAGCCCGCCACGCCCCCGTCACCCCTGGCGGCAGCCCTGCGCTGCCGCCATTCGCGTACGACCTCCTCGACGTCGTACGGCTTCTTCCCCAGCGGCGGACCGGGCGGCGGCTTGAACATCATGTCCTTGATCCGGACGTTGACGTCCTCGATGATCTTCCGGGCGATCCGCTCCGAGGGCGCCGCGTACGCCGCCTCCAGCGCGTCCTCCGCCTCCTTGCGCAGCGCCAGCGCGGGCGGCAGGACCGCCAGCCCCTCACGGACCAACTTCCGCTTGACCCACCACAGTTCGTCGTACGTGGAGTCCACCTCCGTGGGCAGCGGCGCCCCCGCACCCGGCAACCGGTCGAACTCCCCGCGCCCCTGCGCGTCGCGGATCTGCTTGTCCACCCAGGACTCGAACGGGACCCCCGGTGGCTTTCGCTCGGTCATGAACCCATTGTGCCGGACGCGACCACGCCGGGCGTTTTATCATGCGGCGGCGGTACGGCACCCCGCCCGCCGCGACCAAGCCACCGCACAGGACGTCTCAGGGGGAACCTCGTGCTCGAACTCACCATGGCCACCGTCTCCGGGGCGGACGCGGGCGCCACCGCCGGCATGACGATGGCCGAGGCGCCCAGCGAGCCCGGCGCGGTGCTGCGGATCGGCCGGGACGGGGCGATGTGCCGGCTGGTCACCCCCGACGACTGGCTGTTCGTCTCCCGCGTCCACCTGGAGTTCCTGTGCGGCCAGGACGGGGCCTGGCAGCTGACCTGGCTGCGCGGCTCCCAGCCCGACCCGGCCTCCGAGGTCCGGCTCACCGTCGGGCAGTACGCGCGGCCCGTGGCCTACGGCGCGACCGTCCCGCTGCCGCACGGCGGATCCGGCGAGATCGTCATCCAGGACCGCACCGCGCCGCGCAGTGTCAACGTCGGCTTCTACCACGAACTCTGAGCCGACACGATCTCCGAGCCGGGGCGGCCTCAGCCGAGCACCCGGGCCAGCGCGAACCCGTCGTACCCCTTGCTGCCGACCGTCTGGATCGCCGTACCGGTCAACCGGGGGTGGCTGGCGATCAGTTCGAGCGCGGCACGGGTACCGACCACGTCCGGCTCGGTGCTGCTCGCGTCGGCCACCCGGCCACCGCGCACCACGTTGTCCAGGACGATCAGGCTGCCCGCGCGGGTGAGCCGCAGCGCCCACTCCACGTAGTGCGGGTTGTTGGCCTTGTCCGCGTCGATGAACACCAGATCGAAGGGGGCCGGGTTCTCGTCGGCGAGCTTGGGCAGCGACTCCAGCGCCGGGCCCACCCGCACCTCCGCGATCCGGTCCAGGCCCGCCCGGGCGATGTTCCGGACGGCCACCTCCGCGTGCTTGGCGCTGTACTCCAGCGAGATCAGCCTGCCGTCCTCGGGCAGCGCGCGCGCCAGCCAGATCGTGCTGTACCCGGCGAGCGTGCCGATCTCCAGGATGTGGCGGGCCCCCTGCAGCCCGGCGAGCAACTGGAGGAACTTGCCCTGCGCCGCCGTGACGGCGATGGCGGGCAGCCCGGCGGCATCACTGTCCCGCAGGGCCGCGCGCAGCACCTCGTCGTCCGGTGAGAGCGTGTTGATCAAGTAGTCGTCTACGTCGTCCCAGACCTGCGACCCGCTCATAGCGCCAGCTGCCTTTCCCGAGTGTCCTCCCTCGATGATCGCAGCCGGAGGGCGCGGATGGGTACGACTGCCCGCGGGCCATGGCGCGGGAACCGCCCGGCCGGCCACGACCCAGCCGCACCCGGGAGACGGCCCGTGCCCGTACGGGCTCAGCCGCGCTCCACCGCCGGCGCGGAACCCGGCAGCGGCCGCCCCGCGGACTCCGACATCCGCCACACCGCGACACCGCCCACGACAGCCGCGGCCATCATGTAGTACGCGGGCATCATCATGTTCCCGGTCGCCCCGATCAGCGCGGTCACGACCAGCGGAGTCGTACCGCCGAACAGCGACACGGACACGTTGAACCCGATCGACAGGGACCCGTACCGCACGCGTGTCGGGAACAGAGCGGGAAGCGCCGCCGGCATGGCCGCCGTGAAGCACACCAGGAGCAGACCCAGCGCGCCCATGCCCAGCCCCACGGCCAGCAGGCTGCCGTCGCGGATCAGCAGCAGGGCCGGTACGGACAGGAACAGGAAGCCCGCGCAGCCCGCCGCGATCACCGGCCGTCGGCCGACCCGGTCGGTCAGCGCGCCCACGAACGGCTGGACGATCATCATCAGGGCCATCACACCGAGCACGACCAGCAGCCCGTGCGTCTCGTCGTACTTCAGCTCACTGGTGAGGTAGCTCGGCATGTACGACAGCAGCATGTAGTCGGTGACGTTGAAGACCAGGACCAGGCCCATGCACAGCAGCAGGGACTTCCACTGGCCGGTGATCATCTCGCGCAGCGGCACCTTCGGCCGGGCCGCCTCCGCCTTCTCGACCTCCGCCGCGAACGCCGGGGTCTCCTCCAGCCGCATCCGCAGATACAGGCCGATGATGCCCATCGGGCCCGCGATCAGGAACGGGATGCGCCAGCCCCACGAGGTGAGGTCGTCCGAGGACAGCAGGGCCGTCATCAGCGTGACCAGGCCCGCGCCGCCGATGTAGCCGGCGAGCGTGCCGAACTCCAGCCAGCTGCCGAGAAAGCCCCGCTTCTTGTCCGGCGCGTACTCGGCGATGAACGTCGTCGCGCCCGCGTACTCACCGCCGGTGGAGAAGCCCTGCACCAGACGGGCGGCGAGCAGCAGGAGCGGCGCGCCGACGCCGATCGTCGCGTACGACGGGATCAGGCCGATCGCGAACGTACCCACCGCCATCATGATCATCGTGACCGCGAGGACCTTCTGCCGGCCCACGCGGTCGCCCAGCGGGCCGAAGACCATGCCGCCGAGCGGGCGGACCAGGAAGGCCGCCGCGAAGGCGCCGAACGTCGACAGCAACTGCGCGGTCGGGTTGCCGGACGGGAAGAAGACCTTGCCCAGGGTGACGGCGATGTAGCTGTAGACACCGAAGTCGAACCACTCCATCGCGTTGCCGAGCGCCGCCGCCTTCACGGCGCGCCTGACCAGCGCGGGGTCGGTGACGGTGACGTCGCGGGCGGTACGGGCCTCGGCGGCGCGCCGCGACGTGAGGGGCGGGGTGACGGCTGTGGCGGTCGCCAAAACGGGCTCGCCTACCTTTCGACGGGGACAGGGACGGACCCGGACGGCGACGGTGACGTACGACGGGCCGAAAATCGACCATAGGCGGAGTTCCGCCGCTTACGTCCTGCACGCGTATCGATGCACAGTGCAGCCAAAGGGCGGATACGCAGGCACGTCTGCCCCCTCACACAGTGCCGTACCAGCAGCTCGCTGTGACCCTTCTCGCTCCCCCGACGCGCAACCGGCCCTTGCCGGGGGCTGCGAGTCTCAGAAGGAGCGCGGAGGGGAACCCGGCGCGCACCGGCGGCAGGGACGCCGGGGCGGGAGGCCGACGAGGCGTGGCGAACGTGGAGCACAGCGGGCGACCGGCGGACGTCTTCGGAAGAGCGGCGGTCGGGGCCCGGCTGCACGCCACCCGGCTCGCGCTGTGGGCGGTGGCCGCGATCCTCGCCGCACGGCAGATGACCCTCGTCCTGACCACCCCCAGCGGCGAACGGCTCACCGACCCGGAGACCTGGGTCGGCCCCGAAGGCGTCCTCCACGTGAACGGCTCGATCTACGACTCGACGCGGTTCACCGGCACCCCCTTCGGCGGCTTGGTCCTCAAGTCGGCCGAGGCCGCGCTCGGCCGGGGCTGGACCTTCGGCACCCTGCTGCTCGTCGTCGCCCTCGGCCTGGTCGCCGCCCGCGCGCTGCCCCAGCCGATGAGCCGGCGCACCTCACTGCTGGCAGCGCCGGTCGCCATCAGCCTGCTCATGCTGTCGCTGCCCGTCCGCACCACCCTGTGGCTCCCGGTCCTGCTCGTCCTCCTCGGCTGCTTCACCGTACGCGGGGAACGCGCGAGCGGTCTGTGCACAGGCCTGGCCGCCGCCCTCCAGCCGACCGTCCTGCTCTTCGCTCCGCTGCTGTGGTTCACCGGCCGGCGCCGGGCCGCCCTCACCACGGCCGGCACCTTCGCCGCCTGCACCGCGCTCGCCTGGGCCGCGCTGCCGCACGACTCCCACACCTACTGGGTGCACCACATGGCCGGCGCCGGCCTCGGCGGCGAAACCGACGCCCTCGCCAACCAGTCCCTGCACGGCGCCCTGCTCCGCCTCGGCCTGACCGGCCCCTCGGAGATCGCGCTCTTCCTCCTCCTCGGCGCCGGCGTCGCCGCCCTCGCCCTGCGCCGCGCCGTCCGCCACGCCCACGACGGCCAGCTCCTCCTCGCCGTCGCCGTCACCGGCTGCGCCGCCGTCGCCGTCTCCCCGACCACCTGGCAGCACCAGCTGCTGTGGGTGCTGCTCGCGGTGGTCGGCCGGGTCGGCAAACGGGCCTCCGACCGTTACCTCTGGCCGGTCGCGGTCGTCCTCGTCACCACGCTCCCGGCGAAGACGATGCTGCCGGACATGCCGGTGGTGTACCCGCTGCGGGACAACCTGGTCCTGCTCGCGGCCCTGGCCGCCGCCACAGCCGTGCCCTTCGTGTCCCGCACGTCGCCGTACTACCAGACCCCGATACCGACGCAGTACGCCCCACAGCCCCCGGTCCGCTTCCGCCGCGTCCCCCTCCTGCCCTTCCTCCGCCGGGTCCTCACCCGCCCGAACCTCCTCCTGGAACTGCTCCTTCTCCGCGTCACGTACGCGGCCTACCAGCACGTACGGCTGGCGGCGACCGGAGGCAGCAACTCCGCGGGGCGGGCCACGGCCGAGCAGCACGGCCACCTGGTCCTCGACGCCGAACGCTTCCTCCACATCGACATCGAGCACGCGGTCAACCACGCCGTGGTGAAGATCGACTGGCTGCGGGACTTCTTCGACTTCTACTACGAGTCCTTCCACTTCGTCGTCCCGCTGACCGTCCTCGGCGTCCTGTACTGGCGCCGCCCGGCCGACTACCGCTGGGCCCGCGCGTCCCTCGGCTTCGCCACGCTGCTCGCCCTGATCGGCTTCTGGCTCTTCCGGCTGGCCCCGCCGCGCCTGGTGCCCACGCTCGGCATCATCGACACCGTCCACGGCGTCCAGGACTTCTCCAAGCCGGACTACGGCACCCTGACCGCCCTCACCAACCAGTACGCGGCGATGCCGTCACTGCACTTCGGCTGGTCCCTGTGGTGCGGCGTGGTGATCGCGGTGATCGCCCCGAAGCGGTGGATGAAGGCGCTGGGCCTCCTGCACCCCCTCTTCACCGTCTCGGCCATCGTCGCCACCGGCAACCACTGGGTCCTCGACGCGGTCGGCGGCGCGGTCGTGGTCGGCGCCGGCTTCGGCCTGTCGTACGCCTTCCAGGGCCCGCGGGCCCTGGGCTTGGCCGGTGATTGGCGGATTCGGGCCAACAAGCGGGGCAGGTCCGGTGGAGGTAGGGCCGGTAAGAGTGGCCCAAATCCGCCGATCACCGGCCCCGTGGCGGGGAAGCGGGCGGCCCGACAGCAACCGTTTCAGCGCCGGGCGGCGTCCCGGGCCTACAGCCGCTGAATGATCGTCCCCGTTGCCAAGCCGCCCCCCGCGCACATCGTGATCAGGGCGAACTCCTTGTCGGCGCGTTCCAGTTCGTGCAGGGCCGTCGTGATCAGGCGGGCGCCCGTCGCGCCGACCGGGTGGCCGAGGGCGATCGCGCCGCCGTTCACGTTGACCTTCTCGAGGGTCTGGTCGAAGACCTGGGTCCAGCTCAGTACGACGGAGGCGAAGGCCTCGTTGATCTCCACGAGGTCGATGTCCTTCAGGGACATGCCCGCCTTGCCCAGCACCGCGCGCGTCGCGTCGATCGGGCCGTCCAGGTGGAAGTGCGGGTCGGCGCCCACGAGGGCCTGGGCGACGATCCTCGCCCTCGGCTTCAGCTTCAGGGCGCGAGCCATCCGTTTGGACGCCCACATGATCGCCGCCGCGCCGTCGGAGATCTGGGAGGAGTTGCCGGCCGTGTGCACGGCCTTCGGCATCACCGGCTTCAGGCCCGCCAGCGCCTCCGGGGAGGTGTCGCGCAGCCCCTCGTCCTTGTCGACCAGGCGCCACATGCCCTGTCCGGCGTACTGCTCCTCCTCCGTCGTGGGCACCTGCACGGCGAAGGTCTCCCGCTTGAAACGTTCCTCCGCCCAGGCGAGGGCCGCCCGTTCCTGGGAGCGGAGGCCGAGCGCGTCGACGTTCTCGCGTGTCAGGCCGCGGTGCCGGGCGATGCGTTCGGCGGCCTCGAACTGGTTGGGGAGGTCGACGTTCCACTCGTCGGGGAAGGGCTTGCCCGGGCCGTGCCTGGAGCCGGAGCCCAGCGGCACGCGGGACATCGCCTCGACACCGCAGCTGATCCCGACGTCGATCACGCCCGCCGCGACCATGTTGGCCACCATGTGGGAGGCCTGCTGCGAGGACCCGCACTGGCAGTCGACGGTCGTGGCTGCCGTCTCGTACGGCAGCCCCATGGTCAGCCAGGCCGTGCGCGCGGGGTTCATGGACTGCTCGCCGGCGTGGGTCACCGTGCCGCCGACGATCTGCTCGACGGCGTCGGCGGGGATGCCGGTGCGGCCGAGGAGTTCACGGTAGGTCTCGCCCAGGAGGTAGGCGGGGTGCAGGTTGGCGAGCGCGCCGCCGCGCTTGCCGATCGGGGTGCGGACGGCTTCGACGATCACGGGTTCGGCGGCCATGGGTGCGGGTCCTCTCCGAGAGGGCTCTCCTCCAGAACTAGTACGCGTTCTAGTTCCGGTCAGCAGTCTGCTGACGTGACGACCGTCACCGCAAGGGTCTTGCAGGTGTCGAGGGCGGGATCCGTACGACTTCCCCACCGATTCGGGATGCCGTACCTCTTGCGACTTGTAGAACCCGTTACTACCTTCGCGGCACCCGCTGATGGACCGTCAGATGGCTGGAGTCGCCGATGCCCTGTCCAGCGCTGCCCGACGGGTTCGACCTCACCGACCCCGATCTGCTGCACCACCGTGTGCCCCTTCCCGAGTTCGCCGAGCTGCGCCGTACCGAGCCGGTCCGCTGGATCCCGCAGCAACGCGGCATCGCGGGCTTCGCCGACACCGGCTACTGGGCGGTGACCCGGCATGCCGACGTCAAGTACGTCTCCACGCACCCGGAACTCTTCTCCTCCTCCCTCAACACCGCGATCATCCGCTTCAACGAGCACATCCAGCGCGAGACGATCGACGCGCAGCGGCTGATCCTGCTCAACATGGATCCCCCGGAACATACGCGGGTGCGCCAGATAGTGCAGCGCGGGTTCACGCCACGCTCCATCCGCGCGCTGGAGGACCGGCTGCGTGCCCGCGCCGAGGCGATCGTCGCCGCCGCCCGCGCCCGCTCCGGGCCCTTCGACTTCGTCACCGAGGTCGCCTGCGAACTGCCGCTCCAGGCCATCGCCGAACTGATCGGCGTCCCGCAGCAGGACCGGTCCAAGATCTTCGACTGGTCCAACAAGATGATCGCCTACGACGACCCCGAGTACGCGATCACCGAAGAGGTCGGCGCGCAGTCGGCCGCCGAGATCATCTCCTACGCCATGAACATGGCCGCCGAGCGCAAGCGGTGCCCGGCGCACGACATCGTGACGACCCTGGTGGCGGCGGAGGACCAAGGCAACCTGAACTCCGACGAGTTCGGCTTCTTCGTGCTGATGCTGGCGGTGGCCGGCAACGAGACCACCCGCAACGCCATCACCCACGGCATGCACGCCTTCCTCACCCACCCCGGGCAGTGGGACCTCTTCCGGCGCGAGCGCCCGTCCACCACGGCCGAGGAGATCGTCCGCTGGGCCACTCCGGTCAACTCCTTCCAGCGGACGGCGACGCAGGACACGGAGCTGGGCGGCGTACTGATCAGAAAGGGCGACCGGGTCGGCCTGTTCTACGCCTCGGCCAACCACGACCCCGAGGTCTTCACCGACCCCGACACCTTCGACATCACCCGCGATCCCAACCCCCACCTGGGCTTCGGCGGAGGCGGTCCCCACTACTGCCTCGGCAAGTCCCTCGCCGTCCTGGAGATCGACCTCATCTTCAACGCCGTCGCCGACGCCATGCCCGACCTGCACCTGGCCGACGGCCCCCGCCGGCTGCGTTCGGCGTGGATCAACGGCGTCAAGGAACTCCGCGTCAGCGCCGGGTGACGGGATCGGCCGCACCTCGTTCCCGGCCCGAGGCCGTCACCGCCAGTGCCGCCAGCCGCGGGGGATGCCGCGCACGGTGGACGGGGCGCTACACCGGGGACCTGTACGTCACCGGGTTGCGGGCAGGTGGCGACGGCGCTGGCCCGGGCGGTGCAGGGCGGGGACGCGGCCGGGTTCCGGCGGTTCTTCGACGGGCGGCACAGGGACGGACATGCGCGCGCACCCTCGCCCGGCGGGGGGCGAGGGTGCGGGTGCTGGAGGTCGGACCGGTCGCCCGCTTCGGGTCGGACCGGGCCGCGCTGGCCGGCCGGTGGCTCGTGGCCGGGGTGGCTCAGTACCAGCCGTTGGCCTGCCAGAAGTTCCAGGCCTTGACCGGGCTGCCGTAGCGGGAGTTCATGTAGTCGAGGCCCCACTTGATCTGGGTGGCCGGGTTGGTCTTCCAGTCGGCGCCGGCGGAGGACATCTTCGAGGCCGGCAGGGCCTGGACCAGGCCGTAGGCGCCGGAGGAGCTGTTGGTGGCGGCGGGGTTCCAGCCACTCTCGTGGGCGACGATCTTGCTGAACGCGTTGAACTGCGCGGCGTCCGGGATCATCTTGTGCGCGATCGCCTGTGCGGAGGAGGCCGAGGTGGTGGCGGCCTGGGCGGGCGCCGCGGTCAGAGCCATACCGGCGGTGGCGGCGGCCACGGCGGCGGTGGTGAGGGCCTTCTTCGGGGAAGCGATGCGGCGGATGAAGGAGACGGGCACGGAGAACCTCTTGCGTCGGGGACGGGGGATCGCCCGCATGGAAAGGACCACACGGTGTGGCCTCATGCGGCGGCGCCGCGGCCCGGGTGGGCTCGTGGCGCCTGGCGACGTCGTCCAGAGAAACAGGCCCGGAACACGTCCGCAATGACCCCTTTTACTAGTTGTGGCCGGATCGGCGGCAAACGTCAGCCCTGTGACCTGGGTCGCAAAGTGCAGGTCAGAAGGGGCGTATGGAAGGATGTATCGGACAAATAGGGCTACGATAGCGGGTCGTAGGTGACGTGCGTCATGTGGGGCGCTTCACCGGCCCGCTCACGCACGGGAAGCGAGACCTCACCCAGGGGGACCGTCGAATGTGACCGCGGTCTCGAAAGCGGCCCGCCGCGTGGCCCGGCGCAGCGCCCGCAGCACCGCCGGACCGAGGACGACGGTCAGCACCACCGTGCAGAGCGCCCGGCCCAGGTCCCAGCCGAGCGAGGTGGCCAGGCAGTACGCGACGAAATGGGCCAGGTTCTCGGCGACCGGGGCATCGCCGTGGAAGGAGATGTTCGAGGCCGCCGCGTCCAGGAAGGGCCAGCCGGCCAGGTTCATGCACGTGCCGTAGGCGAAGGCGGCGAGGAAGCCGTAGCCGGCGAGCAGCAGCAGCTCGCCACGACCGCGCAGCCGGACCGGCCCGGGCAGCAGGCCCGCGCCCATGGTGAACCAGCCCATCGACAGCATCTGGAACGGCAGCCACGGCCCGACCCCGCCCGTGAGCAGCGCCGACGCGAACATCGTGACCGAGCCCAGCGCGAAGCCGAAGCCCGGGCCGAGCACCCGTCCGCTGAGCACCATCAGGAAGAACATGGGCTCCAGTCCCGCCGTACCCGCGCCGATCGGCCGCAGCGCCGCGCCTGTCGCGGCCAGCACCCCCAGCATGGCCACGGCCTTCGGCCCGAGGTCCGACTCCGAGATCGTCGCCGCGACCACCGCCACCAGCAGCACCAGCAGGCCCGAGAAGAGCCAGGGCGCGTCCTGGGCGTGGGCGTTCAGCTGGGAGGCGGGCGGGGCGAGGAAGGGCCAGCCGAAGGCGACCACACCGACCGCGCTGGTCAGCGCCAGCGCGGCGAGCGAGCGGGGACCGAGGCGGACGGCGTGCGTCCGTGCGGCGGTGCGTGTGCCGTGGCTCACGTCAGCGCCTCCCGTACCTGGGTCACCGTCAGCCACTGCTGCGGGGCCAGGATCTTGGTCACCTGCGGTGCGAATGACGGCGAGGACACCACGATCTCGGCCGTCGGCCCGTCCGCGATCACCTCTCCCTCGGCGAGCAGCACCACCCGGTGGGCCAGCTCGGCGGCCAGCTCCACGTCATGCGTGGCCAGCACGATCGCGTGCCCCTCGGCCGCCAGCCCGCGCAGTACGGCGACCAGGCGGGCCTTGGCCGCGTAGTCCAGGCCGCGCGTCGGCTCGTCGAGGAGGAGCAGCGGAGGGCGGGCGGTCAGCACCACGGCCAGCGCGAGCGCCAGGCGCTGGCCCTCCGACAGATCCCGGGGGTGTGTGTCGTCCGTGACGCCCGGCAGCAGCTCGGACACCAGGGCGCGGCAGGTGCCCGGTGCGGCAGCCGCGTCCCGGTCGGCCGCCGCGCACTCGGCGGCGACCGTGTCCGCGTACAGCAGGTCCCGCGGTTCCTGGGGGACGAGACCGACGCGACGGACGAGGTCCCGGGGCGGGGTGCGGTGGGGCACGGCGCCGTCGACGTCGACGGTCCCCGAGCCGGGCGCCACCAGGCCGACGAGCGAGTCGAGGAGGGTGGACTTGCCGGCGCCGTTGCGGCCCATGAGCGCGATGGTCTCGCCGGGGGTGACGGACAGGTCTACGTTCCGCAGCGCTTGGACCTGGTCGCGGCGGACGGAGAGGGCGCGGGTCTCCGCGAGGTGCTTTCGCGGGGGTTGCCGGGTGGGTGTGGGGCGGCGACGGAAGAAGGAGCGGCGGGCGGGGGCGTCGGGGGCCCGGTGCGGGGGCTGGCCTGGAGTGGGGTCGCTCGCCCGCGCCTGCAGGGTGCCGCGCCCGCCCGTGCCGCCCCCGGTGGCACGACTGCCCGCGGCTACGGCCGCGGTGGCGGGGGTGCCTGGGACTGGGGCGGCGCCGCCACTGGCTCCGGCCGCGGCGGCGGGGGCGGTCGCGGTGGACAGGCGGGTGCGGAGGGCCGGTGCTCGGCGGCGGGCGTCCCGGACGGTCAGGGGGAGGGGGGACCAGCCGGCCAGGCGGCCCAGGGCCACCACCGGGGGGTAGACCGGGGACACGGCCATCACCTCGGCCGGGGGGCCGGTGATCGGGGCGGCGCCGGGGGCCGGGAGGAGGACGACCCGGTCGGCGTACTGGATGACCCGTTCCAGGCGGTGCTCGGCCATCAGGACCGTCGTCCCCAGGTCGTGCACCAGCCGTTGCAGCACGGCCAGCACCTCCTCGGCGGCGGCCGGGTCCAGCGCCGAGGTCGGCTCGTCCAGGACCAGCACCCGGGGGTGCGGGGTGAGGACCGAGCCGATCGCGACCCGCTGCCGCTGTCCGCCGGACAGCGTGGCGATCGGGCGGTCGCGCAGTGCGGCGAGGCCCAGCAGGTCGAGGGTCTCCTCCACCCGGCGCCGCATCACCGCCGGGGCGAGCCCCAAGGACTCCATGCCGTAGGCGAGTTCGTCCTCCACGGTGTCCGTCACGAAGTGCGCGAGCGGGTCCTGGCCCACCGTGCCGACCACGTCGGCGAGTTGGCGCGGCTGGTGGGTGCGGGTGTCCCGGCCGGCCACCGTCACGCGGCCACGCAGGGTGCCGCCGGTGAAGTGCGGGACCAGCCCGCTCACCGCGCCCAGCACGGTCGACTTGCCGACCCCGGACGGGCCGGCGAGCAGCACCAGTTCACCCTCGGGGACCTCGAAGTCGACGCCGGCGACGGTGGGCCGGGCCGCACCCTCGTACGTCACGCTGACATCCTCGAAGCGGATCACGACGGCTCCCTGGGGACGACGAAGGAGGGCAGCAGGGCGAGCAGGACGGCCACGGCGGGCCAGAGCGGAAGCGTGGGGGCGACGAGGGGCACGACCCCGGGGTGCAGCGCTCGTGGATCGCGGACGGAGGCGAGCGTGAGCAGTGCGGCCACCGCGGCACCGGAGCCCGTGACCAGCCAGGCGCGCGGGCCCCACGGGTCCGGGCGGTACCGGGTGCGGAGGGAACGCCGGCCGCCCAGCCGCAGCCCGGTGAGCGCGGCGACGACTCCGGCGAGCAGCACGGGAAGCCCGTACGTCCCCCCTGCCGCCGTCAGCAGCCCGTACGTGCCCGCGCACACGCCGAGCAGGCCGCCGAGGGTGAGCGCGGCCGTCGTACGGCGGACCCGGGCGGGAACCTCGGCGGTACGGCCGTAGCCGCGGGCCTCCATCGCGGCGGCGAGCGCGACCGAGCGTTCCAACGCGCCCTCCAGGACCGGCAGTCCGACCTGGAGCAGGCCCCGTACGCCCCGGTCCGGACGGCCGCGCAGGCGGCGGGCGGCGCGCAGCCGCCGCACGTCGGCGATCAGATGGGGCGCGAAGGTGAGGGCGACGACCACGGCCACGCCCGTCTCGTAGAGCGCGCCGGGCAGGGACTTGAGGAGGCGGGTGGGGCTGGCGAGGGCGTTCGCGGCGCCGACGCAGATGAGCAGGGTGGCGAGCTTCAGACCGTCGTACGCGGCGAAGACGACTGCCTCGGCGGTGACCCGGCCGCCCAGCCGGATGCCCTGCGCCCAGTGCGGGAGCGGGACTTCGGGCAGGGTGAGGAGGGTGTGCGTGCCGGGGATGGGGGAGCCGAGCGCCACCGCGAAGAGGACGCGGATGAGGAGCACGGCGAGGGCGAGTCGGACGAAGGCGGTGTAGGAGCGGGCCCAGGGGGCGGGGGAGCGGTGTGCCGCCACGACGTAGGCGGAGGCGGATATGAGGAGGGCGAGGAGGAGGGGGTTGGTGGTACGGGTGGCGGCGACACCGAGGGACACCGCCCACAGCCACCAGGCACCGGGGTGCAGGGTGGCACGGTGCGAGCGCCCCGAGGAAGCGCGGGACCCGGGGTGCTCCGCGGCCACCGCCGCGTGGCCGGGATCAGCCACCACGCGCCCGCCCGGACGACGGCTTCCGCTCATCCGGACTCATCGCGCCGCCGACGTGCCTGCCACACCGCCGCCCCCGCCAGGAGGGCGACCACGCCCGCGCCGACCGGCAGACCCAGCGAGGGACCGCTGCCGGTCCCGCCTCCGCTCCGCTTCCCCCCGGCGGAGACCTGCTCCCCGCACCCCTGCTCCGGATATCCGGCGATGGCGCACAGCAGGGCGTCGGCGTCATACCGGAGCGGCTTCGCCACGGCGGCCAGCGCGTCCGCGGTGGTCGCGTCGGACGGCACCCGCGCGCATGCTGTACGGCGCTCCGGCGGGGTCTCGCCGGACGGCGCGTCCGGCCGCGTCCCGAAGTCGAGGACCAGAGCCACCCGCTTCGTGCCCGGCTCGGCCGGCGTACCGGCACACACCGTCCCGAAGTCCGCCGTACCGCGCGGCCGGCTCGCGTCCGCCGAGTCCGCGCTCACCGCGAACCGGAAGCCCTGGACCGCGCCGTCGTCGGGGCGGACGAAGGCCGGGCCCTGGGTGGCGTACGTCCAGTGGCCGCCGGTGCGCTCCCAGAACGACCAGTAGCGGTAGCCGGTGGCACCGGCAGACCCGGCGGAGCCGAGGAGCAGCAGCGCGGCGACGAGCACCGGCAGGGTACGGCGGACGGTGGTCACGGCTGCCGCTTCTTCCGGCCGCTGAGCAGGAAACCGATGCCGATGCCGGCGACGAGGCCGACGCCGACGATCCACCAGACGCCCGTGCCGGAGTCGTCGTCGGACTTCTCCTTGTGCTCGGCCGCGGAGTCCATGTGCGGGGCCGGGCCGAGCGCGTTGAGGGAGCGGACCAGGCTGGTGCCGCCGAAGTCGCCCGGCTGCTGCCCGAGCGCGTGGGCGGCGAGGATCAGCTGGGCGTACGCGGCCGGGCCGTTCTGCGTCGCCCACGGGCCGGCGTTCTTCTCCAGCCAGGCGTAGGCCTTCTTCGCCGGCTCGGTCCGGCCGTCCGCGGCGAGCGCGACGACGGCGTCGGCGGTGTTGCCGAAGTCGGGCTGGTTCTCCGCGCCGGGCAGGGTGGACCGGAGGTGGCCGGTCTTGGCGACGGCCGCCGCCAGGTAGGCGCCGGCGTTGTCGGCGACCTCGGTGCGGGTCTCGGCCTTGACACAGGCGTCCCGCGCCGGGGCCTTGCCGGCCTGCGCCACGAAGCCCTTGCCGAGGGCGCCCAGCAGGCCGGCCGCCGTCGCATCCGCGTTGGCGAGCAGCTTGCCCTTCTTGTCCGCCTGGTAGGCGAGGGCGCCGCCGCCGTCCTGGTCGCAGGGCACGGACCAGGCGGGCAGGGCGTCGTAGGGGGACTTGCCGGACTTCCGCACGTCCGCCGGGTCGGTGCCGGCCGCGGTCAGCGCGCCGATGACGACGGAGGTGGAGTTGGTGTCGCTGGGGCCGCCGGGGTAGTAGCCCCAGCCGCCGTCCTCGTTCTGCACGGACTTCAGCCAGTCCACGGCCTTGCCGACGGCGATGCCGTGCCCGTCGGTCGCGGCGAGGGCCTGGACGGCGGCGGCCGTGCTGTTGGTGTCGGCCTTCACCTTGTCGTCGCACGGCTTGGCGGGGGCGGCGCGGAAGGCGGCGAAGGAGCCGTTCGCGCACTGCTGGCCGGTGAGCCAGTCCACGGCCGCGGCGGCCGGCCGGTAGCCGAGGGTCCGCTGGGCGAGCAGCGTCAGCGACTGCCGCCACACGCCGTCGTACGTCGGGTCTCCCTTGCCGTACAGCCCGGACGGGACCGTCACCTTCGACGACGGGGACGGTTCGGCGGCCGTGGCGGGCGCGGCGGCGGCCAGCACGCCTACGGCGGCGAGAGCCGCGGCACTGCGGCGGACGTTCATGGTCGGCGACTGCCTCTCCTGCGGGGAGCCGGGCAGCGCACGGGTGACACCCCGGGCGGCTCGGCTCCGTAGACCTCGACGGTGCCGTGCGCGGCGGGCCGCCGACGCACGCGAGCCGGTCAACGTCCCGTCCGGGGCGGTCCGGCTCACCGCCTCGCTGGCGGCACACGGATGGGGGTGCCCCCGGCGCGGGCGCAGCCGAGAGCTGGGGGAAGGTCAGCGCCGGAATTGCACCGGCTTCCCCCCGTACGGGTGTGATGACGACCCGCGCCACTTTACCGGCCGCCTTGCGCGGGCTGAGGGGTGGCTGTGCGCACACGGATCCGGTGACCGGGATCACGGGCCGCGGGGCCCCCGGGAGAGGTGCTCGCCGAGGGCACCCGTGCCGACGTCGTCCCCTCCGGCGGCGAGGGCGATGACGGGCTGTCGCCGTCACCGGGTCGCCGGGGCGGCGGGGTCGAGGCGCAGGTCGGTCAGGCGGCCGGTCGCCGCCGGGTGGGCGAACCGGACGGCGGCGGCCCGCTGCCGGGCGGGGGCCGGTTCCGGTTGGCCGCCGGTGGCGAGGGGGACGCCGGCCCGGGCGAGGTGGACGCCGGGGCCCGTTCCCTCAGCAGCGGACCCGGGGTCGTACGGGTGAGGGCGATGATGCGGACCTCGGCGTCCAGGGCGACGGTCGCGGCGGACATCAGCGGCCCCGCCGTCTCCTCGGGGCCGGCCGTCGGCGCCCGGTGCCGCGGCAGGGACCGTGACGCGGCCGTCGGTACGGCAGGGCCGGTACGCCGAGTCGGGCGGTGACCCGCGCCGCGGTGGTCAAGGGGTCCGCGGCCAGGGCCAGGATGCCGTCGGCCGGGCCGCGCCGGGCTCCCGGGCCGGGTCGGCCGGGCCGTGGCGATCCGCACCGGCGGGACGCCGTCGCAGGTGTCGCGGCGGCCTGCCCCGAGGGTGAGGACGGGCCGCGCTTGGCGGACCGGACCCCTCGCGGCGACGGCGGGCGAGGAGGCGCCCCGGGTGCCGCTCCCCCGTAGGCGGCACCCGGAGCGGGTCGGAATCTTGCTCTCCGTGCGGTGATCCTCACCCACCGCGCCCCTAACTGTCAACGATAGCTGCCTAATTGGGCAGGGAGCGTTGTCACGTCTGGTCGCCGAACGGGCGAACGGGTAGCCTCGCCGTCAGCCCAGCCACCGAACGGACGACACGCCCAGGGGGGACCTCGGTGAGTGACGCCTACGCCTCGCTGGCCGATGTCCTCGACCGGCTCGGCGAGCTGACCGGCCGGCCCGGACGGCTGCCGGAGGCCCTGGACGTGGCCGGCCTCTCCCACCGCACGGGCATCCCCGTCGGCGTCGTCGTCGACCTGCTCTCCGGCGGCCGGGCCCCCGAGATCTGCCTGGCCGAACGCGTGCGCCAGCGGCTGGACTTCGTCCGGGAGACCCGGCGCCGGCCGGACGGCAAGCGGTACTCGCTGGACGAGCTGGCCAGGATCGCCGGAACCAGCCGGCAGTGGCTGAGCGAGTGGCGCAAGAGCGGGATGCCGAGCCTGGAACACGCCGACCGGCTGCGCCGGTTCTTCGGCCTGCCCGCGGGCTTCTTCACGGCGGACGAGCCGGAGGCGCTGCACGAGGCGCTGCAACCGGTGCTGCAGAGCCTGGAGGCGGAGGCGGACCCGCTGCTGCGGCTGCGCGAGAGCGGGCTGGTACGACTGGCCGCCCGGGCCCCGCAGATGAACGCCCGGCAGCTGGCCACCCTCGCCGACCTGGCCGAGATGATCATCGCCTCCGAGCGCGCGGAGGACGCCGGGCGTGCCTGAACCGAGCGCCAAGGCCCCGAAGCGGGCGCCGTACCCTCGGCCGGCGCCTCTGGCGAAGCACTCCAGGTCCCCGAGGCGCTTCCTCGACCGGCTCGTGCGCGACACCGTCCGCACCCTCACCCCGCCGACCACCCCGGAGGCGTTCCTGCACGCGCTGTGCGCCACGCTCAGCCCGCAGCTGGACCGTCCGGTCCGGCTGAAGTTCGCCGCCTTCCCGCCGGGCCTGGACGTCTCCGGGATCACCCTCGCCCGGGACGAGGACTACATCGTCGTGGTCGAGGACCGGGCCCCGGACCCGCACAAGTTCGTCATCGCCGGGCACGAGATCGGGCACATCCACTACGGCACGCTGGACGTGCACTACCCGTCCGGCCTGCCCGCCGCCGCCCGCCGGCTGCTCTCCCGCGCCGAGGACGACGTCCCGTGGGACCGGGTGGCCGCCCTGGCCACCCGCTCGCCCGCCGCGGCTGCGGCCGAGGCCGAGTGGGAGGCCGAGGAGTGCGGGCTGCGCCTCGCCGCGAAGTTCTCCAAGGTCGTGGGGCCGGGCGCGACCGGCCGGATGACCCAGGACACCCTCACCGACCGGCTGTCGTCCTCGCTGGGCAACATCGGCGGGCCCTGATGCGCTGGGACGTCGCCGGTTCCTTCGCCGCCTACGCCGTTCCGGCCGCCCTGCTCGCCGTGGCCTTCGCGATCAAGCTGCCGTTGCTGCGGCGGGCCTGGCAGGACCCGATCCTGCGGGCCACCGCGCTGCTGCTCGGCATCGGCGCGGTCTGCTTCGCCTCGCTGCCACCGGCCAACCTGCACCGCATCAACGTGCTGGCCGGCATCCCCAACTTCGCCGGGCTGTGGGTGTATTCGCTGCTGACGGCGTACTGCGGTGCCTGCCTGTGGCTCATCATCACCTGGCGGGAGCCGCCGTCCGCCGTGCGCCGCCGGCGCACCCGCCTGGTCCGGGTGGCGTACACCGTCGTCATCGTCGGCCTGTGGACGACGTTCCTGCTGGGCGACCACCGGGCGGAGCGCACGCGCGACCTCGACACGTACTACGCCGGCACGCCCTGGATGCGCGAGTTCGTCCTGCTCTACCTCGCCGCCCACCTGGTGTCCGCGCTGGTCGCGGCGGGCATGCTGTGGGCCTGGTACCGGGAGGTCGAGGACACCTGGCTGCGCCGGGCGGTGATCTTCCTCCAGGTGGCCTACGCCCTCGGGCTCCTCTTCGACGCCGCCAAGCTCACGGCGATCGGCGCCCGGTGGAGCGGCCGCGACTGGGACTGGCTGTCGACGTACGCCGCCCCGCCGTTCGCCATCGCCGAGGCGGTCCTGGTGGCCGTCGGCTTCCTCGCCGGGCAGGCCGGGCCGTGGGCGGCGGAGCACCGGCGGCTGGTGCGCACCCACCGGCGGCTGAAGCCGCTGTGGCAGACCATGCTGGCCGTCACCGCGCCGGCCGCGCCCGTGACCGGCCGGGTCAGCGGCGCCGCCTTCCGTCTGGAGCTGCGCCGGGCCGCCATCAACGACGGGCTGCTCAAGCTCGCCCCGCACCTGTGCGCGGCGCGGCGCGAGCGGACGCGGACGGCGGCGACGGCGGCGGGCTACCCGGAGTCCGTGGCGCGGGGCATCGCGGCGGCGGTGGACATCCTCGTCGCGGCCGACGCGCTGCACACGCCCGACGACCGCGCCCGTCCGCTGCCGGCCGGGCCGCCCCGGGCCGCCTTCGTCCCCGACAGCGAACTGGAGTCGGTCGCGCACGCGTTGCGGAACCACGCGGCGGCCATCGAACGGTTCCGCCGGCAGGCGGTCGCCACGGAAGGTCTCACCTCACATGTCTGACACACCCACCACCCGCCGTACCGCGCTCGTCATCGGCGGCAGCACGGCCGGCATGCTCGCCGCGTCCGTGCTCGCCAGCCGCTTCCACGAGGTGACGATCGTGGAGGCCGACCGGCTGCCGGCGGGCCCCGAGCCGCGCAAGGGCCTGCCCCAGGCCCGCCACGCACATCTGCTGTGGTCCGGCGGGGTGGCCGCGCTGGAGGAGCTGCTGCCGGGCGTCACCGGGGAACTGACCGCCCGGGGCGCCGGGCTCATCGCCGTGATGCGGGACCTGGTCAGCAAGGCGCCCTCCGGGCAGTGGTTCCGGCGGTTCACCGACTCCCGGCACCACATGATCGTGTGCAGCCGGGACCTGCTGGACGCGGTGATCCGCGCCGACGTCCTCGCCCGGCGCCGGATCACCCTGCGCGACGGGACCCGGGTGGCGGGCCTGACCGGCGACCGCCACCGGGTGACCGGCGTCCGCCTGCCCACGGGTGACACGCTGCACGCCGACCTGGTGATCGACGCCGGCGGGCGCGGCTCCCAGGCGGACACCTGGCTGCGGGCGCTGGGCCACGCGCCGGTCGAGGAGCGGGTGGTCGACGCGGGCGTCGCCTACGCCAGCCGCGTCTACGCGGCCCCCGAGGCCACGGCGACGCTGCGCTACCCGGTGGTGAACGTGCAGGCCGACCCGCGCGAGGCACCCGGCCGGGGCGGGGTCGTCGTACCGATCGAGGGCGACCGCTGGCTGGTCACGCTCTCCGGCACCCGGGGCGGCGAACCCTCCGCCGACCCGGACGCGTTCGAGCACTTCGCGCTCACCGGCCTGAAGGACCCGGTCATCGGCCGGCTCCTCGCCCGGGCGAAGCCGCTGACCGACCCGGTGACCACCCGCAGCACGGCCAACCGCCGCCGCTTCTACGAGAAGGCCGAGACCTGGCCGGAGGGGTTCGCCGTCCTCGGGGACGCCGTCGCCGGCTACAACCCGGTCTACGGCCACGGCCTGTCCGTCGCCGCGCAGAGCGCCCTCGCCCTCGGCCGGACCCTCGACCGGTACGGCCCCACCGCGCCCGGCACCGCCCGCCGGATCCAGCGCGCGGTGGCCCGGCCGGTCGGCAACGCGTGGAACCTCGCGGTCGGCCAGGACGCCTTCTACCCCGGGGCCGCGCCCCAGCCGCCGGCCCGCGTCGAACGCCTCCTCACCGCCTACGTCGACAAGGCCGTGGCCGCCGGCTCCGCGAACCCCCGCGCCCTGCGCGGCCTGCTGGACGTCATGAGCCTGCGCACCCCGGCGGCCCGCCTGTTCGCCCCGGACATGCTCTGGACCCTCTGCTTCGGCCCCCGCAAGGGCCCCCTGCCCGGGCCGCCGCTGACGCGGGCGGAACGGGAGGCGGCGGGGCTGGAGTGACCTGCCGGCCTCAACGGGCCGGCGCCGCCCGGGGGGTTGGCCCGCCGAACGGCAGGTGCAGCGTGCGGGAGGCGATCAGCCAGCGGCCGTCGACGCGGCGGAAGGCGTCCTCGTAGTGGCCGACCTGGACGGGCGGCCCGGCGGGCACGACACCGCCCCCGTGACCGTCCACGCGGTGGGTGGAGAAGTAGGAGCGGGCGGTCGCCGCGTCCGGTGCGGCCACCGTGACCAGGACGTTGGACATCAGCCGGCGGGAGAGCCGGTCGGCGGGCCGGGAGGCGAAGTACGCCCGCGGCGCCTCACGCCCCTCCACCCGGCGCCCGTCACCGGGCGGGGGCCACGCCCAGCTGCCGTCCTCGGTGAACAGCTCGGCCACCGACGCCGGTTCACCGAGGTCGAGCCGGTGGACGAAGTCCAGGATCAGGCGTTCGCACGCCCGCTCGGCGAGAAGCCGCTCCACAGGGTCCATGAGGCTTTCTAGCGGTCGCGGGTCCTGCGTGGCGATCAGATTTTCACATCGCCATGTACGTCACCGGCTCGCTCCCCGGCACCGGTTCCGCGCGGCCCAGTTTCACGAGGCGGCGCAGGTGGGACTCCGCCTCCGAGACGGCGATGTTGCGGGAGCCGTAGGGGATGTCGGACCAGGGGCGGTTCCATTCCATGCGCTCGGCGACCTGCCAGGGGGTGAGGGGCTCGGCGAGGAGGGCGAGGAGGCCGGCCAGGCGGCTCTCGTGGTGGTCGAGCAGCGCCCGGACGCGGCGCGGGGCGTCGGTGAAGGGGTGCTGGTGGGCCGGGAGGATCTCGGCGGGGGTGAGCCGGCCGATCCGCTCCAGGGAGTCGAGGTAGTCACCGAGGGGATCGGTGACCGTCGCGTCGTCGGGGTCCTCGTACAGACCGATGTGCGGGGAGATCTCCGGCAGCAGGTGGTCGCCGCTGAACAGGCGCCCGTGGCCCGGCAGTCGTGCCGGGTGCTCCTCCTCCAGGTGGAGGCAGACATGGCCCGGCGTGTGTCCGGGGGTCCAGATCGCGCGCAGCCGCCGGCCCGGCAGGTCCAGGAGCTCGCCGGGGACGATCTCCCGGTCGGGCAGGGCGGGGGAGAGGCCGGGCAGGGGCCGGGCGCGGGGCGTCCGCAGCGGCGCCACATGCTCCTCGGGCGCCCCGGCCGCCGTCAGCTTGGCCGCCATGTACGAGAACCACCGCTCCGGCCGGGTCTCCCGGGTCCGGCGCACGATCGCCGCGTCGGCCGCGTGCAGCGCCACCCAGGCGCCGGATGCCTCGCGGACCCGCGCCGACAGGCCGTGGTGGTCCGGGTGGTGGTGGGTGATGACGACGCCGTGGACCTCCCCGACCGTCGTACCGCAGGCCGCGAGCCCCGCCACCAGCGTGTCCCAGGACCCGGGGTCGTCCCAGCCGGTGTCGATCAGCACCGGGCCCCGGCCGGTGTCCACCACGTACACCAGCGTGTGACCGAGGGGGTTGTCCGGGATGGGCACCCGGACCGACCGTACGCCCCCGCCGTGATCGAACGTCGTCGCCATCGGATCTCCGCCCCTCCACCCGTCCGGCCCGCCGCCCCAGGACCATTGCCCACTATAACTAGAACTGATATCAGTCCTGAAAGAGTGTCAGAAACGATGGATGCGGTGCGGTGCGGCGGGAGGCAGTCGGCCATGACCGAGCTCGTGGAACACGGACAGCTGTTCATCGGCGGGGAGTTGACCGACCCGCTGGGCCGGGACGTCATCGAGGTGATCTCCCCGCACACCGAGGAGGTCATCGGCCGCGTGCCGCACGCCTCCCGGGCGGACGTCGACCGGGCCGTGGCCGTCGCGTGCCGCGCCTTCGACGAGGGCCCCTGGCCGCGCGCCGACCTGGAGGAACGGATCGAGGTGGTCACGCGCATCAAGGACGGCATCGCCGCCCGGCACGAGGAGATCGCCCGGGTGATCTCGTCCGAGAACGGCTCGCCGTACTCCTGGAGCGTCCTCGCCCAGGCGCTCGGCGCGATGATGGTGTGGGACGCGGCGATCCGGGTCGCCCGGGACTTCACCCACGAGGAGCGCCGGGACGGTGTCCTGGGCCCGATCCTCGTCCGCCGCGAACCGGTCGGCGTGGTCGCCGCCGTCGTCCCGTGGAACGTCCCGCAGTTCGTCGCCGCCGCCAAGCTGGCGCCCGCGCTGCTGGCCGGCTGCGCGGTCGTCCTCAAGCCGTCCCCGGAGTCCCCGCTGGACGCGTACCTGCTGGGCGAGATCGCCCGGGAGGCCGGCCTGCCCGAGGGCGTGCTGTCCATCCTCCCCGCCGACCGCGAGGTCAGCGAGTACCTGGTCGGACACCCCGGCGTCGACAAGGTCTCCTTCACCGGCTCGGTCGCGGCCGGCAAGCGCGTGATGGAGGTCGCCGCGCGCCGGCTGACCCGTGTCACGCTGGAGCTGGGCGGCAAGTCGGCGGCGGTGGTGCTGCCGGACGCGGACCTGGAGGCGGCCGTCTCCGGGATCGTCCCGGCGGCCTGGATGAACAACGGGCAGGCCTGTGTGGCCCAGACCCGCATCCTCGTCCCGCGCGCCCGCTACGCCGACTTCGCCGACGCCTTCGCGCAGGCGGCCCGCGCCCTCGTCGTCGGGGACCCGCTCGACCCGGCCACCCAGGTCGGCCCGCTGGTCGCCCGGCGTCAGCAGCGGCGCAACCTCGACTACATCCGCATCGGCCAGGAGGAGGGCGCGAAGATCCTCACCGGCGGCGGCCGTCCGGACGGGCTGGAGCGCGGCTGGTACGTCGAACCCACCCTCTTCGGCGACGTCGACAACTCGATGCGCATCGCCCGCGAGGAGATCTTCGGCCCGGTCATCTGCCTGCTGCCGTACGGCGACGAGTCCGAGGCGGTGAAGATCGCCAACGACTCCGACTACGGCCTCTCGGGCAGCGTGTGGACGGCGGACGTCGAGCACGGCATCGACATCGCCCGGCAGGTCCGCACCGGCACGTACTCCGTCAACACCTTCAGCCTGGACATGCTCGGCCCGTTCGGCGGCTACAAGAACTCCGGCCTGGGGCGGGAGTTCGGCCCGGAGGGGTACGGCGAGTACCTGGAGCACAAGATGATCCACCTCCCGGCGGGGGCGTAGCCCATGGGCGACCGCTGGCACGTCGAGGTCGACCGGTCGCTGTGCATCGGTGCGGCCCAGTGCCTCCACCACGCCCCGGACGACTTCCGCCTCGACACGGCCCGCCAGTCCCACCCGGTGGAACCGGACACGGACGCGGCCGAGCAGATCCTGGCGGCGGCCGAGAACTGCCCGGTGGAGGCGATCGTGATCACCTTGCCGGGCAGCGGGGAGGCGGTGTTCCCGCCCGAGGAGTAGGGCGTGACGGCAGTGTTCCCGCCTGCGTCAGGACCGCTCAGGAGAATGCGTGCAGCACCACCCAGTGGTCGTGCTCCTCCACCGAGGCGGCGCACAGGTGGCGGCCGTCGGCCGAAACGGCCACGAACTCGGGGGAACCCGTCACCTCGGCGATGCGTGAGGGCAGATGCGTGCCGACGGTGTCCCTGACCCGTACCCAGCCGATCCCGCTGCCTCCCGGCACGGGAGGCAGGATCAGGAACTCGCCGTTGTCGTCGTAGAGGGAAACGCCGGACGCGTGGAGATGCCACTTCTCGTCCAGTGCGGCGGAGGCACCCGGTGACGAGGCGGGGACGGTGGCGACCGGATCGACCTCGACTCCGTTGACGGCGTAAAGGGCGGACCGCACGGGGGGCCCGCCCCGGGGTGCCTCCTCCACCACCTGAAGTCCGCAGCGCTCCAGGACGTCTCGCCACGCGGGCTTCTGCTCTTCCTTCGTCATCTCTGTCCCGTTCCTCGTTCGCCGGGCGGTCGGCCGCGGTGTCAGTTGTTCTCGTAGAAAGGGTGATGATCGCCACCCGGTTCGCTGATTCTGGTCTCGCCCGGCGGACAGGGGGGCTGCGGGACCGCCAGGCGATCTCGCCGTCCTCGCCGACGAGTTCGCTCGGCGCGCCGACGAGGTCGGTGACGATGGCGAAGAAACGAGAGTCGATCTCGTCCTGGGGCGCTTCGACCACCGTGATCCGCTCCGTCTGGGCGACCGGGTGCGGCCCCTGGTGCTCCCAGGTCAGCAGGCCACGTTAAGGAGTCCGCGCCCGAGCCGTCACCCAGAGGCACCAGGACCAGCCGTGACCTGGGAATGCTCTGACGAGGCGTCTCCTTGGCCTCACCCCCGTGCTCAGCCATGCAGCCCGTCGTCACCACCGCAACCGGAGGGAACTACCCGGCGCTGTATCACCCTTGTCACAGCCGGGTCTCGACGGGCGGCGGGGTACGCTCCTGCGGTTCCGGTGTACCGCGACATGGCGAGCAGGGTGGGAAAGAGTGCACAAGTCCGAGGCCAAGCAGTTGATCGACCAGGCGTACGAGGCCTGGGACGCCGAGGACTGGCTGACCGCCGCCGGGCTGTTCGAGCGGGTCCTCGCGCACTACCCGGACACATCGAAGAGCGCGGTGTGGTGGTACGACGCCGCGCTGGCCCACAAGTTCCTGCGCAACTGGGGGAAGGCGTACGAGCTGGGCCGCGAGGCCGCCGCCCGGGCTCCGCGCGGTGAGGGTGATCCGGCGTACTGGAACCTCGGCATCGCGGCGACCATCCAGCGCGACTGGGCGACGGCCAGGGACGCCTGGGAGGGCTTCGGTATCCAGCTCCCGCCGGGCGAGGGCGAGATCAACGGGCGGTTCGGGCCGGCGTGCGTCCGGCTGGACACGGGCGGGGAGCGGGAGGTCGTCTGGATCGACCGGCTCTGTCCGACGCGCGGCCGGGTGATGAACGTGCCGGTGACCGGCGGACGCCGCTTCGGTGAGATCGTCGTCCACGACGGGGAACCGAAGGGGCACCGGATCATCGAGGGGCGCGAATACCCCGTCTTCGAGGAACTTCTTCTCTTCCAGGCGTCCGACCTGACGACGTTGACCGCGACGGTGAACGCCGGCGAGGTGGCCGATCTCGACGCGCTGATCGAGCTGTTCGACCGGCACGGCTACGGTGCGGAGCCGGCGAGCGGCTTCGAGGTCCTGTGCGCCTGCTGCAGCGAGGGCACGCACGAGCAGGAGCGGAAGGATCACGCGGGTGCCCAGCGGGTGTCCTTCGCGGCGCCCGAGGAGGAGGCCCGCCGCCTGCTCGACCAGTGGGCGGCACAGACGCCGATCGGCCGGAGCTGGAGCGGGCTGACCTTGGTCGGCTGACCTGAGACGGCAAGGATGGGGCGAATTGGTCGGAAATGGGGGGTTCCGTCGGGCAGTATCCGTTCTATGCTGGTATCAGCCTACGAGGCGAGTGAGGGAGTCCGACCGGAGTAGCCGACTCAGGCGAGATGCGCAGGCATCCGCCCGGGCCGACAGCGACGGTAGGGCTGAGAGGCTGGAAGGCAGCAGTCAGGCCGGACGGCGACCCCCATCACCTGATCCGGACCATGCCGGCGAAGGGAACCCGTCTCGTAGGTCTTTTCTGTGCCCCGTCTCATGCGTGCCCTGGCGGCTCCGTCAGGTCGATCAGCCGGCACACCGTCTCGATGTCGATCTTCACCTGGGCGATGGAGGCACGGCCCGAGAGCCAGGTGATGAGGGCCGAGTGCCAGGTGTGCTCGATGACCCGGACCGCGGAAAGCTGCTCGGGGGTGGGGTCCGTCAGGCCCATCGCGTCCAGGATGATCGCGGTCGTCTGGCGGGAGACCTGGTCGACCTCGGGCGAGACGCTGCGGTCGGCGAAGGTGAGCGCGCGGACCATGGCGTCGGCGAGGTGCGGCTCGCGCTGCAGGGCGCGGAAGGCCCGCATCAGGGTCTCCGCGACGCGTTCGGCGGCCGTGTCGCCCGCCGGGGGCTTCTTGCGCAGGGTCCCGTGCATGTGCTCCAGCTGGTCCTGCATGGTGGCGACCAGCAGATGCACCTTGGACGGGAAGTAGCGGTACAGCGTGCCGAGGGCCACCTGCGACGACTCCGCGACCTCACGCATCTGTACGGCGTCGAACCCGCCCCGGCTGGCCAGCTGCGCGCTCGCGTGCAGGATCCTGCGACGGCGGGCCTCCTGCCGCTCGGTGAGGGGCGAGGCCGGGCGCGAGGTGCTGGCTTCCGCAGGCATGGGTCCCGTTCCGTGACAGTCGGTGAGGGCGTCTGTAGGGCTCGTGATCGACAGCATGGCAGGGCGGCGCGCCGTGGCGCGAATCACCTGATCCACTGCTCACAGCGCCCCTACCTGCCGGTAGATTCAGAGCCTCTTGAACGATCAAGTCTGAAACTTGTTCTAGATTAGCGTCCCGTCGTAGTCTCGCGGGACAGTGCAGGCAGAAGGGGGCACGGAGTGACCGCTGAGGCCCGGGAAGCGGGTGCCGACCAGGAACCCGCTGCCGACGGCGGACGACCGCTCGACATCGCGCTCCTCACCTATAAAGGGAACCCGTTCTGCGGGGGCCAGGGCGTCTACGTACGACACCTCTCGCGGGAGCTGGCCCGCCTCGGCCACCGCGTGGAGGTCATCGGCTCCCAGCCGTACCCCGTCCTCGACGAGGGCTACCCCGGCCTCACCCTCACCGAGCTGCCCAGCCTCGACCTCTACCGCCAGCCCGACCCCTTCCGCACCCCCAAGCGGGAGGAGTACCGGGACTGGATCGACGCCCTCGAGGTCGGGACCATGTGGACCGGCGGCTTCCCCGAACCGCTGACCTTCTCGCTGCGCGCCCGCCGGCATCTGCGCGCCCGGCGCGGCGAGTTCGACGTCGTCCACGACAACCAGACCCTGGGCTACGGCTTGTTGGGCGACATCGGCGCGCCCCTGGTCACCACGGTCCACCACCCGATCACCGTGGACCGGCAGCTGGAGCTGGACGCCGCCGGCACCTGGCAGCGCCGCTACTCCGTGCGCCGCTGGTACGCCTTCACCCGCATGCAGAAGCGCGTCGCCCGCCGGCTGCCCTCGATCCTCACCGTCTCCGGCAGCTCCCGCCAGGAGATCGTGGACCACCTCGGCGTCCGGGACGAGCGGGTCCACGTCGTCCACATCGGCGCCGACACCGACCTGTTCGCGCCGGATCCGGCCGTCGCCGAGGTGCCGGGCCGGATCGTCACCACCTCCAGCGCCGACGTGCCGCTGAAGGGGCTGGTGTTCCTCGTGGAGGCGCTCGCCAAGGTCCGCACCGAGCACCCCGCCGCCCATCTCGTCGTCGTCGGCAAGCGCCCGCAGGAGGGCCCCGTCGCGCAGGCGATCGAGCGGTACGGCCTCGAAGGCGCCGTCGACTTCGTGAAGGGCATCTCCGACGCCGAGCTGGTCGACCTGATCCGTTCCGCCCAGGTGGCCTGCGTGCCCTCCCTGTACGAGGGCTTCTCGCTGCCCGCCGCCGAGGCCATGGCCACCGGCACGCCGCTGGTCGCCACCACCGGCGGCGCGATCCCGGAGGTCGCGGGGCCGGACGGCGAGACCTGCCTGGCCGTACCGCCGGGCGACGCGGGGGCGCTGGCCGCCGGGCTGAACCGGCTGCTCGGGGACCCGGAGCTGCGGGCGCGCCTCGGCCACGCGGGCCGCCGGCGGGTGCTCGACCGCTTCACCTGGGCCCGCGCCGCCGAGGGCACCGTGGCCCACTACCGCGAGGCCATCGCCCGCTCCGCGGGCCACTCCCCGAGCCGCTCCGCGGCCCAGACCCCCGGCCGCTCCGCGGCCCCGGCAAGTGTTGCAGGCGTCTCCTCCGAAAGCAGGGCCACGTGCTGACCGTCGACTTCTCCCGGTTCCCGCTCGCCCCCGGCGACCGTGTCCTGGACCTCGGCTGCGGAGCCGGCCGGCACGCCTTCGAGTGCTACCGGCGCGGCGCCCAGGTGGTGGCCCTGGACCAGAACGGCGAGGAGATCCGCGAGGTCGCCAAGTGGTTCGCGGCGATGAAGGAGGCCGGGGAGGCCCCGCAGGGCGCCACCGCCACGGCGATGGAGGGCGACGCCCTCGCCCTGCCCTTCCCCGACGAGTCCTTCGACGTCGTCATCATCTCCGAGGTGATGGAGCACATCCCCGACGACAAGGGCGTGCTCGCGGAGATGGTCCGCGTGCTCAAGCCCGGCGGGCGCATCGCGATCACCGTGCCGCGCTACGGCCCCGAGAAGGTCTGCTGGGCGCTGTCCGACGCCTACCACGAGGTCGAGGGCGGCCACATCCGCATCTACAAGGCCGACGAGCTGGTCGCCAAGGTCCGCGAGGCGGGGCTGAAGCCGTACGGCAGCCACCACGCGCACGCGCTGCACTCGCCGTACTGGTGGCTGAAGTGCGCGTTCGGCGTCGACAACGACAAGGCGCTGCCGGTGCGGGCGTACCACAAGCTGCTGGTCTGGGACATCATGAAGAAGCCGCTCGCCACCCGGCTCGCCGAGCAGGCGCTCAACCCGCTGATCGGCAAGAGCTTCGTGGTCTACGCGACCAAGCCGCACCTGCCGCGACTGTCCGAAGGGGCGTCCGCCGAGTGACCACCCCCCGGACAGAACACCTGGTCCTGCCCGGGGTCCTCACCGCCGAGCAGGCCGCCGCGACCGTCGCCGGCATCCTGGCCGTGCAGCGGGAGGACGGCGCGATCCCGTGGTTCCGCGGACATCACCTCGACCCGTGGGACCACACCGAGGCCGCGATGGCCCTGGACGCGGCCGGTGAGCACGACGCCGCCGAGCGGGCGTACGACTGGCTCGCCCGGCACCAGAACGAGGACGGCTCCTGGTACGCCGCCTACGCCGACGGCGCCCACGACGAGATCACCGACCGCGCCCGCGAGTCGAACTTCGTCGCCTACATAGCCGTCGGCGTCTGGCATCACTACCTGTCCACGGGCGACGACACGTTCCTGGACCGCATGTGGCCGACCGTCTACGCGGCCGTCGAATGGGTGCTGCGGCTCCAGCAGCCCGGCGGTCAGATCGGCTGGCGCCGGGAGGACGACGGCACGCCGGCGACGGACGCGCTGCTGACGGGCAGCTCCTCCACCCACCACGCCCTGCGGTGCGCGCTCGCCATCGCCGAGGAACGCGAGGAGCCGCAGCCGGACTGGGAGTTGGCCGCCGGTTCCCTCCGTCACGCGATCCGCCGGCACCCCGAACGCTTCCTGGACAAGGACCGCTACTCGATGGACTGGTACTACCCGGTCCTCGGCGGGGCGCTCACCGGAGCGGAGGCCAAGGCCCGCATCGAGGCCGGCTGGGACCGGTTCGTCGTCCCCGGCCTCGGCGTGCGCTGTGTGGTTCCCAACCCCTGGGTGACCGGCGGCGAGTCCAGCGAACTGGCCCTGGCGCTGTGGGCGATGGGCGAGTCCGACCGGGCCCTGGAGATCCTCCAGTCCATCCAGCACCTGCGGGACCCGGACAGCGGCCTGTACTGGACGGGCTACGTCTTCGACGACGACGCCCTCTGGCCCCGCGAGCTGACCACCTGGACGGCGGGCTCCCTGCTGCTGGCCGTGGCCGCGCTGGGCGGCCACGACGCCACGTGCGCGGTGTTCGGCGGTGAACACCTGCCGGCCGGCCTGGACCCGGACTGCTGCGGCTGACCCCCGCGAGGGTTCACCCCGGCCGTCCGGCCGGGGTCAGTGCCGGTGCATGCGGTTGGCTATGGCGTGGCCCACGAACAGGTAGACCACCGCGGCGAGCCCGTATCCGGCGACCACCCGGGCCCAGGCCTCGTCGAAGGTGAAGAGGTCGTGGGACCAGCCGGCCAGCCAGGCCGCCGCGTCATGGACGAACTGGACCAGGCTGTTGGCCCGGTTCGCGTCCAGCAGGTACATCAGGATCCACAGGCCGAGGATCAACGCCATGATGTCGGCGACGACCGCGATGACCGTCCCGGCCTGGTTCGCGCCGTTGCGATATCGAAGGGACATACTTTCCGGATTGCCGGGCGGTGTGCCGTGAAACCCCCAGGGAGCCCTGAGCCGACCCGGACCCGGCCCGGAGACCACCCGGACGGCGTCCCCCGAGTGGCGCACCCCGTCGCCCCGAGTGAGGCTGCCGGAGGAAGCAGACCGCTCGGGGAGGACACGTCCGGAGGACTCCGTGCCTGTACCGATACGGCGCCTTGTCGTGGCGCTCACCTTGTGCTGCGCCCTGGTGGCGGGTGCCACCGCCTGTGGAGGCAGCGAGAAGAGCAGTACGAAGGACACCGCGGCGGCACAGGTCGTCCCCGCCGTCGACAGCCCCAGCCCGACCACGTCCGCGGAGAAGCGCAAGTTCGCCAAGACCCGCTTCGTGGTGGACGCGGGCCTCGCCGCCGGCGCGACCTACCAGTGGATCGTTAAGCCCTGGAAGGAAGGAAAGTTCAAGAAGGGTGCCAAGGGCCGCAAGGTCGCCCTGGTCAAGGCCGGTCTCGCCGGCGCCTTCGCCTACAACCGGCTCAAGGCGGCCCAGAAGAACGCCCAGGCCGACCCGACCCTCTCCAAGGCGCTCGCCCCGCTCAGCAGCGGCATCGAGGCCCTGAAGAACCTGCCCTCCAAGCTCCGCAAGGGCGACGAGAACGCGGCAAGCGCGTTCGACGACGTCATCGGCGGCGTCAAGGACGCGGGCAAGAGCGCCGGCGCCCCGGTCAAGGAGAAGGTGCCCTCGGCGTCCCAGCTGTCCAAGGGCTAGGAGTTCAGCTCCGCCAGCACCCGCAGGCTGTGCGGGTCCGGTGACAGGGCCAGCAGGTCCGTCACCGGGCCCTGGCGCCACGACTCCAGCCGCTCGGCGATGCGTTCGCGGGGACCGACCAGGGAGATCTCGTCGGCGAAGGCGTCCGGCACGGCCAGTACGGCCTCCTCCCGGCGCCCGGCGAGGAACAGCTCCTGGATCCGCCGGGCCTCGGCCTCGTACCCCATGCGGGCCATCAGGTCGGCGTGGAAGTTGCGGGCCGCGTGCCCCATCCCGCCGATGTAGAAGCCGAGCATGGCCTTGACGGGCAGCAGCCCCTCGGCCACGTCGTCACAGACCTTCACCCGGGCCAGCGGAGCCACCACGAACCCCTCGGGCAACGTGCGCACCACGTCCCCGTACACCTCGGGCCGGCTCGGCGCCCAGTACAGCGGCAGCCAGCCGTCGGCGATCCGGACCGTCTGGGCGACGTTGCGCGGTCCTTCGGCACCGAGGAGGACGGGCAGGTCGCGGCGCAGGGGATGGGTGATCGGCTTGAGCGGCTTGCCGAGGCCGGTGCCGTCCGGGCCCCTGTAGGGGAGCGGGTGGAACCGCCCGTCCACCGCCACCGGCGCCTCCCGGCGCAGCACCTGCCGTACGACGTCCACGTACTCCCGGGTCGCGGTCAGCGGCGACTTCGGGAACGGGCGGCCGTACCAGCCCTCCACCACCTGCGGACCGGAGAGCCCGAGCCCAAGCAGCACGCGCCCGCCGGAGAGGTGGTCCAGGGTGAGCGCGTGCATCGCCGTGGCGGCCGGCGAGCGGGCGGCCATCTGGGCAACCGCCGTACCCAGCTTGATCCGTGACGTCTGCGCGGCGATCCAGGTCAGTGGGGTGAAGGCGTCCGAGCCCCAGGACTCGGCCGTCCACACCGAGTCGTAGCCGAGCCGCTCCGCCTCCCGGGCGAGCGGCACATGACCGGCGTCCGGACCGCGTCCCCAGTAGCCGAGCGCGAGACCGAGCCGCATACGCCCACCTCCTGACGTACCGTCAGCCACCAGCCGGGAGGCGACTGTACGACAACGGCCCCCCGCCCGGAAGGGCGAGGGGCCGGTGCGCCACGACGGTACGGATCAGCCTCGCTGGATGCCCGAGGTGTCCTGCAGCACGCCACGGCGGCCGTCCTGCGTCTGCGCCACCAGCGCGGCACCGCGCTGCTCGACGGCCAGGTACCAGGTGCCCGGCGCCAGTTCGGCGATCTGGCTCGGCGAACCGTCCTCCGAGAACAGCGGGCGGGGCACCGGCACGGCGAACCAGAACGGCGAGAAGTCCGCGGCGGCCGGCTGCGGCGCCGGGGCGGCACCCTGCGCGGCCGGCGGCTGCTGCCCGAACGGCTGGCCCGGCTGCGGCTGCGCACCGTAGGGCTGCTGCGGCTGGGCACCCGGGTAGCCGTAACCACCGGGCGGCTGGGCGCCGTAGGGCTGGGGGGCGACCGGCTTGGGGGCGGGGATCAGGGCGGCCTGGAGGGCGGGGACCAAGGGGGTCGCGATGGCGGCGGCGGCCAGCAACAGCGCGGCGACGAGGCCCAGGATCAGACCGGAGCCGGCACCGACGTCGAACTGGTCGAAGTCGTCGAAGGCGCCCAGCGGGTCGATGATCGTCCACAACGAGGTCCACGCGGCGAAGAGCGTCAGGGCGACGCCGACCTGGCCGAGGTCCAGGCCGGCCAGCTTGCGGGGCTCCGGGAGGGCGCGGGAGACGACGATCAGGACCGCGCCGACGATGCCGCCGACGTACATGCTCATCACCAGGCCGAGGTTGTCCCAGGCGTTGGGGATGTCGTTGCCGCTGGTGTCGAACGTGTCGAGGAACGACGCGATGAACAGCACCACCGCTGCTCCGATCACCACGCCGTCGCCTCTAGTGAGGGAGCGGATATTCACTTCAGGTCCTTCGTAGGTCGTCTCGTCGTCGGTAGACACTATCGTCCGCAAGATCCGGCTGTCCGGCCGGTTCCGCCCGCCGGTCACGAATCGCGCAGGAAACTCACGATTCCCTCAGAGATCCCTTGCGCCGCCCGCTGTCGCCAGGCGCCGCTGGTCAGCAGTGCCGCGTCCTTGCTATCGCGCATGTTGCCGCACTCGATGAACACCTTGGGAACCGTTGACAGATTGAGACCACCCAGGTCCGTCCGCGTGACGAAACCGGTACCGCCGCCGAGGTAGTTGGAGGGCGGCTCCCCCGTCTCGCGGAGGAAGTTGCCCGCGACGCGCACCCCGAGATCGTGGGACGGGCCGACGATGGCACGGGTGTCGGCGGCACCCGCGTGCACGGAACCCGGCAGGATGACGTGGAAGCCGCGGTTGCCGGGGGCGGAGCCGTCGGCATGGATCGAGATCGCCGCGTCCGCGCGCGCGGTGTTGCCGATCCGGGCCCGCTCGTCCACGCACGGACCCCACGCCGGACTGTCGCCGTCGCGCGTGAGCTTCACCGTGGCGCCCTGCCGCTCCAGCAGATCCCGCAGCCGGTGCGCCACGTCGAGCGTGAACCGCGCCTCGGTGTAGCCGTCGTCGGTGGACGTCCCGGTGGTGTCGCACTCCTTGCGGTTCGTTCCGATGTCCACCGGGCGGTTGATCTCCGCCGTGTGCCGGGAGTTGCCCGGGTTGTGCCCCGGGTCGATGACGACGACCTTGCCCTTGAGCGGGCCGGAACCGCCCGGCCGGGCGGAGGGTGAGGCGGACTCCTTGCCGTCGTCACCGCCGCCGTCGTCACGGGTGCCGCTCTTGCCGCTGGGAGAGGAAGCCGGGGCGGAGGACACCGCGGAGGTGCGCGGGGCCGGCGCGGGGGAGCCCGTACGGTCCGCACCGCCCGGACCGCCGCCCACCGCCTCGTACACCACCCAGCCGAGCAGTGCCCCGGGCACCAGCGCGGCGAGCGCCACGGTCAGCGGGCGCCGCCGGGGCCGGCGGGGCTGCGGGGGATCGAAGTCCGGGCCAACGTACGACACGTCTGCGACTCTAACCGGGGCCTCAGATCCCCGCTCCCGTTCGCCGCAGGACACGCAGCGAGCCGGCCGCCGAGACCTCCGTGAACGCCCCGGACCCAAGGGCCCGCAGGTACACGCGGTACGGCGCCTGGCCGGTGAACTCGTCCTCCGGATGGGGGAAGACGTCGTGGATGACCAGCAGCCCGCCCTCGGCCACATGCGGCGCCCAGCCGTCGTAGTCGGCCGTGGCGTGCTCGTCCGTGTGGCCGCCGTCGACGAACACGAACCCGAGCGGGGAGTTCCAGATCGCCGCGATCTGCGGGGAGCGGCCGACGAGGGCGACCACGTGCTCCTCCAGCCCCGCCTTGAACAGCGTGCGCCGGAAGGTGGGCAGCGTGTCCATCAGGCCGACCTCGGGATCGACCGTCTCCGGGTCGTGGTAGTCCCAGCCGGGCTGCTGCTCCTCGCTGCCCCGGTGGTGATCGACGGTGAGCGCCGTGACCCCGGCCGCGCGTGCGGCGTCGGCCAGCAGGACGGTGGAGCGCCCGCAGTACGTGCCGACCTCCAGCAGCGGCAGCCCGAGCCGGCCGGCGGTGACGGCGGCGTCGTAGAGGGCGAGCCCCTCGTCGAGGGGCATGAACCCCTTCGCCGCCTCGAACGCGGCCAGGATCTCGGGCTGGGGAGCGGCGGGCATGGGTCGCCTTTCGGTCGTACGTCGGTCCGAGCGCCCATGCTGCCGCACCCCCGGTCACTCAGGGACAGGGGGTGCGGTGCACGGCGCGCGGGGCCCCGCGCGATCGACCACGACGGTGCCGCGGTCGCCGGACGACGGAACGAGGCACCCCGTCAGGCGTTCACGGTCTCCCCGGGCAGCGAAAGATCCAGGGCGACAGCCCGCTCCTCACCGGAATGCGTCGCCGAAGAAGCCAGGGGCCCATGGCCGGAAGCCCGCGCGGCCAGCACGTACGCCCCCTGCGCCGGGACGGCGAGCGCGTAGCTGCCGTCCTCGGCGGAGACGGTCGCACCGGCCTGCCGCCCCCGGCGGTCGATCAGGGTGACCTTGGCCCGGGCGACGGGCGCGCCCCCGGCGTCCAGGACCCGCCCCCGGAACGCGCGCAGCACCTCCTCGGCCCGCTCCAGGCCGGCGTCCTCCTCGCTGCTGGCCCGCAGCTGCGTGTGCTGCGCCGGGCGGGCCGCCTTCGGCAGGAAGACCGCCAGGATCAGGCCGACCGCGACGGCGGCGGTGGCGATCAGGAAGGACACCCGGAACCCGTGCATGGTCGGGATGGCGACGCCGTTCACCTTGTCGGCGGTGTCGGCCAGCACCATGCCGATGACGGCACTCGACACCGACGTGCCGATGGACCGCATCAGGGTGTTCAGGCCGTTGGCCGCGCCGGTCTCCGAGGCCGGGACCGCGCCGACGATGAGCGCGGGGAGCGAGGAGTAGGCGAGGCCGATGCCGGCGCCGAGGACGACGGACGTGACGATCGTCTGCCAGGCCGCGTCCATCAGGCCGAGGCCGCCGCCGTAGCCGATCGCGATGACGAGCAGGCCGGTGATCAGGGTGACCTTGGGGCCGTAGCGGGCGGACAGGCGGGCGTACACCGGGGCGGTGAACATCATCGTCAGGCCCAGCGGGGCCACACACAGGCCCGCGACGACCATGGACTGGCCGAGGCCGTAGCCGGTCGCGGTGGGCAGCTGGAGCAGCTGGGGCAGGACGAGCGAGACGACGTAGAAGCTGACGCCGACCATGATCGAGGCCAGGTTGGTGAGCAGCACCTCGCGGCGGGCGGTGGTGCGCAGGTCGACCAGGGGCGCCTGGACGCGCAGCTCGAACAGGCCCCACAGCAGCAGGACGACGACGGCAGCGGCGAACAGACCGAGCGTCGTGCCCGAGGACCAGCCCCAGTCACTGCCTTTGGTGATGGGCAGCAGGAGCAGCACCAGTCCGGTGGACAGGCCGAGCGCGCCGAGCAGGTCGAAGGAGCCCACGGCGCGCATCGGGGACTCGGGGACGGCGAGGAGCGTGAGGAGGATGGCGAGCACGCCGAGGCCGGCGGCGCCGTAGAACAGGGCGTGCCAGTCGGTGTGCTGCGCGACCAGGGCCGCGGCGGGCAGTGCGAGGCCGCCGCCGACGCCGATCGAGGAACTCATCAGGGCCATGGCCGAGCCCAGCTTCTCGCGCGGCAGCATGTCGCGCATCAGGCCGATGCCGAGCGGGATCGCGCCCATGGCGAAGCCCTGGAGGGTACGGCCGACGATCATGGTGAGCAGCTGGTCGGTGAAGGCGCTGACCAGGGCGCCGGCCACCATCACGGCGAGGCTGAGGATCAGCATGCGGCGCTTGCCGTAGAGGTCGCCCAGCCGGCCCATGATCGGGGTGGCGACGGCGCCCGACAGAAGGGTCGAGGTGAGGACCCACGTGGCGTTGCTGGGGGCGGTGTCCAGCAGCTGCGGCAGGTCCTTGATGACCGGCACGAGCAGCGTCTGCATCACCGCGACCACGATGCCCGCGAAGGCGAGCACGGGGACCACGGCGCCGCCCGCTCTCCGGGTGGGCTGGTCGGTCGTCGTCTCTGGCATGGGGTGAGGCCTTCCGCGTGTCATAAGTGCTGGGTAAACCTCGTATGCACAGGCAACTATTCCGTTGCTTCGGGCCCCTAACGAATTTTTGACCGTTCCATGGGTTACTGACGGGGTGTCATGCCCGAGAGGGCGGAGGAAGGCCGAGCGAAGGCTGAGAAGAAATCCCCGGGTTCTGCGGACCGGGGCAACGGTCCGGGCGGCCCATGGACTCCTTCAGACATCTAGGAGGTGCCCATGGGGGACGGGAAGCAGACTCGGAACGAGGAGTTCCAGAGCTTCGTGGTCGGCCGCTGGCCGCGGCTGATGCGTACGGCATTTCTCCTCACGGGGGAGCAGCACGCCGCCGAGGACCTGGTCCAGTCGACGCTCGAACAGGTCTATGTGGCCTGGCGCCGGGTCGGCGGCGCGGACGACCCGGAGGCGTACGTACGGCGCGTGATGATCAACGCGCACGCGTGCAGACACCGCCGGCGACTCAGGGAGTTCCTGGCGCCGAAGGACGACTCCGGCCTGGTGCGCGAGGTGGCCGACACCGGCGACCGGATCGCCCAGGCCGACGACCGCAGCGCCCTGCTCAAGGCGCTCGCGCAACTGCCCGCCCGGCAGCGGGAGGCGGTCGTGCTGCGCTACTGGGAGGACCTGACCGAGACACAGGCGGCGGAGGCCATGGGCTGCTCGGTCGGCACGGTGAAGAGCAACGCGGCCAAGGGGATCGCGAAACTCCGCGCCATACCGGGACTGGCCGACATGGTGACGCACGGAGGGCGGAAGTGATGAGCGCGGACCGGGAGATTCACGACATGACGCAGACGGACATCGCCCTCCTGCTCGCCGACGCGGCGGACGAGGTCGAGATCGGCATAGCCCCCGTCCAGGCCGTCATCCGCGGCGGCCGGCGCCGCAGGGCGCGGCGCTGGGCGGTGGCGGCGGCCACCGCCCTGGTGCTGGCGGGTTCGACGGGGGCCACGCTGGCCTTCGCCGGGCTGCCCGGGGAGCGCGCCGACCGGGGGACGCCGATGGCGCCCGGCCCGGCGTCCGCCGAGGAGAGACATGTGTACGACCCGCAGCGGACGGAGCTGGCGCGGGGGACCGAACACGGCAAGGAGTGGCGGGTCTGGGTCGAGGTGTGGGGCGCGCCGCGTGACGCGCGGGAGGCGGACCGGCAGTTCGACGCCATGAGGCGGATGGGCGTGCGGCCGGCGGCGGACAAGGCCGCCGACCTGGTCGGGAAGACGTCGTACTTCTCGATGCGGTCCTACGGCGACGGCCTTCCCCTGGTCGTCATGTTCGACACGCACCAGAGGATCGACCGCCTCTCGGGCACCGACCTCCAGGCCGCCGCCGTCAGCCTGGAGGAGGTCAGCCCCACGGCCCCCGAACGGCTCGTGGTCGGGCATGTCGCGAAGACCGCCCGGGAGGTCACCTGCCGCTGGAAGGACGGCAGTTCCACCGTGGCCCGGCCGGCGGGATCCGCTCCCGCCGCCCATGACGGCACCTCGCTGATCCGCCCGGTGGCGGGCTACCCGGGAGGGAACTGGTTCGTGTGCGTCGCCCCCGAGGGGACGGCCTACGAGGAGGCCGGCGTGACGAGGTGACCCGCCGCGCGGGAGATCCCGCTCAGAGCCAGCCCTGCTGCCGGGCCTCCCTTACCGCCTCGGCCCGGTTGCGGGTGCCCGTCTTGCCGATCGCGGAGGAGAGGTAATTACGGACGGTCGACTCGGACAGGCGCAGCCTGCCGGCGATGTCGGCGACGGTCGCCCCGTCCACCGACGCCGTCAGCACCTCCCGCTCACGGGGCGTCAGCGGATTCGGCCCGGCGCTGAGCGCGGCGGCGGCCAGCGCCGGATCGACCACGGTCTCCCCCGTGAGCACGCGCCGGATCGCCGTGGCCAGCTCCTCCACGGGCCCGTCCTTGACGAGGAAGCCGGCCGCTCCGGCCTCCATGGCCCGGCGCAGATAGCCCGGCCGGCCGAAGGTGGTGAGGATCAGCACCCGGCAGTCGGGAGCCTGGTCCCGCAGCTCGGCCGCCGCGTCCAGCCCGCTCATGCCCGGCAGCTCGATGTCCAGCAGGGCCACGTCCGGCCGGTGCGTGAGCACGGCGTCCACGATGCCGTCGCCCGAGCCCAGCTGTGCCACGACCTCGATGTCCTCCTCCATGCCGAGCAGCAGGGCGAGAGCGCCACGCATCATGCCCTGGTCCTCGGCGAGCAGCACCCGGATGCGTGTACCGGGCCGGTGGTCCCGGGGCCTCTCGTCGTCCATCGCCACAGGTTACGCCGGGCGGCCGGGGCAGCCCCGCGTCCTGTCGTGCCGGACCGCGTCGCCGGTGCCGCCGGCCAGGGCCGCGTCCCGGCGAGCGAACTCAGCGTTCCCTCGGCGGGGGCGGGCCGTTCGTACAGATACGGGGGAGGGGCTGACGCAGGCGCAGGGGCAGGGGCGGGCGGCGGTACGGCGGTCGCCACCCCGGGCCACCGCGCCGTACCGCCACCACCCCGACCGCCATACCGCTTCCGACCGCCGCCGCCCCGACCGCCGTACCGCCGCCACCCCGGACCGAACCGCTTCCGCCGAACCGCCGCCATCCCGAGCCGAACGACCTCCGCCCCCCCGAACCGCCTCCGTCCCCAACCGCGAACCGGCGGGGGTTGGAAGTGGTTCGGCGGTACGGCGGTTCGGGGGCGTGTCGGCCGGCCGTTGACCGCAGCGGTCCGTGCGCGCTCGCGGAAATTCCCTACCGTGGCCGCAGGAAAGGGCGGAGACTCGGCTCATGGCTGACATGGGGGCGTTCCGGGAGGCGGTCACCGCGTGGGCGGCCGGTGGGCCCGGAGGCCCCGCGCGGGAGCTGGCCGCGCGGCTGTCCGTCCGGGCGGCCGTCCTGCTCGAAGGCCCGAGCGATGCCGCGGCCGTCGGCGCGCTGGCCGCGGGCCGCGGCCGGGACCTGGCGGCCGAAGGGGTCTGCGTCCTGTCGATGGGCGGGGCGATGAACGTCGGGCGGTTCGCCACCCTCCTCGGGCCGGCCGGCCTGGGCCTGTGCCTCACCGGGCTGTGTGACGAGCGGGAGCGCCCGTACTACGCCCGTGGCTGGGAGCGGGCCGGCGTGGCACAGCACGGGTTCTTCGTCTGCGCTGCGGATCTGGAGGACGAGCTGATCCGCGCGCTGGGCGTGACCCGGGTGGCGGAGCTGGTCCGGGCCGAGGGCGACCTGCGTGCGTGGCAGACCTTCCTGCGTCAGCCCGCGCAGCGGGGCCGCACCGCACAGCAGCAGTTGCGGCGCTTCCTCGGCACGAAGAAGGGGCGGAAGATCCACTACGGCCGTGTCCTGGTCGAGGCCCTCGATCCCGACCGGGCACCCGCCCCGCTCGACGGTCTGCTGGCCAGTCTCTGACCGGACAGCGAGCAACGGCGGAGCCAACGCCTTCGACAGCGGCACGTCGTGGACGGCCGACGTCAGCTGGGCGGGCGGTCACCGCACCCTGGGCGCCGTAGCCGTAGCCGTAGCCCCAGCGGGAGTCGCAGTGCCCGTACCCACCGCCGTCGCCGCCTCGTCACCGCCCACCGGCAGATCGGCGGTGACCGTGAAGCCGCCGCGTGGCGCCGGGCCGGCCGTGAGGGAGCCGCCCGCCGCCGCGAGGCGTTCGGTCAGCCCCTTCAGCCCTGTGCCGCCGGAGCCCCCACCGGCGGCGGGGGTTCCGGCGCCCGTGCCGTTGTCCGTGACCGTCAGCCGGACCCGTTCGGCGGTTCCCTCGACGGTGATGTCGCAGCGGCCGGCACGGCTGTGCCGGACGACGTTGGTGACCGCTTCGCGCACCACCCAGCCGAGCAGCGCCTCGGTCTGCGGGGCCAGCGGCGGCCCGGACTGGCGGACCACCGGGTCCACGCTCGCCGCGGAGAGCGCCGAGCGGGCCCGGGTCAGCTCGGTGGCCAGGCTGCCCTCGCGGTAGCCGGTCACCGCCTCGCGGATCTCGGTGAGCGCCTGCCGGCCCACCGACTCGATGTCCGAGATCTGTGCCAGCGCCGCGTCCGGATCGCGTGGCGCGAGCCGGCGGGCCGCTTCCGACTTCACGACGACCACCGACAGCGTGTGCCCGAGCAGATCGTGCAGATCGCGGGAGAAGCGCAGCCGCTCCTCCGCCACCGCGCGCCGGGCCAGCTCCTCCCGGGCGGCCCGCAGCTCCCGCACGGCCTCGGACAGGCTGAGGATCGCGGCGGTGACCATGCTGGACAGGAAGGTGGCGTAGGCGATGCCCGACGCGTCGTCCCAGCCGTCCCGCAGCCAGGTGGCGGCTCCCGCGTAGAGGGTGAGCAGCAGGCCGACGCGGCCCAGCCACGGTCCGCGCAGGGTGGCGCCCGTGGCGAGCCCAGCAGCGGGAAGAACATCAGCCAGTTGCCGCCGTACCCGAGGGCGAGGCCCGTCGTGACCAGGCCGAGCAGGCCCAGCGCGACCCGGGTGGACGCCGACTCCCGCGTGGTCCGGTCGAAGGCGCGGAAGGTGACGTAGACGTAGAGGGAGTTGAAGGCGAGCAGGCCCAGGCCGCCGATCCACGGGTTCGGGGTCTCGCCCTGGACCACGTTGGAGAAGGAGCCCATGCCCAGCAGCAGCCAGGGCAGCAGGGTGAAGCCGGTGGGCGGCGGGCCCGGGTGCTCGGCGGCCGAGCCGTCCGCGCCGCCGCACCGGGCGGCCCGCCGCGCGGCCCGGAAGCGCCGCATGTCCGCCCGCCACACCAGCCGTTCCCGCTGCCAGGCCGCCACCTGGCCGTGCAGGCTCCGCCACCACGTCATCTCCGAGTCCCCCGTCTCAGTCGTTCGAACGGCCCCACCGCATGGGGGCGGGAGGGCGGCACAGCGTACGGATCGAACGGTACGGAACCGGACCCTGGCGCGGGCAGACACGCATGTACCGAATCGGGCAGGACAAATGTCACCGCCGGCCCGCCCGGGCTGACACAGTGTCAGGAGCCTTCACAACTGCGGAGGGCTCGGCTATACAGGGGGCGCCGGACTGGAACGCGTTCTAGGTCCGCACGTGGACGACCTCGGTGCGGCCGACGGTGCGGACGTCCGCACCGAGGTCTTGAGACCCGTCAGGAGCCCCATGCCCATCGACGCCGCCAAGGCACTCGCCGCCGAGCCCCGGTCGGGAGAGATCTCCTGGACGCGCAAGGACGTCCTGCTCTACCACCTCGGCATCGGCGCGGGCGTCCCCGCCACCGACCCCGACGAGCTGCGCTACACCCTGGAGTCCCGGCTGCACGTCCTGCCGAGCTTCGCCACCGTCGCGGGCGCCGGCTCACCGGGCGTGATCAGCGGGCTGTCCATGCCCGGCGTCGACGTCGACCTCGCCCGCGTCCTGCACGGCGGCCAGGCGCTCACCCTGCACCGCCCCCTCCCGGCCGAGGGCACCGCCACCGCCACCGGCCGCATCGCCGCCGTGTACGACAAGGGCACGGCCGCCGTCCTCGTCATGCGCACCGAAGTCGCCGACGCCGAGGGCCCGTTGTGGACCAACGACGCGCAGATCTTCGTACGGGGAGAGGGCGGCTGGGGTGGCGACCGGGGACCGTCCGTCCGGCCGGAGCCCCCCGCCGGCGAGCCGGACCGGATCGTCGAGCGGCGCCTGCGCGAGGACCAGGCGCTGCTCTACCGCCTGTCCGGCGACTGGAACCCCCTGCACGCCGACCCCGAGTTCGCCAAGCTCGCCGGCTTCGACCGGCCCGTCCTGCACGGCCTGTGCACCTACGGCGTCACGCTCAAGGCGGTCGTCGACACCCTGCTCGGCGGGGACGTGAGCCGGGTGCGGTCGTACGCCACGCGGTTCGCCGGGGTCGTGTACCCGGGGGAGACCCTGCGGATCCGGATGTGGGCCTCGCAAGCCTCCGTGCGGGCCGCCGTGAGCGCCGTCGAACGGGACGACGCGCCCGTCCTCGCCGACACCATCGTCCAGCACTCCTGACAGACCGCGAGCGAGAGACCGCGAGGGGAGCCGCACCATGCGCGCAGCCGTACTGCACGAGATCGGCCAGGAAAAGCTGGAGGTCCTCGACGACGTCGAGGCGGTGGGCTTCGGCCCCGGCAGGGTCCGGGTCCGGGTGCGCGCCACGGGGCTGTGCCACTCGGACCTGTCCGCGATGAGCGGGGTGCTGCCCCAGCCGGCCCCCTTCGTCCCCGGCCACGAGGGCGCCGGCGAGATCCTCGAAGTCGGCGACGGAGTACGGCACCTGAAGCCCGGGGACCGGGTCGTCCTGTGCTGGCTGCCGGCCTGCGGCGCCTGTCCGGCCTGCAAGCGCGGGCAGACCCAGCTGTGCCTGGCCGGGTTCATGAACGCGGGCACCCCCAACTTCCGGCGCTCCGGCGGCGACCTGTTCGGCTTCGCGGGCACCGGCACCTTCGCCGAGGAGGTCGTGGTCGACGCCGGCTGCGCCGTGCCGATCCCGGACGACGTGCCCTTCGACATCGCCGCCCTCATCGGCTGCGGGGTGACGACCGGTCTCGGCGCCGCCCTCAACACCGCCGACGTGGCGGCCGGTTCGTCGGTCGCCGTCATCGGCTGCGGAGGCGTCGGCATCTCCGCCGTCCAGGGCGCGCGGCTGAAGGGCGCCGCCGAGATCGTCGCCGTCGACCCGGTCGCCTCCCGGCGCGCGTCCGCCCTCGCGTTCGGGGCCACGAAGGCAGTGGCGCCGGAGGAGCTGGCCGACGCGAAACAGCAGGTCACCGGCGGCGAGGGCTTCGACTACGTCTTCGAGGTCGTCGGCAGGTCCGCCACCGCCCGCACCGCCTACGAGAACACCCGGCGCGGCGGCACCCTCGTCGTGGTCGGCGCCGGCGCCATGGACGACTTCCTCCAGCTCAACATGTTCGAGCTGTTCTTCGACGAGAAGCGCATCCTGCCGTCCATGTACGGCGGCGGTGACGTCCTGCGCTCCTACGAGCGCACGATCGCCCTGTGGCGGGCCGGCCGCGTCGACCTGGCGGGCCTGATCACCCACCGGGTGCCGCTCGCGGTGATCAACGAGGCGCTGGACCAGATGCGCACCGGGACCGCCCTGCGCACCTGCATCGAGATCTGAGGAAGCGGCGCATGTCACTGCCACTGGAGGGGCTCTGCGCGATCGTCACCGGCGCCGGGCGCGGGCTCGGCCGGGCCGAGGCCCTGGAACTCGCCCGGCTCGGCGCGGCCGTCGTCGTCAACGACTACGGGCAACCGGGGCGGGACGGCTCCGGCGCGGCGTCGGCGGGGCCCGCGGAGCAGGTCGCCGAGGAGATCCGCGCCGCCGGCGGCACGGCCGTACCGCACACCGGGGACGTCTCCGACTTCGCCCAGGCCCGTGAACTGGTCGAGTCGGCCGTCTCCGCGTTCGGCAAGCTGGACATCCTCGTCAACAACGCCGGCATCCTGCGCGACCGCATGGTCTTCTCCATGACGGAGGACGAGTGGGACGCGGTGATCCGCGTCCACCTCAAGGGGCACTTCAACACCACCCGCTTCGCCGCCGCGCACTGGCGGGAGCGGTCCAAGGCGGCCGGCGCGGCGGTGTACGGGCGGATCGTGAACACCTCCTCGGAGGCGTTCCTGGCCGGGTCCGCGGGCCAGCCCAACTACGCGGCGGCGAAGGGCGGGATCGTCGGCCTGACCACCTCCACCGCCCTCGCCCTCGCCAAGTACGGCGTCACGGCCAACGCCCTCTGCCCGCGCGCCCGGACCCGGATGACCGAGGACGTCTTCGCCGGCCTGCGGAAGCCGGAGGAGGGCCTGGACCCGCTCGCTCCCGAGCATGTCGCCCCGCTCGTCGGCTATCTGGCCTCGCCGGCCGCCGCCCGGGTCAACGGCCAGCTGCTCGTCGTCCACGGCGGCATGGTGGCCGTGATCGAACGGCCCCGGGTGCGGGCCCGGTTCGACAGCGAGCAGGAGACCTTCACGTACGACGAACTCGACGCGCTCCTCACGCCGCACTACGCGGACCGGCCACCGGGGGAGACCTTCGCGGCGGTGGAGGTGCTGGGGCTCAGGCGGGGGTGAGGCAGGACCGGGAGCAAGGCAAAGGGGGCGCCCGCCGAGCGAGCGCCCCCTCTTCTTCACTGCCGTCAGGCAGCTGCCTCCGCCGTCTCCTGGACCGGCTTGCGATGCCGGCCGTGCGGAGCCGACTCGCTCTCCTGGGCCGCGACCGGGCCCCGGTGCCGACCGTGGCCGGCGGTCTCGGAAGAGCCGGCAGACAGCTGCTCAGTCGTGCTGGTGTCGCTCATCGGACGTATTCACCCCGTCAACCTGATCTTTCGTACAGCCGGGCGAGTCTAACCGGCGCGCCACGGGCCGGATCCAGGCGCACACGCCAACCGGCACTAGTTCGTTACAAGACGTCCCAAGGGCGCCTGCTGCAACGGCACGGGCCGGTTCACCGCCGGCACCGGAGGACCCGGTTCCGCCCCCGCCGGAACCACCCGCTCGCAGGCCTCGGCGGCGCCGCCGTCCCGGTCCGGCCCCTGGGCGTCGCCCGCCCCCTCCGTGACCACGTCCCCAGCCCCCGCCGTGGCCACGTCCCCCGCCTCCTCCGTGACCGCGGTCGCGTTCCCGCCCGGCGCCGCCACGTCCGACACGCCGCACGGAGTCGCCTCCGTGGCGTACGGCAGGCGCAGCACCCCGTCGCACGTGAACAGCCCGGTGCCCGCCAGCCAGCCCTCGGGCGCCGGGAGGTGCCGGACCTCACGGTCGGCCGGGCGCCAGACGCCCACCCAGGTGCCGAAGGCACCGTCGATCCGGAGGCCCACCGCGCAGTTCTCCGGCATCAGCACCTGCCCCGGCTGGATCGCGAACGGCGTCACCACGCACTCCGGCACCCGCAGGCGCTCCGGGAACCGCACCGGCAGGGTGCTGCCGAGGACACCCCAGCCCAGTCGCGCCCGCCCCGGGGAGGGCGCGTCCGAGGAGATCAGCAGCAGGCCGCTGTCGGGATCGGCGAGCAGCAGCCGGTCGTCGCTGCCGTCCGCGATCTGGAGCAGCGGCGAGACCTCGCCGGCGCGCTCCAGGTCCACCACGACCGTCTTGGTGCACCCGTCCAGTTCCCGGTCCAGCGCCAGCATCCGCCCGGACCGGTCCAGCCAGACCCCGCCCGAGCAGCGCCCCGGCACCTCGGCGCACCGCTCCGGGCCGAACGCCCCGCCCGCCACCAGCCACACCACGCTGGAGCGCGGTCCGACCGCGAGGGCGTACGCCCGCACGCCCCCCGGAGCCGGCGGCAGCAGGGTGAGCCGGGTGCCGGGCTCGGCGCACTCCACCGCGCCCAGCGGCAGCTCACCGGTGCCTGGCCCGGTCGGGTACAGCAGCGAGAAGGCGCGCCGCCCGGCCACCAGGCGGTGGATCAGCACCCGCCCGTCGCCCATCGGCTGCACCTCGGTCCCGGGCTCCTCAGGCTGGTTGCCGGGCAGGGGCACCGCGTAGGGCTCCGGGCCGTCCAGGGTCCAGCGCTCCGGGAACCAGGAGTCACCGTCCCGCGCGAGCCGGGCGGCGTACGCGCCGTCAGCCGTGATCGCGCACCCCGTCCCCGGCACGCCACCGGCCCCGTCCGTGGAGGGGGGTTCGATCGCACAGACCGTCATCGTTCGGTCACCTCCGGCGACGAAGCTAGTTTTCCTACGCACAGGCAGGGGACCGGCCATCTCCGGCTTCACACATACGGGTGGTGCAGAAGCGATTCAGCTGAGGAAACCGGGGCGTCTGTGCTGAGCGGGGTCAGACCGGACGCATGCGGTACAGCCCCGCCGAACAGCCAGGTAGCCTTGGGCCGTGCCCCGTCTGTCTGAAGTCATCGCCGCGCTGGAGAACCTGTGGCCCGCCGAGCGGGCCGAGTCCTGGGACGCGGTCGGCACGGTCGTGGGCGACCCCGCCCAGGAGGTCACCCGGGTCCTGTTCGCCGTCGACCCCGTCCAGGAGATCGTGGACGAGGCCGTGAAGCTCGGCGCCGACCTGCTGGTCACCCACCACCCGCTCTATCTGCGCGGCACGACCACGGTCGCGGCCACGCACTTCAAGGGCCGGGTCGTGCACACACTGATCAAGAACGACATCGCGCTGCACGTCGCCCACACCAACGCCGACACCGCCGACCCGGGTGTCTCCGACGCCCTCGCCGGAGCCCTCGACCTCCGTGTCGTGGGCCCCCTCGTGCCGGACCCCACCGACCCCGAGGGCCGCCGGGGCCTGGGCCGCGTCTGCGAACTCGACCACCCCCTCACCGTCCGTGAACTGGCCGCCCGCGCCGCCGAGCGGCTGCCCGCCACCGCGCAGGGCATCCGGGTGGCCGGCGACCCCGAGGCCGCCGTCCGCACGGTCGCCGTCAGCGGCGGCTCCGGCGACAGCCTGTTCGACCAGGTCCGCGCGGCCGGCGTCGACGCCTTCCTCACCGCCGACCTGCGCCACCACCCGGCGTCCGAGGCGGTGGCCCACAGCCCCCTCGCGCTGCTCGACGCGGCGCACTGGGCCACCGAGTGGCCCTGGTGCGAGCTGGCCGCGAGCCAGCTCGACGAGATCTCCGACCGTCACGGCTGGGACCTCCGCGTCCACGTCTCCAAGACGGTCACCGACCCCTGGACCGCCCACGCGGCGTCCACCGCCGCCATCTAGCAACGGGAGCCCCCAACTGAACGCCGCGCCCGCCGACCAGATCCGACTCCTCGACGTCCAGGCCCTCGACGTCCGCCTGCAGCAGCTCGCGCACAAGCGGAGGTCCCTGCCCGAGCACGCCGAGATCGAGTCGCTGACGAAGGACCTCACCCAGCTGCGCGACCTGCTCGTGGCCGCGCAGACCGAGGAGAGCGACTGCGCCCGCGAGCAGACCAAGGCCGAGCAGGACGTCGACCAGGTGCGCCAGCGCGCCGCCCGCGACCAGCAGCGCCTGGACTCCGGCGCCGTCACCTCGCCGAAGGACCTGTCCAACCTCCAGCACGAGATCGCCTCCCTGGCCAAGCGGCAGGGCGACCTGGAGGACGTGGTCCTGGAGGTCATGGAGCGCCGTGAGGCCGCGCAGGAGCGGGTGAACGAGCTGACCGAGCGGGTCGCCTCCGTGCAGTCGAAGATCGACGACGCGACCGGTCGCCGGGACGCGGCGTTCGAGGAGATCGACGGCGAGGCCGCCTCGGTGACCAAGGAGCGCGAGGTCGTGGCGGCCTCCGTCCCCGCGGACCTGCTGGGGCTCTACGACAAGCTGCGCGAGCAGCAGGGCGGCATCGGCGCGGCCAAGCTGTACGCCCGCACCTGCCAGGGCTGCCGGCAGGAGCTGGCCATCACCGAGCTGAACGAGATCCGCTCGGCGGCGCCGGACACGGTGGTCCGCTGCGAGAACTGCCGCCGCATCCTGGTGCGCACCGCCGAGTCGGGTCTGTAAGGGGCTTCAGGGGTGCGGGAGTTCATCGTCGAGGCCGACGGCGGGTCGCGGGGCAACCCCGGACCCGCGGGCTACGGGGCGGTCGTTCTGGACGGGGCCACCGGTAAGGCCCTGACGGAGGCAGCGGAGTACATCGGCGTCGCCACGAACAACGTCGCCGAGTACCGCGGCCTCCTGGCCGGCCTGCGCGCCGCCCGCGCCCTCGACCCGTCGGCCCGGGTCCACGTCCGCATGGACTCCAAGCTCGTCATCGAGCAGATGTCGGGCCGCTGGAAGATCAAGCACCCCGACATGAAGCCACTGGCGACGGAGGCGAGGTCCCTCTACCCGCCGGACCAGGTCACCTACGAGTGGATCCCCCGCGAGCAGAACAAACACGCGGACCGCTTGGCGAACGAGGCGATGGACGCGGGGGCGAAGGGCCGGCCGTGGTCACCGTCCCGGTCCCGCGCGGCCCTGGACACACCACCCGCCACCCCTGAGCCCTCGGGCCCACCCGGAGACGCGGCGGCGGGGGCGGCGAGGGCCCGCGCGGCTCTGGCGGAAGGCCGGCCCACCGGTCCGGCGAAGCCGGTGGCCGCCCCGGCCGGGGACGACGTGGAAGCGGGAGCGGCACGCGAGCCGGGGGCCCACGAAGCCGCCGGCCCCGAATCCTCTGCGGCGGCCCGTGAAGCCGCTGCACCAGCCCCCGAATCCTCCGCAGCCGCGCCGGAATCGTCCGCAGCTGCGGGCAGTCGTGGCGCTGGGGCGGGGCCCGTCCGGCAGCGGCCGTCGTCCGCAGTCGCGGGCAGTCGTGCCGCTGGGGCGGCGTCCGTCCCAGCGGAAGCGGCAGCTCCCAGCGAGGGGCGCCCTACGACCTCCAGCGCCGGGCACGCTCTCAGCGAGCAGTCCACGACCACCGCCGGCGAGGGGCGCCCTCCCGGCTCCGGTGGGGGAACCCTGAACAAGCAGCGCGCCTCCAGTGCCCCGGGCTGGAGCGCCGCCCCCGACCTGGGCGCCCCCGCCACCCTCGTCCTCCTCCGGCACGGCGAGACCCCCCTGACTCCCCAGAAACGCTTCTCCGGCAGCGGCGGCACCAACCCCTCCCTCTCCGCCGCAGGCCGACAGCAGGCGCACCGCGTCGCCGAGGCCCTGGCACGGCGCGGCACGATCCAGGCCATCGTCGCCTCCCCCCTCGCCCGCACCCGCGAGACCGCCGAGATCGTCGCCGCCCGTCTGAACCTGGACGTCACGCTCGAAGACGGCCTGCGCGAGACGGACTTCGGCGCCTGGGAGGGCCTGACTTTCGGCGAGGTCCGCGAACGCTACCCGGACGACCTCGACGCCTGGCTCGCCGACCCGGAGGCCCACCCCACCGGCGGCGGCGAGAGCTTCGCCGAGACGGCCACCCGGATCGCCGCCACCCGCGACAAGCTGACCGCGGCCTACGCGGGCCGTACGGTCCTGCTGGTCACCCACGTCACCCCGATCAAGACCTTCGTGCGTCTCGCGCTCGGCGCTCCGCCCAAGTCGCTGTTCCGGATGGAGCTTTCGGCGGCCTCCCTGTCGGCGGTGGCGTACTACGCGGACGGCAACGCGAGCGTACGGCTGTTCAACGACACCTCTCACCTGCGCCCCTGAGCCGCCCGGCACCCGCGCCGCCCGGCACCCGCGCCGCCCGGCACCTACGCCCCTGAGCCGCCCGAGGACCTCAACCCGGCCGCCGTACGCGCCAGTTCCTCGATCCGCCCCCAGTCCCCGGCGGCCACCGCCTCCGCCGGAACCATCCAACTTCCGCCCACGCAGCCGACATTGGGCAGAGCCAGATACTCCGGCGCGGTCTGCGGCCCGATCCCGCCCGTGGGACAGAACCGGGCCTGCGGCAACGGTCCGGCCAGTGACCTCAGATATGCCGTACCGCCCGCCGCCTGCGCCGGGAAGAACTTCATCTCCCGCACCCCGCGCTCCAGCAGCGCGACGACCTCCGAGGTGGTCGACACGCCGGGCAGGAACGGCACCCCGGATCCGCGCATCGCCGCCAGCAGTGCCTCCGTCCACCCGGGACTGACCAGGAACCGCGCCCCGGCCGCCGTACACGCGTCCACCTGCTCCGGCGAGATGACCGTGCCCGCCCCGACCACGGCCTGGGGGACCTCCGCGGCGATGGCCCGGATCGCGGCCGTCGCGGCCGGGGTCCGCAGGGTCACCTCGATCGCGGGCAGCCCGCCCGCGACCAGCGCCCGCGCCAGCGGTACGGCGTCGGCGGCGTCGGTGAGCACCACCACGGGCATGACGGGGGCGAGGTCCAGCACGGAGGCAGGCGGAAAGGAGGGCAGCGGCGAGGTCATGCCCTTCATCGTGCCCAGTTACCGCAACCTCCGCAATGAGCGTTGCGCACCGTGCAACGACTTGGGGTGCCTCAGTGGATCTCGTCCACCAGTACGTCCAGCGCCCACGCCTTGCCCGCCCTCCCGGGCGCCTCCGCCTCCACGACGTATCCCAGCTCCCGCAGTGCCCCCACCAGCTCGGCGGGGTCCTTCGGCGCGGCACCGGCGGTCAGCAGGCTGCGGACGATGCGGCCCTTCGTCGCCTTGTTGAAGTGGCTGACGACCTTCCGGGTCGGCGCGTGCAGCACCCGTACCGTCGCCGTGCGCCCGGCCACCTCGCCCTTCGGCCTCCAGGCCGCCGCGTAGGCCGAGGACCGCAGGTCGAGGACCAGGCCGTCGGCCGCCGCCTCCGGCAGCACCTCGGCCATCGGCGCCCGCCAGTGCCCGGCCAGCGCACCCAGCCCCGGCAGCCTGACGCCCATCGAGCAGCGGTAGGAGGGGATCCGGTCCGTCACCCGCACGGCACCCCACAGCCCGGAGAACACCAGCAGCGAGTCCGCCGCGCGGCGCCGCGCCGCCGCGTCCAGCGTGGCCAGGCCGAGGGCGTCGTACAGGACACCGGTGTAGATCTCCCCGGCGGGGCGGGCGCCGGCCGTGCCCAGCCCGGCGTTCTTCACGACCTCGCCGCGCAGTCCCTCGCTCAGCCCCAGCACCTCGCGGGCCTTCTCCTCGTCGCCGGAACACAGCTCGACCAGCTCCCCGACCACGGCGTCCCGCGCGGCGGTCAGCCCCGGCAGGGACAGCGACTCCAGCTGAAGCGGGGCACCCTCGCCCGAGTTCGCCTTGCCTTCGGACGGCGGCAGCAGGACCAGCAACACGTACTCCTCACGTAGACCTCCGCGCCAGGGTACGGCGTGACTCCGGTGCCGCCTCGGCCTACGCTCGCTCCATGCCCCGCCGCACGATCCGCGTCACCGGCGCCCCCGAAGCCCCCCTCCGGGCCGCGCTCGCCGCGCTCCGTTCCGAACTCGGCATCCCGGAGGCCTTCGCGCCGGAGGTCCAGGCGGCGGCCGAGCAGGCGGCCAAGGACCCCGCCCTGCCGGTGCACGACGCCACGGACATCCCGTTCTTCACCCTGGACCCGCCCACCTCCACGGACCTCGACCAGGCCACCCACCTGTCCCGGCAGGGCACCGGTTACCGCGTCCGGTACGCCATCGCCGACGTCGCCGCCTTCGTCGCACCCGGCGGAGCCCTGGACGCGGAGGCGCACCGGCGGGTGACCACCCTGTACTTCCCGGACGAGAGGGTCCCGCTGCACCCCACCGTGCTCAGCGAGGGCGCGGCCAGCCTGCTGCCCGGCCGGACCCGGCCGGCCGTGCTGTGGACGATCGACCTGGACGCGGAGGGCCGTACCGTCGCCGTCGACGTGCGCCGGGCCCTGGTCCGCAGCCGGGCCAAGCTCGACTACGCCGGCGTGCAGCGGGACATCGACGCGGGGACGGCCGAGGAACCCGTCGCCCTGCTCAAGGAGATCGGCGAGGCGCGGGAGCGGCTGGAGGCCGAGCGCGGCGGGATCTCCCTGCACGTGCCCGAGCAGGAGATCGTCCAGCGGGACCACACCTACGCGCTGCGCTACCGCGCCCCGCTGCCCGCCGACCGCTGGAACGCCCAGCTCTCCCTGCTCACCGGCATGGCCGCCGCCGATCTGATGCTCGCCCACGGCACCGGCATCCTGCGCACCCTCCCCGCCGCGCCGGACGGCGCCGTCGGGCGGCTGCGCCGTACCGCCACCGCCCTGCACATCGACTGGCCGCACCACGTGTCGTACGCGGCCCTGCTGCGCACCCTCGACCCGCACGACCCGCGCCACGCGGCCTTCCTCCAGGAGTGCACCACCCTGCTGCGCGGGGCCGGCTACACCGTCTTCCGGGACGGCGAGCTGCCCGCGCTCACCACGCACGCGGCCGTCGCCGCCGCCTACGCGCACTGCACCGCCCCGCTGCGCCGCCTCGCCGACCGCTACGCCTCCCAGATCTGCCTCGCCGCCGTCGCCGGTCAGGACCCGCCCGACTGGGTGCTCGCCGTGCTGGACGCGCTGCCCCGGCGGATGGCCGACGGCTCCCGGCGCGCGGGCACGGTCGAGCGGGAGTGCGTCGACATCGTGGAGGCTGCCCTGCTCAAGGACCGGGTCGGGGACGTCTTCGACGGCTGTGTGGTGGACGTGGACGAGCACCGGCCGACCGTGGGCACCGTTCAGGTGCTGTCCCCCGCGGTCATCGGGCGCGTCGAGGGCACACAGCTGCCGCTCGGCGAACGGCTGCGGGTCCGGCTCACCCGCGCCGACCCGGGTACGGCGAAGATCCTGTTCACCGTGGCGTGAGCGCCCGGACGAGGGGCGTGACCCGACGGGCTTGCCCGGCGCCTGCCCGACGCAGGCATGGACGCGGGGCCCTGCGGCGTTGTACCGGTAAGAGGACGTACGGCGTGCGCGACGGCATGGAACGAGGGCTTCCGGCGCTGTACCCGGTACGGGGGAGCACCGCGCACACCGGGCGCCGATGACGTGAGTGGCGAGGGGACGGGCCGATGGGGGAACAGGCACGGTGGACACGGGCCCGACTGGGCCGCTGCGGGCCCCCGCTCGACCTGCTCACCGCCAGCTTCCGCCGGCACGTCTACGCCCCGCACGCCCACGACGAGTACACGATCGGCGTCTGCGTCGGCGGCTCCGAGATCATCGACTACCGGGGCGGCCACATCCGCACCGGCCCCGGCACGATCGTCGTCCTCGAACCCGGCGAGATGCACACCGGCGGCCCCGGCAACCCCACCGACGGCTACGCCTACCGCGCCCTGTACGCCGAGCCGTCCCTGCTCGCCGACGGCACCCTCGGCGGCCTGCCGCACTTCCGGGAACCCCTCATCGACGACCCCGCGCTGGCCCGCGCCCTGCGCACCGCCCACACGCGACTCAGCGCCCGCCCCGACCCGCTGGAGGCAGAGTCCGTCCTGCCCTGGGTGCTCACGGCCCTGGCCCGGCGCCACTCCACGGCCCGCCCGCTCTGCGACCGCATCCCAGGCGCCGACGCCATAGCCCGCACGGTCCGCGACCGCCTCGCCGACGAACTCACCGACCCGCCCTCCCTCGCCCTGCTCGCCACCGACCTCGGCCTGTCCCGCTACCAGCTCCTGCGCGCCTTCCGTACGACGATGGGCATACCCCCCTACGCCTGGCTCGCCCAGCACCGGGTCACCAAGGCGCGGGTCCTGCTGGAGACCGGCCTGCGCCCCGCCGAAGTGGCCACCCTCGTCGGCTTCGCCGACCAGGCCCACCTGACCCGCTGGTTCCGCCGGGTGCTCGGGGTGACCCCGGCGGCCTACCGCAACAGCGTTCAAGACATCCCGGGACCGGGACGCCGACACTCGGCCGCATGACTGCACGCGGCTGGTTCCTGTTCTCCCTGATGGGAGTGGTCTGGGGCATCCCCTACCTGATGATCAAGGTGGCGGTGGACGCGGTGTCCCCGCCGGTGGTGGTGTTCACGCGCTGCGCGCTCGGCGCGGCCCTGCTGCTCCCGTTCGCCCTCCGCCAGGGCGGCTTCGGGGACGCGATACGACGTCACTGGCGCCCCATGCTGGCCTTCGCCGTGCTGGAGATCATGGTCCCCTGGTTCACCCTGACCGACGCCGAACGCCACCTGTCCAGCTCGACGGCGGGCCTGCTGATCGCGGGCGTACCGATCGTCGGCGTGGTCCTGGCCCGGCTCCTGGGCGACACGGAACACCTGGGAGTCCGCCGTGTGACGGGCCTGACCCTGGGCCTGGCCGGCGTGGCGGTCCTCACCCTCCCGCACCTCACCGGCGGCGACGCCCGCTCCCTGGCGGAAGTCCTGGTGACGGTGGTGGGCTACGCCACGGCTCCCCTGATCGCCGCCCGCCGCCTCAAAGAGGTCCCGTCACTCCATCTGACGGCCGCCTGCCTCACCCTGGCCGCCCTGGTCTACGCCCCCGCGGCGGCCCTCACCCGCCCGGCCGCCCTGCCCTCTCCCACCGTCCTGGCCGCGCTGGCCGGTCTGGGCGTGATCTGCACCGCGGTGGCGTTCGTGGCGTTCCTGGAACTGATCAAGGAGGCCGGCCCCACCCGGGCCACGGTGATCACCTACGTCAACCCGGCGGTGGCGGTGGCGGCGGGCGCCCTGTTCCTGCACGAGCCGCTGACCCTTCCGGTGCTGGCCGCCTTCGCCCTCATCCTGACCGGCTCGGTCCTGGCGACGGCCGCGGGTCCGCGACGCGGCACGCGCCCGGTACCATGGTCCACACGGCAGACGAGCCGGGCGGACGGCCGCGTGGAGTCCCCTTAGGGGACTTCCCGAGGAACGTCCGGGCTCCACAGGGCAGGGTGGTGGCTAACGGCCACCCGGGGTGACCCGCGGGACAGTGCCACAGAAAGCAGACCGCCCGGGGCTCCGGCCCCTGGTAAGGGTGAAACGGTGGTGTAAGAGACCACCAGTGCCCAGGGTGACCTGGGCAGCTAGGTAAACCCCACCCGGAGCAAGGTCAAGAGGGGACACCTCGGTGTCCCTGCGCGGACGATCGAGGGCGGCCCGCCCGAGTCCGCGGGTAGACCGCACGAGGCCGGCGGCAACGCCGGTCCTAGATGGATGGCCGTCGCCCCGGCGCCCGCGAGGACACCGGGGAACAGAACCCGGCGTACAGCCCGACTCGTCTGCCTCTCAGCTCGCTGACCTGCGAATCCGGGGACAATCAGAAGCCGCTGAGACCTCAGCCGCTGCCAAGCCGGTGGCCCTGGCCAGCGCGTCCCCCGCGATCACCGGCGGCGACCGGGGCGCGCGCCTGTCTCGCCGAGACGCTCACCGAGATGGGCGCCCGGGTGATCCCGTGGGAGCTGCGCATCCCGTGGGCCACCCACAGGGGGTCCCCGGAACGTTCCGGGGACCCCCTGTGCCGCTGTGCGGGTCCGGCTAGAAGTCCTCGTCCAGGTCGACGGTGCCCTCCACCGCGACCTGGTAGGCCGAGGGCCGGCGTTCGAAGAAGTTGGTCAGTTCCTGGACGCCTTGGAGTTCCATGAAGGAGAAGGGGTTCTCCGAGCCGTGGACGGGGGCGAAGCCGAGGCGGGTGAGGCGCTGGTCGGCGACGCATTCGAGGTACTGGCGCATGGAGTCGGTGTTCATGCCGGGCAGGCCGTCGCCGCA